>JABUEY010000221.1 GCA_013314815.1 Syntrophobacteraceae bacterium
GAGGGGATCCCTCTGGCCTGGCGGCAGCACTGGAACAGGCCGAAGCCGGTATGCAGGTGACGTTGCTGGAACCCCTTCCGAGCCTCGGCGGGGGGCGTATTCCTCAAGACAGAATCATCACTGCGGACACCCCCTTTGCCGACCCGCGGATCGAAGCCGTCAGGCGGCATCCCAACATCCGGGTAATCACCAATGCCAGCGTGGAAAAAGTCAGCGCAGACAACGGAGGCTATCACTTCAGGGTAAGAAGGCTTGCACCAAGGGTGGACCGGGAGAAATGCAACGACTGCCGGGCCTGCATCCGCGTATGCCCCATCCATATGTATGACGATTTCAATGAGGGCCTGGGGTTTCGGACGGCCATAGACTATTTCAATCCCGAGACCGCGGAATACAACATCTACAAGGAAGACATGCCCATCTGCCAGGCGACCTGCCCGGCCAACCTCGATATCCGCTCCTACGTGGGCCTGGTGGCCGACGGCAGGTACGCCGAATCCCTTGCCAAGATCCGGGAGCGCCTGCCCTTCGCCCTTGCCATAGGCCGCGTCTGCCCACATCCGTGTGAAACCGCGTGCAACCGCGGATACATGGATGAACCCATCTCCATTTGCGGTCTCAAACGATTTGTCGCAGACTGGGAGATGCTTCACGACATCCCCGCGCCGGTCGAAGTTCCCGATGAATTCCACAAGGAAAAGATAGCCATCATTGGCGCCGGTCCGGCCGGCCTGACGTGCGGGTACTTCCTGGCCAGGGCCGGGTACCGCTCCGTCTGCTTCGAAGCCCTTCCCGAGCCCGGAGGCATGTTCCGTTACGGGATTCCCGAATACCGCCTGCCCACACCCACACTCATGAGAGAGATCGACTGGATCCTGTCCCACGGCATCGAACTGCGCTGCAACGCACGGATTGGAAGAGATATCTCCTTTGAGGAGATCAGGGAGCAGTTCAGCGCCGTCTTCATTGGCGTCGGCGCCCATGCGGGCATGAAGCTCCAGATCAAGGGAGAAGACATGGAGGGTGTCGTCGACGGAGTCGATTTCTTGCGGGATGCCAACATGGGCAGGAAGATCGACGCAAAGGGCAAGGTGGTGATCATCGGAGGCGGCAACGTGGCCATGGATGCCGCGAGGGTCAGCAGGCGGGAGGGATTCGAGGAAGTTCATGTTCTTTATCGCCGCACCAGGAAGGAAATGCCTGCGAGCCCGTGGGAAATCGATGCCGCCGAAGAGGAAGGCATCCATTTCCAGTACCTGGTGGCCCCGATCGAAGTCGTCGGTGAAGGCGGACGCATGACCGGTCTCAAGTGCCTTCGCATGCAGCTTGGTGAGCCGGATGCCAGTGGAAGGCGGCGTCCCGTGCCGGTCGAGGGTTCCGAGTTCATTGTCGAGGCCCAGACCCTGATCCCCGCCATCGGACAACGTCCGGACCTCTCTTTCATCACTGAATCGAGCGGCATGGACATCAGCCGGTGGAACACCCTGAATGTGAATCGCGAGACTTTCATGACCAATGTACCGGGAGTATTCTCCGCGGGAGACGTGGAAACCGGACCGGATATCGCGATTCGCGCCTGTGCCGGCGGGCGTAAAGCGGCGATGGGAATCGTCCGTTACCTGGAAACGAAAAGGAAGCAATGAGAGCGTTGAGGGTTACTTCGAGAGATCCGAAGTGCCGTCCACGCCCCTGTTGGATATCCCGATGAAGAGGTTGCCATGCTATATGAAAAAAAGGGACGTTATATCGTCGAATTCCCCGATATTCCCACTGCACGCGGGCATCAGATCGAGCTCAAGGTAGAGGACCGAGTCGATAACTACAAAGAGGTCGAATTGGGATTCGACGAACAGAGGGCGGTGAAGGAAGCAAAACGCTGCCTGAGCTGCCGCCGTTGCCTGGGTTGCGCCCTTTGCTGGGCTGAATGCAAGCCCGAGGCCATCAACTTCGAAATGGAGGACGAACTGTTCGACCTGGATGCCGACACGGTTATCCTGGCCCCGGGCGTGGAACGTCCCATTGACCGCATCGACGGACGTTTCGGCCTCGGCAGGGAACTCAACGTCATCACCGACCTGCAGCTCGAACGCATGCTGAGCGACTCCGGCCCCAGTTCCGGGCTTGTGATTCGGCCCTTGGACGGCCGGATCCCCTCGAGCGTAGCCTTTGTCCAGAGCTACCCGTCGGCCGCGCCTTCGATGCACGCGGCAGCTCTATGCCTGGCCCTGAATGAAGCTATCCTGGTGCGCCGCAAACTCGGGGATGCCCGGATCCGGGTGATTGCCCGCGATATGGATGCCTTCCTCGAAGAACATCGTAATTCCGTTCATGAACTGGACGGCATCCAGGTCAGCCAGGGTGAAGTTTCCTCCGTGGAAGCCGGTTCAGAAGGGAACCTGAGACTCGTGACAGTCGAAAACGGAACGGAGAATACCCATGTGTTCGACCTGGTGGTTCTGATCACTCAACCCCAGGTCTCAGGTGATTTGAAGAACCTGAGCAGGAGCCTCGGACTCTCTCTCGGCTATGCAGCATTTCTTTCAGGTGAAACCACAGGACTGTTGTCCACGGAAAAGGAAGCCGTCAAGCTCGCCGCCCCGTACCGATCCTAAGACCCGGCCGGACCATCCCGCCTTCTTTCACCCGGTCCGGCATCTGCCAAAGACACGAAAAGCCCCCGGAAACTGCGTGGGGCTTTTTTTTGTAAGGGAAAGGGCTTGTATTACAAGCTTATCATTCTTCCAGGATATGCTATAAATATTGATTTAAATGAGTCCGGACGGAACTGTTTCGACCTGAGAAGAAGGGGTATTCATGAAAGTGGCGTATTTCAGCATGGAAGTGGGCTTGAACGAGCATATTCCTACTTACAGCGGCGGCCTGGGCATTCTTGCCGGCGACCACATCAAGTCCGCGGCGGACCTGAACCTGCCGCTGGTCGCTGTCACTCTGCTCTACAAACGGGGATACTTCATTCAGAGCATCAATCCGCTGGGACAGCAGGAGGAAATGTACCCGTACTTTGATCCTCGTGCCTTCATGGAACCCCTGCCCTTCAAGGTCACCATCCACATCGGCGGGCGTGACGTGCACATTGGAGTCTGGAAGCACAACGTGATCGGGACATCCGGCCGTGTGCCCGTTTACTTCCTGGATACCGACCTTCCACTGAACAGTCCGGACGACCGCCTCATCACCCAGTTCCTCTACGGAGGAGACAAGCATACCCGCATCTGCCAGGAGGCGGTACTCGGCATTGGAGGATACCTGGCGATGAAGAAGCTCGAGCCGGGAATCACCACCTTCCACATGAACGAAGGCCATGCCGTCTTTCTCACTCTCGCCCTGCTGAAGGACCTCAACGGCAACGAGGAAAAAGTCCGTCAGAAATGTGTATTCACTACACACACTCCCGTTCCCGCAGGCCATGACAAGTTCACTTATGAAATGGCATCGAAGATCCTCGGGCCGTACCTGCCGTCAAATATCCGCAAGCTGGCGGGCGACGACCTGCTCAACACCACCATCCTCGCTCTCAGCCTTTCCCGCGCAAGCAACGGGGTGAGTCAGCTTCACGGCGAGATTTCCAGGCAGATGTTTCCCGGGTTCGATATCGGCCACGTGACCAATGGCGTGCATCATCT
>JABUEY010000222.1 GCA_013314815.1 Syntrophobacteraceae bacterium
CCCAGCCCGGTACCCTCTCCAACCTCCTTGGTCGTGAAGAAGGGTTCGAATAGGTGTTCCAGTGTTTCCCTATCCATTCCGCGGCCGTCGTCGCTGACTGCCAGCAGGACATATTCTCCGGGAGTGCAATTGGCATGATCGGCACAATAGACTTCGTCGAAGGTCCTTACATCCGTTTCGATGGTGATCTTGCCCACATTGGAGATGGCGTCCCGGGCATTCACGCAAAGATTGGCCAGGATCTGATCGAGCTGGGAGGAATCCATTTCCACGAGCCATGAGCCGGTTCCGGGGTGCCAGGAAAGGTCGATGTCTTCGCCGATGAGCCTTCTGAGCATCCGGAGCATGCCTTCCACGGTATCGTTCAAATTGAGTATCCTGGGATTGATGGTTTGCCGACGGGCGAAGGCCAGGAGCTGGCGCGTGACATCGGCGGAATGTTGAGCGGCCTTGAAGATTTGTTTCAGATCGTCGTGTACCGGATCATCCGGGTTCACCTTGCTCATGGCGATTTCCGTGTAGCCGAGAATCACTCCGAGCATGTTGTTGAAGTCGTGGGCGACTCCTCCGGCCAGCCTCCCCACGGACTCCATCTTCTGAGCCTGGTACAGCTGCTCCTGCAGTCTCTTTCGTTCTTCTTCGGCATGCCTGCGCGCGTCGATATCGATCAGGAAGCCTCGCTTCGTCACGGGCTTGCCGTCACGCATCTCGACGCTGACCACGTCACGCACCCACCGCGGCTTCCCGTCTTTTGTCATGAACCGGTATTCGTATTCGTGCGATTCCCCCCGGGCCGTCAGGTCTGCGGAGTACTTCGAAGCCCAGTCCCGATCATCCGGATGAAGCCGATCGATCCAGAACCGGAGATCGGTCCAGTCCTCGGGTACATAGCCCAGGATGCGCTTTGATTGAGGTGCAACATAGGTCCATTTGTCCGAAGGGATGTGATACTCCCACAGGATCGCCTCGGTGTTTTCGGCCAGCTGGCGAAAAGTCTTTTCACTCGCCCGGAGTGCGTCTTCCGCCTGCTTGCGGCCCGTAATGTCATAGTAATGCTCGATGCGGCCCCCGGCGTACAATCCTGACTGAATGGGCTGGCTCCAGTGCTGGAGCCATCGCTCCTCGCGCCGGCCGCCGGGCAATACATGACATTCAAACTTCTCTGTGTAAGTGTTGTTGTCATAAGCTGCGAACACTTTAGCGGCAAAGGCTTCCGAACCCTCGAAAATCTCCGCGATTCGTTCCCGCACCAGTTGCCTCTTGTCCCTCCCGACGACATCATCTCTTCGCAAGCCGAAGAACCGCTCCAGGGCATGGTTCACCCAGACAACCCTGAATCCGGAATCCAGGATACAGATGCCCACTTCCGAACTGTCGAGCACGTCCTTCGTAAGCGAACGATACTTTTCCTCGCTTTCACGCAAAGCCTCTTCAGCCCGTTTGCGTTCGGAAAGATCCCGCCCGAAACAAACAAACTTCCCTCCGTCCACATCCAGGTACGTGGCTGACATTTCCACGGGGAATACACTGCCGTCTTTCCGCCGGTGGCGCGTCTCAAAGAACTCCGACCCGCTGGCAATGATGCGATGAATCCTTTCTCTCGTCTGATCCAGAGTCTCATCGACATCTATGTCGTTTACGTGCAACCCGAGAATCTCCTCCCGTGCGTAGCCCGAAAGGGCGCAATAGGCTTTGTTGACATCCGTAATGATTCCATCTGAACTGACGACCCAGAAACCTACAGCCGTGGTCTGCACGACCGTTCTCAGAAATTGTTCCTGCGAGCGCAGCATCTCCTCGGCTGATTTTCGAGCGGTGATGTCGATAACCTGGGATATGAAGTATTTCGGGGTATGATACGGATCCCGGATCAGCGAGACGCTCAACAGCGCCCATATCGTGTGGCCCTCTTTGTGGATGTAACGCTTTTCCATGTTGTAGGTCTGGATCGTTCCGGCCAACATCTGTTCCACATAAGCCATGTCGCGGGCCAGGTCTTCGGGATGGGTCACACACTGATAGTCCCTGGCAAGCAATTCTTCTTCGGAATACCCCAGAAGATCACAGAGGGCCCGGTTGACTTTGAGCAATCTTCCCTCGGGCGATACGATGGCCATCCCGATAGCTGCGTACTTAAAAGCGCTGGAAAATCTATTTTCGCTTTCGCGAAGATCCTCCTCCGCCCGTTTGAGGTTGGTCAGATCACGCACGATCATGCTGGTTCGAACACTGTCGTCATCTTTGAATACGGCCGAAGTGACTTCCACCGGAACCCTCGTTCCGTCTTTTCGCTTAAATATAAGCTCACCCTTGTATTTTCCCGTCCGTGCCCTCTCCTGAAGCGCATCACGCAACCCGCAGTCCTCGAGGTCGACCACCGCGCTCCTTCCCAACCGGATGAGTTCCTCCTGGCTGTAACCAAACATCGAGCACGCGGCAGGATTCGCCTCCATCACCCGGCCCTCCGGCGTTGTGATGAAAAGAGCATCGATGCTGTTCTCAAAGAAAGCACGGTATATGTCTTCACTGTATTGCCGAACGTGGATAACCTGCTTGAGATCGGCAATCTCCGCTTCAAGCTCCGCAACCCTCTGTTCCAGATCTTGGTATGTCGGCTTATTCATTGAAAATCCTGCACTCAAGTCTTCAGAGATGATTGTTATGATCCATGGTTGCCGACCCGGGGAACCGCTTCAAGAGCAGTTTGCTGCCGGCGGAGACCCCGCACGAGAGTTCTCCTGTGTATGCCTGTCTCATATCCGACATAGTCCTGTATTGTCGGTTACTTCCACACATCCCGGACAATATCGACCATCTCGGCGACTCTCCGGAATGCTGCTCTACCGGTTTGAAAACAGCGGCTACCTGCTTGAAAGGGATGGAAGTGCGATCCGCCTTCCCTACTGCTGCAGACGAACGACGCCGGTCGCACATGAGTGCACCACTTATTCGACATTGATTCTTCAATACACCTGTCATTTGATGCCAATGACCACCGACTTTGTCAATGACTTTAAACAAGAAATAACCTGTCTATCCGGATTCGGATAATGAGTACCAGGTTTCCCCTCGCCCACGATCAACAGGGAGCCGCACGCAGGGATTCAGTCCAGCCGTCGATGAAGAGATGCCGTGTGCATGCGCGAAGCTGCTGTGAATCGGGCCCCCCGGTATCGAGGCTCCAGTGCCTGCTGCACGGATGTCACCGGGACGACGGATTGAAATGGGAAAATAAGACAGGTTCTTCTCACAAAAACGCGTATCCGGACAGTCGTCCCACAAAGGTCGAACACACGCGCGGCAATGTCAGTCCCCCAATAACGCCATTCCCGCAACAAACGTCATTCGGCATTGCAACGTCATTCCCGCGAACGGCGGGAATCCAGGAAGGGTGACCGTGCATGGCGAAACAGTCTCAAGGAATGGGAGAGAGCCTGGAAAACAAGATGGATAGAGCAAGGCAATCCCGGGTGGAGAGATCTTTGTGGTGCGATGTGTGATTGGACTGGATTCCCGCTTTCGAGACCGTGTCGTATCGATTTATAACATTCGAGTTGGCGCGACGGCTATCCACCAGATGCCCAAGGGCGAGTTGGTTGATTGCCAAATCCAACCACCGGCAGGCGAGGAGAAGTCTGCAAGAT
>JABUEY010000035.1 GCA_013314815.1 Syntrophobacteraceae bacterium
CGCCGCCCGGAACGTGAATGATCGTGGCCTCCCCCAGCAGACCGCCGAAGCTCGCCTTCTCGCCGGCAACCTTGCCGGGAACGGGAATCAGCCGGGCTGCGGTGGTCTTCTTGTTGATCACGCCGATGGCCATCTCGTCCGCTATAATGCCCGCGATGGTTTCAGCCGAAGTGTCCCCGGGCAGGGCGACCATGTCGAGTCCCACGGAACAGACGCTCGTCATCGCTTCCAGTTTCTCGATGGTCAGAAAGCCCCGCCCCGCCGCTTCAGCTATGTTCAGATCCTCACTCACGGGAATAAAGGCTCCGCTCAAACCTCCGACATAAGAGCTGGCAAAGGCGCCACCCTTTTTCACGGCGTCGTTCAAAAGAGCCAGCGCCGCGGTCGTGCCGGGAACTCCGATACTGCTCAGACCCAGGCTCTGAAATATCTCCCCTACACTGTCCCCTACGTTGGGAGTCGGCGCCAGGGATAGATCCACCACTCCAAACGGGACTCCCAGCTTTCCGGCGACTTCCCGGCCGATCAGTTCACCGACGCGGGTCACCTTGAAGGCCGTGCGCTTGATGATCTCGGACAGTGCCCCCAGGTCCAGGGAAGGCGAGGAAAGGCGAGCCCTGTCGATGGCTTTCTTCACCACGCCGGGACCGCTCACGCCCACGTTGATCACGGCGTCGGGTTCTCCCACACCCAGGTAGGCTCCAGCCATGAAGGGCACGTCCTGTGGAATGTTGGCGAAGACGCAAAGCTTTGCACACGCGATTCCATCCGAATCCCGGCTCAGTTCGGCAGCCTTCCTGATGACCTTTCCCATCAGGTATACGGCGTCCATGTTGATGCCGGCATGAGTGGATGCCACGTTTACGGACGCGCATACACGTCCGGTGGCCGACAGTGCTTCGGGAACGGCGTCCAGGAGTGCCATGTCGCCGGTTGTGAAACCCTTTTCCACCAAGGCGCTGAACCCTCCGATGAAATCGATGCCGATTTCCGCCGCAGTTTCGTCCAGGGTCCTGGCAATCTCGATCATATCGAGGGAGGAGTGGGAACAGGCCGCCACCGCAATCGGGCTTACCGCCACACGCTTGTTGACTACCGGAATGCCGTATCTCAATCCGACCTCGTCGCAAATCTTCACCAGGCTGCCGGCCAGGCGGATGATCTTCTTTCGCACGTTCTCCCTGAAGATGCGTGGATCCTGTGCCGCGCAATCGAACAGGCTGATTCCCAGGGTAATGGTGCGCACGTCAAGATGTTCGTTCTTGAGCATTTCGAGAGTGGAGATTACCTCGCGGTCGCTTAACATGGTCTTCCTTCTAAACCCGGTGAATAGCCTCGAACACGTTCCTGTGCTGAAGGCTGATGTCCAGGCCGAGATCTCGAGCCCGCTCCTGCAGGGCCGCACGGAAACGGCTCTGGTCGATTTCGACGGGAATGTCCACCTCGTAGATCATCGTATTCTGCATGGGGTCGCTTCCACCGCGGAATACCGCCTTGAGATTGGTGATATTCACACCGAAGCCGGCGAGCAGTCCGGTGATCCCGGCCACGAGGCCGAGGCGGTCAGGCCCGATGGTGGTGATCACAAAGGGTTCGGTATCGGGAGCCGTCCAGGCGGGGGCATCGTCCATCCTGCGGAGCAGCACGCTGAGGCCGAGCGGGGTCAGAGCCCTGCACAGACCATCGAGCAGGGAATCCTCGGTTTCGTGGTCCGGGACAGATGCGATGAAGACGCCGGCGAATTCGGTCTGCAGGATGGTCTGGCTCACATCTTCGATGTTGCACTGGTGTTCAAACAGAGTCTTGGATACCGCGGCGATGATTCCGGGCCTGTCTTGCCCCAGCACACTGATGATCACCTTGTTCATTCGTGTTTGCTCCCCTCCCCGCCGCCTCCCAATGGACACCCGCTCCGCAATGGAGATTCAACACGTATTCCTCTGCGCGGCGCATTTCAGGCTTGCTTCGCCCTGTTGTTTCAATGATCCTCAAGATGCTCCCGGCGTGGAGCCCGGACTCAGCCGTGATCTTCTTCGCTGGCGAAGGAGGCGAGTTCGCGAAGGAGGCGCAGGGATTCCGCGGCTTCTTCAGGATCGATCTTGTGGATGGCGAAGCCGGCATGCACGATGACATAATCCCCCAGCTCGGCCTTGTCGGGCAAAAGGATCAGGGAAGTCTTGCGCAGCGCATCACCGATCCGTACCGTCGCCATTTCATCTTCAATTTGAACCACTTCCGCGGGTATTGCCAGGCACATCAGGTATGCTCCTCGAACAGGAAACCGGCCGCAGCGATGTCCCTTCCGGGCATTCCGTTCTCCGCTCCATATCGCCGGCCCGGATTCCCGCCGCACGGGAAACAGGGCATCGCACGCTCCGGAACCGCTCCCTCAGAAATTTTACCTGTAAAGATATCAAAATTCCCGAGATAAACAAGGGTCCCTTTGACCGGGGGCCGAGTCCTCCCGTAGCGAGCAGGAACCGCCCGCTTCTTTGATTTCATCGAGTACCATCGTGCACATCTCGATGAATCTCGCCTGCACGGCGTCCGTCAATTCCGTTCCCCATGGCGAAATATCGGCGGGTTCGATCCCGATGATCACCGCCTGGGGGCGATGACCGAGCAGATCACAAAAGGCGAGTGTTTCGACAAGGTCCAGTTGATGGAGAGAGTTCTTGAAGGTCAGTCGTTTTTCGAGTTCCTCGACCGGCAGACGGTACAGTGTTCCAGAAGGATGCCCGTTCTGGACGGCGTCCACCACGATGAGACGGTCCGCCCGGGAAACGGGATCGAGCAGTCTGAGACCGAGCGTGCCGCCGTCCATGAGTTCCACGTTGGAAGAAAACCGATACCGGGCAAGCAGGTGGTGTACGACGCGCACCCCCACTCCTTCGTCTTTGAGAAGAATATTGCCCACGCCCAGAACGAGTATCCTGGCTTCGTTCATAACAAGCCCTTATGCCGGTGATTACCCCCGGACGCCCGGCGGTGATGGTCATTCCAGAAAGGAGACGTCCTCGTGGAATCCCTCTGCGTCGGCGACCGGACCAAACCGAACGAGGACAAATCCTTAAATAAGAAGAACCAGGCCTGAGAGGCCCGGTTCTCATTCCGTATGGTCACGATGAGTCGAACATCAAACGACTTTGAACTTATACACCTCGTTTGTCTTCGGATCGATGACATGCACTCCACACGCGATACATGGATCGAAGGAATGCACGGTGCGAAGAATCTCCACAGGGCGCTTCGGGTCGGCAACGGGTGTTCCCACAAGAGCTTCTTCCACGGGGCTCATCTTGTCCTTGGCGCAGCGCGGTCCGAGATTCCAGGTCGACGGTACGACAAGCTGGAAGTTTTCGATCTTGCCGTCCTTGATCTCGATCCAGTGTCCGAGGCTACCCCGTGGCACATCGTTGAGTCCGGCGCCCATGGCTTCTCTGGGCATCTCGTAGTCCGTGTAGATCTTCGTATCGCCTTTCTTTACGTTCTCGACCAGGCTGTTGATCCAGCCTTCCATGGCTTCGCCGATGATCCTGGTTTCGAGCGCCCTCGCGGCGGTTCTCCCGAGGGTCGAGAAGAGCGCTTCCTGGGGGACGGCCAGCTGTTTGAGCAGGTCGTCGACAGCTTTCCTGGTGGGAGCGTGCCCTTTGCCATAAGCGACCAGAACTCGAGCCAGCGGCCCGACTTCCATGGGTTCGGCCTTGTAGCGTGGAGCCTTCATCCAGCTGTAGCGTTCGGCGACATCGAGATTCTCGTACCTGGGTTTGGTTTCTCCCCTGGAGGGATGCAGGGCCTTGTCACCCTCGTACCAGCTGTGCTTGACGTGCTCCTCGATCTGCCCCGTATCCACAGCTTCCACCTTGCCTAGATTGCGTTTGAAAATGGCGCCCCGGGGAAAGAGGAAGCTTTCCGGTTCCTTGTTGCTGTCCGGAAAATCACCGTAGACCAGGAAATTGGTGGTCCCCCCGATTTTCGCCCAGTCCTTGTAGAACCCGGCGATGGCCAACACGTCGGGGATGTAGACCCGGTTCACAAAGTCCATTGTCTCTTTCCAGAGGTACTGGAATTCGGCGATGCGATCCGGAGTCAAATCCGTGGCGCAGGTCACGCCGCCCACCACCAGGCTTTGAATGTGAGGGTTCTTGCCGCCGAATATGGCGTGCATGCGGGCGGTCCGCGCCTGCTGCCTGAGTGCGTCGAGGTAGTGGGAGACGGCAAGCAGGTTCACTTCGGGAGGCAGTTTATAAGCGGGATGTCCCCAGTAACCGTTGGCGAATATGCCTAGCTGTCCGCTGTCCACGAATTTTTTGAGTCGCGCCAGGACCATTTTGAAGTCGCTGACGCCGCTGCGGGGTGCCGGGCTCACCTTCGCGGCCAGTTCCGCTGTCTTCTGGGGGCTGGCCTTCATGGCACTGATGATGTCCACCCAGTCCAGGGCATGGAGGTGGTAAAAGTGCACCATGTGATCGTGCAGGAACTGTGCGCCGAGGAGCAGATTGCGGATCAGCCGGGCGTTATCCGGAATCTCGATGCCGGCGGCGCTGTCGACGGCCCTCACCGAAGCCAGCCCATGAACATATGTGCACACGCCGCAGGCGCGCTGGGTGAAAAGGTAGGCATCCCTGGGGTCACGGCCCTTGAGCATCATCTCGATGCCTCGGAACAGGGTGGAACTGCTCCATGCGTTGCTCACCTTTCCGTTGGTGACCTCCACTTCTATCCGTAAATGACCCTCGATGCGTGTGATCGGGTCGATGACGAGTCGTTTTCCCATAACCGGTTCTCCTCACTTCCTGTGAAGGTTTGTGATCTGTCCCGCTGCACCGGCTTTCGGCAAGGGGTGACTAGAGTTCCTTGTAAAAGGGAGAGAATCTATCCCAGAAGTCGGGTTCGCTGCATCCGATGCACGGATGGCCGGCTTGAACGGGCCAGCTCGTCCCCTGGTTGAACTTGACGGTCGGGCAGTTGTTGTAGGTCTCGGGCCCCTTGCAGCCCATCTGGTAGAGGCAGTACCCTCTTTTCGCCTCATCGGATTCGAAGGATGTCACGAATTCACCCTGTTCAAAATGGGACCGCCGCTGACACTGATCGTGAATCGTCTTCCCATAGGCAAACAGAGGACGGCCTTTCCCGTCGAGGTCGGGAAGCTTCCCGAAAAGCAGGTAATTGACCACCGTGCCCACGAAGTTTATCGGATTGGGCGGGCAGCCCGGAATGTTCACCGTGTTGATCCCTATGGCGTCCTTCACGGACTTGGCTCCCGTCGGGTTGGGAGCCGCGGCGGGCAGCCCGCCGTAAGACGAGCATGTCCCGATGCAGATGGTGGCCAGTGCCTTCGGACACACCTCCTTCGCGATTTCCAGGAAGGTCTTGCCGCCGGCCATGCCGTAGACACCGTTGTCGGCGGTGGGAATGGCGCCGTCCACCACGCAGATGAATTTTCCCTGGTATTTCGTGACGGTGTCGTGAAGAGACTTTTCGGCAGCCTCGCCGGAAGGCGCCATGATCGTTTCATGGTAGTCCATGGAGATGATGTCGAGGAGAAGTTCGTCGATCCAGGGGTAGGTGGTCCTCAGAACGGACTCCGCACAACCCGTGCATTCCGCAAGAGCCAGCCAGACCACGGGAGGGCGCTGAGCACTTGCGATGGCCTCCGCGATCCGCGGTACGAATGAAGAAGACAGGCCCATGGTTGCGGAAAGAAGAGTGCAGAACTTCATGAAGTCTCTTCGCGAAACCCCCTTTTGCTCCAGACGGCGTTCGAAATCCTTTTCGTTTTGCATAATGAAACCTCCTGAAACCTGTGAACGTTCGTCAAACACGGATGCCGGCACACCTCGCCTGTGGAAAGAATAATCGAGGCATCACGTTGCCACACCGATCGGGCTGCGCACCCTCCGCCCGGAAACCGAACAGCTGTGTTACGTTCCACCGGAGGGAACAACAATGCTCGATAGCAGCTGATGAGATCAGGTTTTACAGTGAGCGTGGGATCCGAAGGATCCATGCAGCAAAAAGTCGAGGCTTTATTGGAGAAACCAGCCTCGGGATCCTTTTCGCGGTGCTGCTCGCTCCCGCGGGACATACCCATCGAGAGCGGTTTCATGACCCCTGCAAAGGATCAATTCATATAATGACCGATAACACAAAAGAAAAGGTCATGCAATAAGTTAATTTTATTATGCTTTCGTAGTGGATACCTTGTGAAAACATTCCCGGTTCCATGCATCTTTTGTGCGTTCCGCCTGGCATTTTTGCACAAGCAGAATGGGGTTGCGTGCGCCGAACATTCCCGGATGGTTTGCGCCTGGGGGGGCATCGAGGGATCTGTCCGGCACAGGTAAGAAATGCAGGCGGGGAAAACCGGATCAGCCGTTCACGGCTCCCGCCAGTTTTTCCAGGATCCTCTTGGGGACGGGGTAGGTATCTTTGGCCAGGTATAATTCGAGCAGCTGGGGATCGAATTCGATCTTTTCCGCCGCCTCGGGAATGGTAAAACCCTTTTGCTCCATTTTTTCAATGAGTTCCAGTTTTTTTGATTGCATATCACACTCTCCTGTCCGAGATGGGTTGGATGCTTACAATGAGAGTATGTACTCAATCCGGGGTGTGCCTTGCAAGTGTTTTCAGAAAATTCACCGGGAAGACCCGTGGGTGGAAGATTATTATCGAGACGTTCCGCGGGCGGGAGCAGAAAAAACCGGTTCATCCGGCAAACGCGTACCGGGAGGGTTTCCGCACAAAGGTGGAATACCCTTGCAACACCGTCATTCGTCATCACTTCGTCATTCGCGCAACACCGTCACTGCCCTCCGCATCGTCATTCCAACAAAAGGCGGGAAACCAGGAAAAGTAACCATGCATAGTGAGACAGTTTCAAGAAATGGGAAAGAGCCTGGAGGATAAGATGAATACAACATGGTAGTCCAGGGTGGAGACATCTTTATGGTGTGATTCGTGTTCAGGCTGGATTCCCGCCTTCGAGAACGACGACGTGATGCCGAATGACGCTGTGATGCCATCGATCCATTCCGTGAAAAGCACCTCATGCGTGAAAGCATTGGATGCGTGAAAAGCACCCGAGGTACTCGTTTGCCGGATGAACCAAAAAACCGAAGGCCATAAGGGATATCCCTTATGGCCTTCGACTATAAACAAGGGGCCTCTCAGATCAACCGTAAACAGACTCAACCAGGAATTTCCGCAAGCAGCAGGAATTGCAGCATCAGCGCGATTCGCAAATCCGATGGAACAGTTAGAGATCGAGGAGCAGGTCGCTATCGAGCTTCAGCAGGCGTTTCAACAAGAACACAGAATCAGCGGCAACCGGAACATGAATCAGACGCCATCCACACACGCAGTTTCGTTTCAGCTTGAACAGTCCTGATAGGATTCGGAAGAATTTCAGCAGCCACACGAACAGATTCCAGCATTCAACAAGCAACTTCTGAGAGTTCCCTACTTGAAATTTGAGACAGGTACACCTTTTCCACCAATACCCTGTTTCCAGTCGATATTGTCGGTCACATGAACAGCCTTTGAAAATGCGCTTGAGAGTGCAGACTCCATTTCCACCAGGTCAAACGGCTTCTTCAGATACGATCCAACACTCACTCGAACAATCTCATCCGCCACCACTTGAAAGTCGTACTCGGAAAGAATAATCGCCACCATCTCAGGTACAAGGATTTTCAACTTTTCCAGCAGTCCGGTTCCATCGGCATCAGGAAGATGATATTCGGAGATCACAACTCCATGATGAACTTTCTCGGCGAGCTGCAGAGCTTCACGAGCAGTTGAGCAACTATCAAAGGCATACCCGGCCCGTTCCAAAAAATTTTCCAAAGAGCGTCTTAAAGGGGCATCATCTTCAACAAGGAGTATACGATTTTCAGCTTCTACGTTTTGCCTCATGCCTTCTCTAGCAGCAAAAGCCGTGCCAGACTCCCGGATGCCTCCAAAACGGCGCTCATGAAGGTTCTTTGAGCAGTCTCCACGTATCCTCGTTCGACTCTCGACCGGATAATATTGTTCGGTATCCTCGGGGCAGCGGGAGAACCCATTGCCTGCCTAGGTTGCAATATGGTTTAAATTCAATGAGTTATCATGATGATGGCGAATATTGTTCGATCAAATATTGGAGCTGAATGATTTTGTTCAGTTTTCGACACCCATTTTCTTGAGCCGATAGATGAGGATATGCCTGGGCAGATGGAGAAAGCGCGCGGTTTTCGACTTGTTTCTGCCGCACTTTTCATAGGCCTGCAGAATAATCTCCTTTTCCACTTCATCGAGTGCCATGCCGTCCTCGGGCAGATCCAGCTTGAACCGGCCGGAAGGCGCGGGGCTGTCGGCTCCCGGCGACCCGCCCAGAAAATGCAGGTGCCGGCCAAGGATCATCTCGTCGTTTTCGAGCAGGATGACTCTCTCGATGGTATTTCTCAATTCCCGCACGTTGCCCGGCCAGGCATGGTTCAAGAGCAGTTGTTCGGCTTTGGGATTGAATCCCCGGAATTTCTTACCGTACTTGTCGTTGAATTCTTCCATGAAGAAGAGTGCGAGCGGCAGGATGTCTTCGGGGCGCCGGCGAAGCGAGGGAAGATCGATGCGAATCGTGGCGAGGCGAAAGTAGAGGTCTTTGCGGAATCTGCCCTGTTCCGTCATTTCCCACAGGTCCTGGTTGCAGGCGGATACGATGCGGATGTCCACCTTTCTTTTTCGAGTTCCCCCCACGGGGTAGAATTCCTTCTCCTCCAATACCCTCAAAACCTTGGCCTGAATCTCAGGGTGCAGGTCCACGACCTCATCGAGAAAAAGAGTGCCTCCGTCGGCGACCTGCAGAAGACCTTCCTTGCCCTCGGATTTCGCCCCCGTAAAGGCTCCCTTTTCATAACCGAACAGCTCGCTCTCGATGATTTCCGTACCGAACGCCGCGCAGTTCAGAGCCACGAACGGGTAGGCGGCCCGCGGGCTTTTGGTGTGGATAAGCCGGGCGAACAGCTCCTTACCCGCTCCGCTTTCCCCCTGGATGAGCACCCCGGCGTCTCGACTCTGAGCGCTCTTGATGGCCAGCATCTGCGCATCCAGAAAGGCGGGATCCCTGCCGATCAGGCGGTCTACACCCTGCAGCCGCTGCACCTCCTGGCGCAGCCGGACTACTTCGTTCCTCAGGCCGCTGTGTTCGAGGGCGTTCTGGATGGTGAGTTCAAATTCGTCGAGGTCCACCGGTTTGACCAGATAATCGAAGGCGCCTCTCTTGATGGCCAGTACGATATCCTTTACCTTCTCATAGGCCGTGATCATCACCACGGTGGGAGACGGCCGCAGTTCCTTGAAACGGGGCAGCAGTTCCAGGCCGCTCCCGTCGGGCAGGCCGATATCGAGCAGGATGAGGTCCGGCTCTTCCCGTTCCGCCATCTGAAGACCTGTAGATCCCCTGTCCGCCTGCAGAACGATGTGATTCTTTTCAAGGAGCCTCTTCAAGGCCGACCGAAAGGGTGCCTCGTCGTCGACGATCAGTATCTTGTGTTTTTCGCGCATGGTATATTCTTTATATTTCGGAAGTGATCAGAGACCGGACCGGCCAAGTAGTCTCCAGCTGCCCAAAACCCAACTCCAGGGCGGACTGCGTTTCAGCTTCTCTTGATCCATGAATGCACTATACACGTATTCTGAACAAAATTCTTCAAAAATGATGCACTTCAATGCCGCTTTGCATCGAAGAGATGTCGGGGGCGGGGAAAATGCTCATCCGGAGACTATTCTGCGGGAACCGGTACTCTCGACTTTACGGAATGGATGTCCCATCCAGCCCTCCCGCCTTGCGGGCAAGGCGTTTCACTTCTTTCATGGCCGAAGGCACGTCGATGGTGAGAACTCGGCCGTCGGACACGACCTGCACACCGTCGACCCATACGTGACGGACATCGCTTGCTTTCACTGCGTAGACCAGGTGGGAAACGGGATCGTAAAGGGGAGCAAGGTGCGGCCGTTCGATGTCGATGATGGTCAGGTCGGCCTTCTTGCCGGCTTCGAGGCTTCCTGTATCGTCGTGCCAACCCAGAGCGCGGGCTCCGTCAAGCGTAGCCATGCGCAACACCTGGGAGGCTCCGCAGACGACGGGATCTTTGCGAAAAACCTTGTGCAGCTTGGCTGCCTTGTCCATTTCGGAGAACAGGTCCAGGTTGTTGTTGCCGGCGCAACTGTCCGTGCCGAGTCCCACTGTTACGCCGGAAGAGAGCAGGTCCGGAATCGGGGCCACTCCCGAGGCCAGTTTCATGTTGCTTTCGGCGTTGTGGGAGACCCCGGCGCCTCGGCGGGCAAGGATCCTGATTTCCTCCTGGTCGAGCCAGACGGCGTGGACACAGAGTGTGCCGGTGTCGAGGACTCCGAGTTCATCGAGGCGGGCAACGGGTCGCAGACCGTGCAGGGCTGTGGATTCGGCCACTTCGATTGCCGTCTCGGCCACGTGGACCTGGTAAAGAACCCGGTGTTTGCGGCAGAATGCCTTAACCCATTGAAGAGTGCCGGCGCTGCACGTGTAGGGAGAGTGGCAGAACAATGAAGGCCTCAGCCTGCCGATGTTCCCCGGAAAGGATTCGATAAATGCCGCGGCGCGATCCCTGGATTGCTCCTCGCCGTCCTGGTCGGGCGCCGCTGTGTCCAGAATCCCCTGGCCGAGTACGGCGCGCATGCCGGAGTCCATGGCCGCCCTGACCGCGGCCTCCTCGAAAAAATACCCGTCACAGAATGTGGTAATGCCTCCCGTCAGCATTTCAGCACAGGAAAGAAGGGTCCCCCAGTACACCATGTCGGGGTCTGCAATGCGTCTTTCGGCGGGGAAGATAACTTCAAAAAGCCATCGCTGAAGAGGCAGATCGTCCTTCATGCCCCTGAAGACACTCATGGCGGCATGGGTATGCGTGTTGACAAGGCCGGGGATGATCATGCAGCCTTTGAGATCCAGTGTGCGCTGCGCGGTGAATTGCGACGCGATCAGGTGAGAGGGCCCCACGGCGGAGATGGTGTCTCCGGTGATGGCCATGCCCCCCGAGGAGAAGGATTGCATCTTGCTGTCGCAGGTTACGATCCATTCGGCGTTGAGCAGGACCCAGTCCGCCCGGCGCGGATGGCCGCCGGGGAATTCAGACCCGGATTTTTCGAGCGAACTCTCGCACACGACTGATTGCCTCCGCCACGTCGATGGTGAGCAGCCTTCGGTTCTCCATGACCAGCCTGCCGTGGATGATGCTGTGCCGTACGTCGGATCCTCGGGCGGCATAGACGAGGTGGCTGGCGCAGCTGAAAAGAGGGGTGAGGTGGGGTTTGTCGAGATCCACCACGATGATATCCGCCCAGCAGCCCGGCTGAATTTCGCCGGTTTTCCCCTCCATGCCGAGTGCCCGGGCCCCGTTGCGCGTGGCCATTTTCACAACGGTTCCCGCAGGCAGTACCGTCGGGTCGAGGGTGGCGACCTTGTGGAGTTTCGCGCAGGAGTCCATTTCCCCGAAAAGATCCAGGTCGTTGTTGCTCGCGCAGCCGTCGGTGCCGAGGGCCACGTTGACGCCGAGGTCGATCAGGCGGGGGACGGGAGCTATTCCGGAAGCCAGCTTCATGTTGCTTTCCGGGTTGTGCACCACCTGGACCTGCCGCAAAGCGAGAAGCTCCATGTCCCGTTCGTCGAGTGACACGCAGTGGTCGGCAATGAGTCGACGGTCGAGCATCCCGAGGTTCTCGAGGTGCACGACGGGGCTCACTCCGTACCTCTTGCGGACCTGGTTCACTTCGGCATCGTTTTCGGACAGATGTATGATCAACGGAACGTCATGTTTTGCGGCCAGTTCATGGCACTTTATCAGGAGTTCCGGTGAACAGGTGTAAACTGCATGGGGTTCTACGGCGATGCGCACCAGCGGGTCGTCCTTCCACTCGGCAATGAGGGACTCCGTATGGCGAAGCCCGTTCTCGACGGGCCCGTACGCGGGGGAAGGGAAATCATAGAGGACCTCGCCCACCAGGGCTCTCATGCCGGCCGCCCCGGCGGCCCGGGCCACCTCGTGTTCGAATAGATACATATCGCAGAACGTGGTGGTGCCGGACTGGATCATCTCCGCGCAGGCGAGCAGCGTACCCCAGTAGACCCATTCGGCGGAGAGCTTCTTCTCGGCGGGGAAGATGTGCCGCTCGAGCCAGTCCAGCAGGGGCAGGTCGTCGGCCAGCCCCCGGAAAAGGGTCATGGCGGCGTGGGTGTGCGAGTTGATCAGACCCGGAAGGACAACGCACCCGGATGTGTCCAGAATCCTCGACGCACGGTACCGGGACCGGATGTGTTCCGAAGGGCCGACATCCATGACGACTCCATCTCGAACCGCCACTCCCCCCGGTTCATATGTGTCCGAATTGCCGTTCATGGTCAGCACGATACCGTTTACAAGAAGAATATCGGCGTTCCCCGTTTCATGGCCACCTGGTGGTCCTGCTGACTCCCGCATGTTCTTGTCTGCTCCGGTAAGGTTCAAAAAGGTTGAGAACCCGCGATAACG
Organism: Syntrophobacteraceae bacterium; assembly: GCA_013314815.1. Taxonomy (GTDB): domain Bacteria; phylum Desulfobacterota; class Syntrophobacteria; order Syntrophobacterales; family Syntrophobacteraceae; genus JABUEY01. The sequence goes on from JABUEY010000035.1 coordinate 12,546, forward strand.
CCTTCGAGGAGGCACATGAAAACGGGCCCCGTCTTCTCGGCCGCCGCGATGATCTCCTTCACGGAGGCCGGCTGGTAGCAGTCCGGCAGGTTGACATTGGTTACTGCCGCAACGGCCAGGACTTCCATGCCGGCATGAACGGCCGTGATCACCTCCATGACGACGGACATTCCCACGGCGTCGGCGCCGACTCCGCGCAGAAAACGGATTTCCGCGGCTGTCTCCAGGTTCGGGCCGACAACTCCCGCATAGACTCCCTTATGAAGAAGTATCTTCTCGGAAAGTGCCGTTTCGATGGCCAGGCGCTGGAGGCGCCTGCTGTAAGGTTCCACCATGTCGGGAAACCTTGGTCCCCAGGATGTGATGTTGGGTCCGATCAGCGGATTGTGGCCGGTCAGGTTGATGTGATCGGTGATGAGCATGAGATCGCCGGCCTGGAACTGTGGATTGAGCCCTCCCGCGGCGCATGAGATCATGAGAGTCTTTATCCCCAGTGCGCGCATGACGCGGATGGGAAACGAGATCTGCCTGGCGGTGTATCCTTCGTAGAGGTGAAACCTGCCCTGCATGACCAGCAGAGGTTTGCCGGCCCATCGTCCGAAGATCAGACGGCCGTGATGGCTCTCGACGGTGCTGACGGGAAAGTGTGGGATCTCCTCGTAGGACAGGGAAGTTGCCCCTTCCATGGCAGCCGCCACGCCTCCCAGTCCGGTACCCAGAATCAGTCCCGTCGTCGGCGGGGTCTTGATGAAAGACCGCAGAAAAGCCGCCGCATCCTCCACGTCGAGTCGAAACCTTTCCATTATTCTCCCCGGTTGCAGAAAAGATGTTTTCCCCGAAGTCCTGCACACGCCGGCGGGCGCGGGAGTAACATGCTCCCTGTGGAGCCTTTCGCCGTCCAGACCTCCAATACGTGTCCCGGCACAGCCGGGTATTTTCACGGACCCATGGAACGCCCGATTCCATTGCACCGCAAGACTTTAAATTGGTTCAGAGAATTGACATATGCCGCGGGATTTGTAAAGATCTCATCTCGATTCGATGCTGTTTCTAGTGGAATCCAGTGCCTCCCGCGGCAGCTGGTTGCAACCACGGTTTCGTCTTCCTCGGAGAATCACCGCTCAAGGGTATCGCCTCGTTCCGGATTCAACCCGGCGGAAGCAATCGAATGTTATTGCGTTTTCCTTCAAGAACAGAGGTTCCCCCATCGGCCGGGGAGTGTTACACATAACTTGCGGGCGGCAGGACAGGTTTGACGGCAAGGTGGTATGAGCAGAGCGGGTTTGGAAAAATCGCAAAGAAGCTGTTTTGTGCAGGACGAAATCTCCCGTCTGCTCCGATACCCCCCGGAACTTCCCATTATGGAGAAGCGGGAGGTTATCGTGCAGCGGATCAGGGAGAACCAGGTCCTTGTTGTCACAGGAGAAACAGGGTCGGGGAAAAGCACCCAGATACCCAAGTTCTGCCTCGAAGCGGGAAGAGGACGCCTCGGACTGATCGGGTGCACTCAACCCCGCAGGATCGCCGCCATCACCCTTTCGGAAAGAGTGGCCGAGGAACTGGGTGAAGAGGGTCGGAAGCTGGTAGGATACAAGATCCGTTTCCAGGACCGCACGGCAAAGACCACGCGCATCAAGTTCATGACAGACGGCATTCTTCTTGCCGAAGCTCAAAAAGACCGTCTCTTCAGGGCCTACGACACCCTCATCGTCGACGAAGCCCATGAACGGACCCTGAACATCGATTTCCTCCTCGGCCTGCTCAAGAAAATCCTTCCCAGGCGCCCGGACCTGAAAGTGATCATCACGTCTGCCACCATCGATCCGGAAAGCTTTTCGAAAGCTTTTGGAGGGGCACCCATCGTCGAGGTTTCCGGCCGTGCGTATCCTGTGGAGGTGTGGTACCGTCCTGTGGAGGAAGGCGAAAGTGACGAGGATGAGGAGGAATCGAGCATTGTGGATCGGGCCGTCGCGTGTGTGGACGAGCTGAAATCCTGGAAAGACGGGGATCGCCGCGGGGATATACTCGTCTTCATGCCCACCGAATCCGACATTCGGGAAACGGTGCAGCGCCTCGAGGAAAAGCGATATTTCAACACAATAGTCCTGCCCCTTTTCGGCAGGATGGCGTCGGTGGACCAGCGCCGTATCTTCCAGACCTCGACCGAAGAGAAGATCGTGGTGGCGACTAATGTGGCGGAAACGTCCATCACCATTCCCCGAATCAGGTATGTCGTCGATACGGGCCTTGCCCGGATTTCCCAGTACAATGTCGGGTCGAGGACGCGAAACCTGCCCGTGACAGCCGTTTCGCAGGCGAGTGCCGACCAGCGTAAAGGTCGATGCGGCAGAGTCGGAGCAGGCATATGCATCCGCCTTTATTCGAGGGACGACTATCTCAACAGGCCCATGTACACGGCGCCGGAGATTCAGAGATCCAACCTGGCCGAGGTCATCCTCAGGATGCTCTACCTTCGCCTGGGCAGCATCCAGGAATTCCCTTTTCTCGATCCGCCTTCTCCGGCGGCCGTCAAGGACGGCTTTGCCGTGTTGAAGGAACTGGGTGCCGTGGACGAGCATCGGAAGCTTACGCCCCTCGGACGCCTGATGGCCAGGCTTCCCCTCGATCCCCGTCTTGCGCGGATGATTGTTGAAGCTTCCAGGGAAGGCGCACTTCAGGAATTGACCGTTCTTGCCGCGGTTCTCAGCATCCAGGACCCCAGGGAAAGGCCGTTCGAGCAGGAAGCCCAGGCCGACCAGGTGCAGTCTGTCTTTCGAGATCCGCGCTCCGACTTCGTCTCCCTTCTCAAGATCTGGAAAGCAGCGCGGGAGAGTGAAGCCGCAAGTCGAACCCGGTTTCGCAGGTTCTGCCGGGACCATTACCTGTCCTACAGGCGCATGAGGGAATGGAAGGACATTCACGAGGAGATCGGGAGCATTCTCGAAGAACTGGGAGATTATAAACCGAACACGGAGCCGGTGGGGTACGAGGCCATACACAGAGCGATCCTCAGCGGGTATTTGAGCCAGGTCGCCGTTCGCAGGGAAAAGAACATGTATCTTGCGGCGCGCAACCGGCAGGTGATGCTGTTCCCGGGTTCAGGACTCTTCAACAGGGGGGGGGCCTGGATTATGGCGGCGGAGCTGGTCCGGACCTCGCGGCTGTTCGCCCGTACCGCCGCGAATATCGAACCCGGGTGGATCGAAGAAATCGGCGGACATCTTTGCCGTTACTCGTATTCGGAACCTCACTGGGAGAAGCGCGCGGGCCAGGTGACCGCATTCGAAAAGGTGACCCTTTACGGCCTGCCCGTCGTGGAACGCCGGAAGGTGAACTACAGCCGCATCCATCCAAAAGAAGCAAGGGAAATATTCATCCGGTCCGCTCTCGTGGAAGGCGATCTCTCCGGAAAATACGGGTTTCTCGATCACAACCGGGAACTTATCCGGCGGATCGAGGAACTGGAAAGCAAGGCCAGGCGCCGCGATCTTCTCGTGGACGAGGAGGCTTTCTATCGCTTCTATGACAGCCGCCTGCCCGATATCTCCGACAGCCGCTCCCTCGACAGGTTTCTGAAGGACCAGGGAGGGGACTCCTGCCTCAGGATGACCGAGGCGGATCTGCTCCGGGCCGCCCCGGATCTTGAGACTCTCCGGCAATTCCCGGATACCCTCGAGGTGGGCGACCAGGAGATCCCTCTGCGCTATGCCTTCAAGCCGGGGGACGAAGAAGACGGCGTTACGGTGACCGTTCCCGTTCACCTGATCCCCGAGCTTCGCCCTGATCTCTTCGAACGCCCTGTTCCCGGAATGCTCCGGGAAAAGATCGTGCACCTGCTCAAGTCTCTGCCGAAAAGCATCCGCAGGCAGTTCGTCCCCGTTGCGGATGCAGCGCAACGACTGGCTGAATGCGTCGCTTTCCGGAAAGGGAGCTTTTATGTTGAACTGAGCCGCTGTGCGCAGGAAGTGCTGGGAGTCCGCGTGCCTGTGGAGCAGTGGGAATCGAAGGCCCTGCCCGAGCATCTCCGGATGAGATTCGAAGTGATCGGACCGGAAGGCACCGTGCTGGGGGCGGGAAGGGACCTCGAATCACTGGCTTCCCTGGCGGTGGAACGCCATGAAGATCGGCTCTGGACAGCCGCCCGTGTGAAATGGGAAAGGGAAGGCATTGCTTCCTGGGATTTTGGAGACCTGCCTGCAAAGGTCGAAATCGGGAAAGACGCCCTCGGACTCACGAGGTATGCTTACCCGGCTTTGACAGCGGAAGGGGATCGGGCGGCGATCCGGCTCTTCCCCGACGAGGAGTCCGCCAGGCGGGCGAGCCTTGGAGGCCTGCGCCTGCTTTTCCTGCTGACCTTCGCGGCGGACTTGAAATACCTGAAAAAGAGCTGGGTCATTCCCGAGCAGGCCGCGTCGGGAGCCTTCTTCATGGGAAGCAGGCAGGAAGCCGACCGCCAGCTGCACGACTACATGATCCGGGAGCTGTTCGGCCTGCATCCGTGCACCCGCGTGGATTATCGGAGGTTCCGGGAGACCGTGCAGGGGCTCGATGGGCGGCTGGGAACATCGGCTGCCGAAATCCTCGAGGAAGTTCTGGAAGTGCTGAGGGAAAGGGAGGAGACGAGGAGAAGCCTGGAGCGTTTCCGGAAGATGGCCGGAGGAAACCGTGCCGTCCTCGATCGACTGGACCTGCTGTTCGAAGAATTCCAGTCTCTCGTGCCCGCGGGTTTTCTCGCCGAATATTCGCGCAACCATATCCGGCGGATTCCACGCTACCTCAGGGCTCTTCGCATAAGAGCGGAAAGGGTGTATGTCGCCCCGGAAAAGGACCGTGTGAAGGAAGAACAGGTAAAACCTTACATCACGAGCTTCAATGACCTCCTGCAGTCCGTTCCGGACCCGCATGAGGAGAAAACGATGGTGTTTCTCGACGAATTTCGCAGTATGATCGAGGAATTCAAGATCAGCCTTTTTGCGCCTGAAATGAAAACCCTTTTTCGCGTTTCGACCAAGCGCCTGGACGAGAAGCTGCAACAGCGGCAGACCCTGGAGGAAACCCGGGAATGAACCTTCATCTGCTGGACAATCCGCGGGCATTACAGTCTCACATTATCTCTTCCCTGGCCGAAAGATGCGGCTGTGAATCCCTGTTCGCCGATACGGAATGCGAGAAGGTGCAGTCATCGAGCGTGATGCTGCTCCTGGGTGAGCAGGTGGTTGAAAATGGAAACCGCCCCGAGATTTGTGTCATTTTGAACAAGCGCTCGCAGGAAGTACGGCAGCCGGGGGATTTGTGTTGCCCGGGAGGAACCGTCGAAACCACCGTCGATCCTTACCTCGCCAGGCTTCTTGCACTCCCGTTCTCTCCGCTTTCCCGCTGGCCGGCGTGGAAGATCCTGCGCCGCTACCAGCGCCGGGAGGCTCGCCTTCTGTCGCTGCTTCTCGCGGCCGGGCTTCGGGAAAGCTGGGAGGAAATGCGCCTCAATCCCTTTGCCGCAAGATTTCTCGGGCCTCTGCCCTCCCAGTGCCTGCTCCTCTTCCGCCGCGTTATCCACCCCATGGTGGCCTATGTTTCCTGGCAGAAAAATTTCTTCCCCAGCTGGGAGGTGGAAAAGATCCTTTTCATCCCCCTTCGAGCCCTGCTCAACCCCTCACACTATGCGGTCTTCCGCCTCCATGTGCCTCCTCACCTGGAATGGAGATTCAATGGCAGCCAGCTCGAGTTTCCCTGTTTCCTCTACCGTCAAGAGGGGCACACGGAAATGCTGTGGGGAGTGACCTACAGGATCGTGACACTGCTTCTCGAAGTACTTTTCGAATTCACCCCCCCCGGCATGGCCCGCCTTCCGCTGATACCGGCAGTGCTGGATGACAGCTACATTCATGGAAGAGCCAGATGTGTGAGATAACGGATGTGCTGCGGATTCGGGCAATGAGAAGTCGAAGACGGCGGCGCAAGAGCCGCCAACACGAAGGGAAGTTGCTGCAATGGCCGACCTTGGAGATGTCGTACTCGTATCCATGGATGGATCTCCTGCTTTTTTCGCACGGGTCGAATCCGTCACCCCGGACGTCAAGCCCGGGTGGTTCCATTTGAAACTGCTGGTTTTGCAGGTGCCGCTGCTCGTGATCACCTGGATACTTCGTCGCGCCTATATCGACGGGGAGGAGTTCACGATGGGCGGCCGTCCCGTGCGAATTGAGAAGGTCGTGGCCCCCGCGGACGAAAGCGAGGAAGAACCCTTGCCCGGACTGTCGGACGAACCCCGTGAAGATCCTCGGCAGAAGGGCCGGGAGGGGGCGGGAGGCGCCGTGGGAAACGGGAAGGTGGTTTCCCTGGCCGAGCGCAGGAAAAAGGATCAGTCTTCCTGAGTCCTGTGCCACCAGTGGTCGTGGCCTTTGAACCACCAGTCCGATGAGTCGGTTTCGAGTATCTCGGCGGCGAGGCTTTCGGCCAGGTCCGTCTTCAGCCTTTTGAGTGCGAAGCGGATCCATTTGCGGGCGTAGAAATTTCCCAGGTCGTGCTGTTCTTTGAGCGACAGGATGAGCTCCAGCTGGTCGGTATCGTGGACAAGCAGGGCTTCCCGGGACGATTCGCTTCTGTATTCATCGAGGAGTGCCCTGTATTCATCTCCAAACGGAAGCCTTCGGGAAAGATCGGATACGGCTTCCCGTTCACCCGATGAGACGTACTGCTTGTTGACATAATTCAGATCTCCCGTCCTGGCCTCGGGTATATCGTGAAAGAGGCACATGCACACGACCTTGTGAGGATCGACGCCCGGGGACAGGCGTGCCAGGGTGTAGCCGATGACTGCCGTTCTGAAGGAATGGTCGGCCACGGATTCACCGCCCGACCCGAGAAACTGGAACCCCGTCCTGGGGGTTTTCTTGAGCATTCCCAGTTCGAAGAAGAAATGGACGATGTTGCGATGAGTCGATGCCTGTTCTTTCATGAGCAAGTGCTTTCCTGGGGTGAAGGAAGTACGGGCGATGCGGCCCGGCTTCCGGAAAAACCGCACCGCACCGGATTTTCGATCCGTGGTACCTGGAAAAGTATCTGAAATCGATCCGTAATTCAATACCGGTCATTCCGCGGAATATTTTTTGCTTTAGTTTTATTTTGCATCTGGGATATATTTATAAACTTATACGAATTTCTGCGACTTTTATAACATGCCGGCTGGAGGAGGGTACGGAGGCATGAAGCACACCCTTTCGGTACTGGTGGAAAACAGCCCCGGTGTATTGACCCGGGTTGCCGGACTGTTTGCCCGGCGTGGTTTTAACATCGACAGTCTGGCGGTGGGGCGCACGGAAAAGCACGACGTTTCCCGCATGACCATCGTGGTGGAAGGCGACCATCGCTACATCGAGCAGGTGACCAAGCAGTTGCACAAGCTGGTGGATGTCATCAAGATCAGCGATATCACCACGGAAGAGTACGTCGATCGAGAACTCGTGATGATCAAGGTGGCGGCCGAGCCCAGCCAGCGCGTGGAAATCATGCATATCGCCGGCATATTCAGAGCGCGGGCGGTCGACCTGGGCCGCAAGACCATGACATTCGAGTGCACGGGCAATGAAGGCAAGATCAATGCCTTTGAGGAGTCTCTGCGCCCGTACGGCATTAAGGAACTGGTGCGCACGGGCAAGGTGGCCATGCTGCGGGGCACGCGGTTTTCGGGTGTCGACAGCGGCGCGTCGAAGGAAATGAAGGAAGAATAGCTCGCTGAGACCGTGAAAGCGAGGCCGTTCTCAACCTGGTGGAGGTATCGCCTTGGAAATGACAGTGGCGGAAGCCCTTATCCGATGTCTGGAAAAGGAAAACGTGGAATGGGTCTTCGGTTATCCCGGAGGAGCCATTCTTCCCGTATACGATGCGCTTTATCATTCGTCCCAGATCAGGCATGTCCTGGTGCGGCATGAACAGGGGGCGGTCCACGCGGCGGACGGATATGCCAGGGTCACGGGGAAGGTGGGCGTTTGCATGGCCACTTCCGGTCCGGGAGCCACCAATCTGGTTACCGGCATAGCCAACGCGTACATGGATTCCATCCCGCTGGTGCTCTTCACAGGACAAGTGTCCACGGGCCAGATAGGGACGGACGCCTTCCAGGAAGTGGATATTTTCGGCATTACCATGCCCATCGTCAAACACAACTACCTGGTCAAGGATCCGCAGAAGCTTCCCGCCATCGTCAAGAATGCGTTTCACATCGCATCCACGGGACGGCCGGGACCGGTTCTGATCGATCTGCCGCGGGATGTGGCCGAGTCGAGGATCAGCTTCAAGTATCCTTCCACGGTGCGGCTCCGGGGGTACAAGCCCACGTACAGGGGGCATCCGTCAAAGATCCACGAAATCGCCGAACTCATCAGGAAATCCGAAAGGCCCGTCATCTACGCGGGAGGGGGTATACTGGGAGCCAACGCGGCCGCGGAACTGCTGCAGCTGGCCGAAACGATTTCGGCCCCCGTTACCAACACCTTTATGGGGCTCGCCAGTTTCCCCGGCGATCATCCCCTCTTCCTGGGCATGCTCGGTCTGCACGGTACCCGTTACGCCAACATGGCCGTGACCGAATGTGACCTGCTCATCGCCCTGGGAGCCCGGTTCGATGACCGTGTGACCATGAAGATCAAGGCGTTCGCCCCTAAAGCCACCGTGATCCACATCGACATCGACCCGGCCGAAATCGGAAAAATCGTGTCGGTGAGCGTTCCGCTTGTGGGGGATGTAAAGCTCATCTTGAAGGACCTCCTCCCACTGCTCGAAAAGACGGACCGTTCCCGCTGGCTCGCGCGCATCGCTGAACTCAAGAAGCAATACCCCCTCACCTACGATCGTGAAGGAGGCCTCAAGCCCCAGTACGTGATTGAAAAGCTTTGCGAATTCACCCGAGGAGAGGCGGTGGTTGCCACGGATGTCGGTCAGCACCAGATGTGGGTCGCCCAGTATTACCGATTCAAGCGTCCTCGCACACTGGTTTCTTCGGGAGGACTCGGATGCATGGGATTCGGCCTGCCTGCGGCCGTGGGCGCATGTCTCGGAAGCAGGGGGCAGCCGGTCATCCTGGTCACGGGAGACGGCAGTATCCAGATGACCATGCAGGAACTCGGCACCATGATGGAGCAGGAACTGCCCATCAAGATCCTGATTCTCAACAACCATACCCTCGGGATGGTGAGGCAGCTCCAGGAGTTCTACTGCGAGGGCCGGTACATGTCCGTGAATTTCAGGTTCCATCCCGATTTCGTCCGGCTGGCCGAGGCCTATGGTATTCCGGCCTACACGATCACTTCCGAGGAGGAGGTGCTCAGCCTGCTGCCCGCGGCCCTCGCTGAACCTGGGCCTGCTCTTGTCAACTGCCTGGTGCCCAGGGAAGAGAACGTTTCCCCTATGGTCTTGGCGGGCAGGGGTATTGACGAAGCGATCGACTGTTCGTGAGCTGCCGGGAGGTTCCAGACCGCCTTAGAACCAGGGATACAACGATTCAAGCGCTGCGACCGCACTGCCGGAAGCGGCGGCCGGGTACCGCACGGGCCGGCCGTGGTTTCCGGCGGATTCAGTTCAATTCCTTCTGAAGATCACGTCTCTTTCCCCTCGAGTCCCCGCGGAATTCCGAGTTCGATGAGCGCGAAAATTTTTCTATCCTGCGAAAATCTTTAAGATTATAAATAAAAATAACCCATTGCAAAAGCAATGAGAGTGAAGTAGTAAAGAAAGATTTAATTCCAAAATCATTCAGCAGGCAAGGGTTTTTATGAAACTGAAGGGAGCACAGATCTTTTTCGAGTGTTTGAAGAGAGAAGGGGTGGAAGTCATTTTTGGATTCCCCGGCGGCTCCGTACTGGACATCTATCATGAAATGCCCAATCACGACATCCGGCACATCCTGGTGCGGCATGAACAGGGTGCTGCTCACATGGCCGACGGATACGCGAGGTCCACGGGGCGAGTGGGAGTATGCCTGGTGACTTCCGGGCCGGGAGCCACCAATACGGTGACGGGAGTAGCCACCGCCTACATGGATTCGGTTCCCATGGTGGTATTCACGGGCCAGGTGCCCACTGCGCTGATTGGGGACGATGCCTTTCAGGAAGTCGACATTATCGGCATAACGCGGCCCTGCACGAAGCACAGTTATCTTGTGAGGGACGTGAACGACATGCCGCGGGTGATCAAGGAAGCCTTTTACCTGGCTCGAACAGGCCGCCCCGGTCCTGTGGTGGTGGATCTGCCCAAGGACGTCATTCAGGCTCAGACCGATTTCCGGTATCCGAGAAGGGTGGACCTCCCCGGGTACAAGCCCACACTGGAAGCCCATTCCGGCCAGATCAAGCGCGCGTACCAACTGATCAAGAAAGCCCGAACTCCCGTGATCTTCACCGGGGGCGGCGTGGTGCTGTCCGAGTCGTCCGAGGAGTTGGTTCGGCTGGCCGAGACGCTGAAGGCTCCCGTCACATCCACCTTGATGGGTCTGGGGAGCTTTCCGGCAGTGGTACCGGACTCGTCGGGCAACATGGACCTGCACCCTCTCTGGCTCGGGATGCTCGGAATGCACGGCACATATCGAGCCAACATGGCGATTTCTCATTCCGACCTGCTGCTTGCGGTGGGTGTGCGCTTCGATGACCGGGTGACCGGCAAGATCAGCGGTTTTGCTCCCAAGGCCAAGATCATCCACATCGATATCGACCCGACGAGCATCAGCAAGAACATCGAGGTGGATGTACCCATTGTGGGCGACTGCAAGAACGCTCTGCGCAAGCTGATCGAAGCGGCGGAAGCGGAACCCATCGAAGGGCTCGATGCGCTGCGGGCTCCCTGGATCGAGCAGATCCGCCAGTGGAAGGAGACGTACCCGCTCGCCTACAAGCAGAACAGCGAGATCATCAAACCACAATACGTGATCGACAAGATCTACGAGGTGTGCCGGGGAGATGCCATTATCACCACGGAAGTCGGGCAGAACCAGATGTGGACGGCTCAGTACTTTCACTTTTCACGGCCGCGCACCCTGCTGACCTCAGGTGGGCTCGGCACCATGGGATACGGACTTCCTGCGGCTATCGGGGCACAGGTCGCCCATCCGGACCGGCTGGTCGTGGACATCGCTGGAGATGGAAGCATCCAGATGAACATTCAGGAGGTCATTACGGCGGTGTGCAATTGTCTGCCCGTCAAGGTGGCCATCCTGAACAACCACTACCTGGGCATGGTGCGCCAGTGGCAGGAGCTCTTTTATGATAAGAACTACTGCGGCACGTGCCTGGATGCATCCCCCGATTTTGTGAAGCTCGCCGATGCCTATGGAGCCGTCGGGTTGCGGGCGTCGAAGCCCGAGGAGGTGGAGCCGGTTATCCGAGAGGCGTTTTCGATAAAGAGGCCTGTGCTCATGGACTTCGTGGTTTCGCCCGAAGAAGGGGTGTATCCTATCGTTCCCGCAGGGAAGAGCATATCGGAAATGTTGCTTGTGTAATCAGGGAGAGTGCATGGAGATCCGGACGAAGGACCGACACACGATAGGAATTCTGGTGCAGAATGTGCCGGGGGTCCTTGCGAGGGTGGTGGGGCTGTTCAGCGGGCGGGGCTACAACATCGAAACGGTGACCGCCGCCGAAACCCATGAACCCGGCTTGACTCGCATAACGCTGGTGACGACGGGGGATGAACGCGTGTTGTCTCAGATCGTCAAGCAGTTGAACAAACTCGTCAATGTGATCAAGGTATACGATTTTTCCGAGACGGAGTTTGTCGACCGCGAGATGGCGTTGATCAAAGTGCGTGCCGAACAGCAGACAAGGGCGGAGGTGCTTCGCATCGTAGATATATTCCGAGCAAAGGTGGTTGATGTAAGCCCCCACTTTTATACGCTTGAAGTGACCGGCAACGAGAGCAAGATATCGGCCATCCTGGAACTGCTCGGGCAGATCGGTATTGTCGAAGTGGCTCGCACGGGGAAGGCTGCACTGGCTCGAAGCAAGAAACATTAGGCCCGGCTGAGGGCGGAGACGACCTGTCATCGCCGCTCCCGGTGTCCAGGGCTGTTTTGTGCCTGGATGCCGCGGGTATGAAAATCGAGTTTCGAGCGGGAATTGACTTATACATTCAAGGAGAGTTTTCATGCGTATTTATTATGAAGCGGATGCAGATCTCAATGTTCTTCGCGGAAAGAAGGTGGCGGTGATCGGCTATGGCAGCCAGGGCCATGCACAGGCTCAGAACCTTCGAGACAGCGGTGTCGAGGTGGTCGTGGGGCAGCGTCCCGGTTCGGCCAACTATGAACGAGCGGTGGAAGACGGTTTTTCACCCGTTTCGGCCCGCGATGCAGCCGAGGCCGGCGATGTGATCCAGATTCTCATTCCCGATCATGCGCAGGCGCAGCTTTACAGGCAGGACGTGGCTCCGTTCATGAAACAGGGTAAAACCTTGCTCTTTTCCCACGGCTTCAATATCCACTATGGACAGATCGTACCTCCTCCGACCGTAGACGTCGTCATGGTGGCTCCCAAGGGGCCGGGGCACCTGGTGCGCAGTGAATACGTGCGTGGAGCCGGGGTTCCCGCTCTTTTCGCCATTCACCAGGATGCAAGCGGCCAGGCCCAGCAGACCGCACTGGCTTATGCCTCGGGCATCGGTGCCGCCCGCGCCGGGGTGCTCGAAACCACGTTCAAGGAAGAGACGGAAACGGACCTCTTCGGCGAGCAGAGCGTTCTGTGCGGTGGAGTGTCGGAGCTCGTCAAGGCGGGGTTCGACACTCTCGTGGAAGCGGGTTATCAGCCCGAGATTGCCTTTTTTGAATGCATGCATGAATTGAAACTCATCGTCGACCTGATCTATCGGGGCGGCCTGGCTTACATGCGGTACTCCATCAGTGATACGGCGGAGTACGGAGACCTGACCCGCGGCAAGCGCATTGTTACCGAGCAGACCCGTGAGGAGATGAAGAGGATACTGGAGGAGATTCAGTCGGGAGCCTTCGCCAGGGAATGGATTCTCGAGAACCAGGCGGGCCGCCCGATGTTCCGGGCAATGCGGGAGCGCGAGAAGGCTCTTCTGATCGAACAGGTGGGTTCGAGGCTGAGGTCCATGATGCCTTTTCTCGAACCTGTCAAGATGGACTGAGGGCTTTTACCCCGGATCGAGTTCAGGAAAGGAGTGTCGGCTTCCTTGAAACTGACTGACTTCCGAAGCAAATCCAAACACATCCCGTTCGCCAGGGAGGGGATTCCCTACCTGGGTGCGTCCATGTTTGTTACGTTCATTTCCGCCATCCTGGGATGGGTTTTTCTTACCTGGGTCCTGGTGGGCGTGACGCTGCTGATCGGACATTTTTTCAGGGACCCCGGGCGGATATGCACGGCGGACGAGAAGGACCTGCTCTCCCCCGCGGACGGTAAGGTCATAGGCATCGAAAGAATCGGAGACACTCCGCTTTCCGGGAAGCCTTCCACGAGGATCAGCATATTCATGTCCGTGTTCGATGTGCATGTGAACCGGATCCCCGCTTCGGGCACCCTGCAGGCGCTCGATTACAGGAAGGGGCGCTTTTGGGCTGCCGACAGGGATATCGCCTGCAGGGAGAACGAGCAGAACCGGCTTCACATCAGGACGGATTCGGGGGAAGATATCGTGGTGACCCAGGTGGCGGGTCTCATCGCCCGGCGGATCGTGTGCTGGCCCACCACGGGAGACCGGGTTGTCAGGGGCGAACGTTTCGGCATGATCCGCTTCGGCTCTCGAGTGGACGTTTATGTGCCGGAAGACTGCGACATATGGGTGACCAGGGGGCAGTACGTCTATGGAGGGGAAACCGTTTTATGTCGGCTGAAATAAAGAAACGGCGTCCCAGGAAGAAAAGATGGCGCCGTCTGCCCGAGGGTGAGTTGTACCGTGGAACGTATATTGTTCCCAACCTCTTCACGACAGCGAACCTCTTCAGCGGTTTTTTCGGAATCGTGAGTGCCATCAACGGCCACTTTGTACTGGCTGCCCTGGCCATCCTGGCATCTTGCGTTTTCGATATCCTGGACGGCAAGGTGGCACGGCTTACGAGGGCTACGAGCCGGTTTGGAGTGGAATATGATTCGCTTGCGGACCTGGTGGCTTTTGGAGTGGGCCCCGGGTTGCTCATGTACCTGTGGGCGCTGAAGCCTTATGGGCGCCTGGGCTGGCTGGCGGCGTTCGTCCTGGTGGCGTGTGGAGCCCTTCGCCTGGCCAGGTTCAATGTCCAGACAGACACTTCCGTCAGCAAGAAATACTTCGTGGGGCTGCCCATTCCCGGGGCCGCGGGCATGACGGCCACCACCGTCCTTTTCTTCGAAACCTGGAAATTGGCCACCCACACGACCCTTGCAGGGATATCTCTGCTGGTTGCCACTTATATGCTCGGGTTCCTGATGGTCAGCACCTTCCCCTACAACAGCTTCAAAGACTTCGAGATCGTAAAGGCCAAACCATTGCCCGTGCTTTCCGTGGTGATCGTCCTCGTCACCGTTGTGGCGGTGAATCCCGGACTGATGCTGTTCGTGCTCGGAGTGATTTACGTCGTCTCGGGTCCCGTGAGATATGCCGTATGGTGGTACCGGGGCATGGGGACTTTCCGGGAGGAGCCGGTCGTCGAGGTTCCGGAGGCACGTTCGGAAAAATCCGAGGCGGAAAGCGTGGAAGAACAGCCCCGGACTTGAAAGGGATTCCTTTCCCGTGATTTCGCTCAGGCGGTCACGCAGTTCCTGGCGGAATGCGGGAGCCTTTTCCGGGCTCACGGCAAAAGCCCCGCGTTAAAATCACTTCAACAAGGCAGAAAAAAAATGGCGATGACAATCAGTGAAAAGATCCTGGCCGCGCATGCGGGCAAGACCGAAGTCCACCCCGATGAACTTATAGAAGCCAAAGTCGATTTCGCCCTGGGCAATGACATTACGGCACCCCTTGCCATCGAGGCGTTCAGGCAGTCCGGTGCGGAGAAGGTGTTCGACCGGGATCGCATCGCCCTGGTTCCCGATCATTTTGTTCCCAACAAGGACATCGCTTCGGCAATGCAGGCAAAAATATTGAGGGATTTCGCCAGGGAACAGGGTCTGACCTACTATTTCGAAGTGGGTCGAGCAGGGATAGAACACGCTCTGCTGCCCGAGCAGGGACTGGTGCTGCCGGGTGATGTCGTCATCGGCGCCGACAGTCACACGTGCACGTACGGCGCGCTGGGGGCTTTTGCGACGGGAGTGGGCAGCACGGACCTGGCTGCCGCCATGGTGACGGGTAAGATCTGGTTCAGGGTGCCGCATTCCCTGAAGTTCGTCTTTCGAGGGAAACGGCGGCGATGGTTTGGAGGCAAGGATCTGATCCTGTACACCATCGGAAAGATCGGAGTGGACGGAGCCAGGTACCGGGCGATGGAATTTGCAGGCGAGGTCATCGAGGAACTGCCCATGTCGGATCGCTTTTCCATGTGCAACATGGCCATCGAGGCTGGAGCGAAGGTGGGGATCGTTGCTCCCGATTCGATCACCGAGGCCTATATCACCGGGCGTGCAAAGAGAGGCTACCAGGTTTTCCAGAGCGATCCCGACGCGTTCTATGAGACGGTGTACGACTGGGATGTGTCGGAGCTGGAACCCATGGTGGCGCTGCCTCATTCCCCCGAGAAAGTGCTTCCCGTAACGGAGTTGTCCGAAATCGCCATCGACCAGGTGGTCATCGGATCATGCACCAACGGCCGACTGGAAGATCTGCGCCAGGCCGCCGAGATTCTCAAGGGCAGAAAAGTCGCACGGGACGTGCGGTGTATCATCATTCCGGCAACACAGGAAATCTACAGGCAGGCACTTGCGGAAGGGCTCATCGAAACCTTTGTGGCGGCTGAAGCGGCCGTAAGTACGCCTACGTGCGGCCCGTGCCTGGGAGGCCACATGGGGATTCTGGCTGCAGGAGAGAGAGCGGTGGCGACCACGAACAGGAATTTTCCCGGCCGGATGGGGCACATCGACAGTGAGGTTTACCTCAGCAATCCCCCCGTGGCTGCCGCATCGGCGGTCGCAGGACGCATTGTTCACCCCGACGAGGTTTAACGGCTGCCGTGCGGGCGTTCCGGAATCTTTCCGAGGCCTTTGCACGGTTGCCTTTCGAGCAGGGTGCGGACTGCGAAGGATACTTGGTTTAGAGGGAGTCATGAAATGAAGATCAAAGGGAAGGCATGGAAATTCGGGGATGATGTGGACACGGATGCCATCATTCCGGCGCGGTACCTGGTGACGACGGACCCCCAGGTTCTTGCTGCCCATTGCATGGAAGACGCAGACCCGGAGTTCGCTCGGAAGGTCTCCCGGGGGGATATCCTGGTGGCAGGAAAAAACTTCGGCTGCGGTTCCTCGCGCGAACATGCCCCCATCGCCATCAAGGGGGCGGGGTTGAGTTGCGTTATAGCCCACAGTTTTGCGCGAATCTTTTATAGAAACGCCTTCAATACGGGGCTTCTCATTCTGGAATCCCCGGAGGCGGCCGCGTCGGTCCAGGCGGGAGATGAGCTCGAGGTGGAAGTGGATTCGGGGACCATCGTCAATGTCACGCGCCGGCAGACGTACCGGGCTCAACCTGTACCCCCCTTCATGCAGGACCTTCTGCAGGCGGGAGGACTGATGCCCTATGTCCGCCAACAGGCGAAGACCGGCGAGAAACGATCGTGAACGGGTTAACGCAGGGGGAAAAGAGGCACGACATGGGACAGAACAAGTGCTATCGCATTGCCGTCATTCCAGGGGACGGCACGGGGCCCGAGGTGGTGGCGGAAGCCGTCAAGGCGCTGGACGTCGTGGCGGCAAAGAAGCAGTTGAAAATAGAAAAGGTTTACTACGATCTTGGCGGGGAACGGTACCTGCGCACCGGTGAAGTTCTTCCACCGGGTGTCCTCGACGAATTGAGAGGGCACCATGCGATTCTTCTTGGAGCCATCGGTCATCCCGGGGTAAAACCGGGTATTCTCGAAAAAGGGCTTCTCCTGGAACTGCGTTTCCAGCTGGATCAGTATATCAACCTGCGCCCGGTCATCCTCTACCCCAACGTGGATACTCCTTTGAAAGACAAGGGACCCGAAGACATCAACTTCGTTGTGGTGCGTGAGAATACCGAGGGGCTCTATGCGGGTTCGGGGGGCTTTCTGCGCAGGGGAACCCCTCACGAAGTCGCCGTTCAGGAATCGGTCAACACACGGATGGGTGTCGAGCGCTGTGTGCGCTATGCTTTCGAATACTGCCGCCGGAGAAATCAGAGGAAAAAACTCACCCTCTGCGGGAAAACGAACGTCCTGACCTTTGCGTTCGACCTGTGGGAGAGGGTGTTCTACGAGGTGGCCGCGGAATACCCGGATGTGCAGACCGATTACGCTCACGTGGACGCCACGTGCATGTGGATGGTCAAGAACCCCGAATGGTTCGACGTCATCGTGACGGACAACATGTTCGGGGATATCATTACCGATCTCGGAGCCATGATCCAGGGAGGCATGGGGATAGCCGCCGGAGGGAACATCAATCCGGAGGGGGTGTCCATGTTCGAACCCATTGGAGGGTCGGCTCCGAAGTATACGGGAAGGAATGTGATCAACCCGCTGGCCGCTGTGGCCGCGGTCCAGATGATGCTCGATCATCTGGGGGAGCCGTCCGCCGCCCGGCTGGTGGAAGATGCGGTGAAGAAAGTCGTTGCGGAGGATATCGAGAGTCTTTCCGCCGGTCGGATGGGGCACTCCACCAGCGAAGTGGGGGATCTCGTGGCGGACTATATAGATCGGGTTTGAGGGTTTGAGAAAAGAGGCGAATCAGGAAATGGGACAAAGATCTTACAGGGTGGCGGTTGTGGGAGCGACCGGAGCGGTCGGCAACCTGATGGTGCAGGTTCTGGAAGAAAGGTCTTTCCCGGTGAGCGAGTTGAAGCTGTTCGCTTCCGCGCGGTCGGTGGGGAAGAGCCTTGCCTACCGGGGAGAGAATCTCCCCGTTTATGAACTCACGGAGAATTCCTTCAAGGGGATCGAGGTCGCCCTGTTTTCCGCGGGGGGTACCGTCAGCCGCAAGTTCGCTCCTGTCGCCGCGGAAGCGGGTTGTGTGGTCATCGACAATTCAAGCGCCTGGCGAATGGACCCGAAGGTTCCTCTTGTGGTTCCCGAGGTCAATCCGGATGCGCTGGAGTCTCATTCGAACATCATTGCCAACCCCAACTGTTCGACCATCCAGATGGTTGTGGCGCTCAAACCGATCCAGGATGCCGTGGGAATCGCCAGGATCGTCGTGACGACCTTCCAGGCGGTTTCAGGAACGGGCAAAAGGGCCATCGAGGAATTGAGGGCGCAGGTGTCGGCCCTGGTGAACGGTCGATCCGTCAAACCGGAGATCTATCCCCACCAGATCGCCTTCAACTGTTTTCCCCACATCGGGGCCTTCCTCGATAACGGTTTTACCGAAGAAGAGATGAAGATGGTGAACGAGACCCGGAAGATTTATGGAGATCCCGACATTGCGGTTTGTGCCACCACGGTCAGGATCCCGGTCTATTACGGCCATTCCGAATCGGTGAACATCGAAACCCGTGCTCCGATAAGCGTGGAGAAGGCCAGGGAACTCCTGGCGAAGGCTCCGGGAGTCGTAGTAATCGACGATCCGTCCCAGGCACGCTACCCCGTTCCCCTCGATGCCGCAGGCAGGGACGAAACCTTCGTCGGGCGAATCCGAAAGGACCCGTCGGTGGAAAACGGGCTGGCCATGTGGGTTGTTGCGGATAATATTCGAAAGGGTGCGGCGAGCAATGCCGTCCAGATCGCTGAAACACTTGTCGCTCGGCACCTGATCTAGTCGTCGGCATGCGCATCGTGGCCGGTTCATTCCGCGGCAGGCGCCTTCACTCCCCGAGGGGGAAGGGTGTGCGGCCTACCGTCGACAGAGTACGGGAGGCGGTATTCAGCATCATCGCGCCTCACGTCCCTGGCGCCCGCGTATTGGACCTGTTCGCCGGCACGGGGGCTCTCGGATTGGAGGCCCTCAGCCGCGGGGCGTCGACGGCGGTGTTTGTGGACAGGAGCATCGAATCCGTTCGACTGATTCATGAAAACGCAGCTCTTTGCAGGGCGGAGGACCGCGTGCGGGTGATTCACGGTTCTCTGCCCGCGGCCGTTCGTTTCCTGGACCCTCGAAAAGGGCGGTTCGACCTGATCTTCATGGACCCTCCCTACGGTGAAGGATGGGTTGAAAAGACCCTGCTCCTGCTGGATGAAATCGCTCACCCGCAGGCTCTTGTGATTGCGGAACATCACGCAAAGGATGTTCTCCCCTCCCGCTGTGGAATATGGACGAAAACGGAAGAACGCAGGTATGGGGACACCTCTGTTTCCTTTTTTGTAAAGGATCTTTCCCGCTGATCTTGTTGACAACCTCAATCCGACTTCCCCGAAGGAGTGGCTTATGGAGAAAGTGGCAGTCTACCCTGGTTCATTCGATCCCATCACCTACGGTCATCTCGACCTGATCGAGCGCGGTCTGAAGATCTTCGATTCCATTGTCATCGCCGTTGCGGCCAATCCCGGCAAGAAGCCATTGTTCAGCTTTGAGGAACGCCTCGAGATGATCAACGCGTCGATTGACGGACATCCGCTTCAGAACCGGATCCGAGTGGGATCTTTTCAGGGGCTGCTGGTGGAGTATGTCAGGAGTCTTCCTGCGAATGCCATTTTGAGGGGCCTGAGAGCCATAAGCGACTTCGAATACGAATTCCAGATGGCTCTGATGAACCGCAAGCTCAGCACGGAAATCGAGACTCTTTTTCTTATGACGGGCATGCGCTGGATCTACATCAGTTCGCGCATCATAAAGGAAGTCGTGATGTCGGGAGGTTGTGTGACCGGTTTGGTTGCTCCCGCAGTGGAGAAAAAACTGCAGGAAAAGCTGGGCTGGAAGAACGGCACGCTGATCTGACCCTTTCCCCGGTTGT
>JABUEY010000036.1 GCA_013314815.1 Syntrophobacteraceae bacterium
GCAAGCCGGATGGTTTCGACGTGGCGGCCGTGGACTGGATTGCGAAGGAGATGGGTTTCAAGGTCAAACACCAGCCCATGGACTGGGACGGGATCATACCGAGTCTGAACGCGAAGAAGATCGATTTTATCGCATCCGGGATGAGCGTGACCGAGGCGCGGAAGAAGGAAGTCAACTTCACCATTCCTTACTGGACCATCACCCAGGTGCTGGTGGCCAAGGCTGATGCGGATCTCACTCCTGAACAGGCCATGGCCGAAGGCAGGAAGGTCGGCGTTCAGAGAGGCACGACCGAAGCCAAATGGATCGAGGAAAATCTCATCAAGGGCAAAGGTATGAAGTTCGAACTGGTCTATTACGATTCGGCGCCCATGGCGGTCGAAGATGTGGTGAACGGCCGTATCGTTGCGGCTGCGATGGACGACGCTCCCGCCAAGGATGCGGCCGGCAAGAAACCGGTCAAGATCATAGGCAGATTCGGCATGCCCGATGAAGAGTTCAGTTACGCCGTGCGCAAGGAAGATACGGAGCTGCTCAACAAGCTGAACGAAGGATTGAAGAAACTCATGGCATCTCCCTACTGGGAGGAGTTGAAGAAGAAGTACGAATTGGACTGATTGATGGTTCCTGGAATGTCGTTGAATCGAGAGACCCGGAAGGCACCAGGTTTTGCCCTGGTCCTTCCGGTTTTTTTCACCTGTCGGCGCCACCCGGGAAAGGCGCCGGGAAGATTTGAAAGATAGGATAGCATGCCGGAAGGTATTGCCGCCATCCTGAACGCATTACCCTACCTGCTCCAGGGGTCCTTCGTGACCATCGTGGTCGTGATCGGTGCCATGGCGCTTGGGCTCGTCATGGGGGTGCCTTTTGCAGTCGGACAGGTGTACGGCGGACCGATTGTGCGGCGGGTGATCGGTGTCTACGTATGGTTCTTCCGGGGGGTCCCCCTTCTGGTGCTTCTTTTCCTTTTTTACTTCGGGCTCTGTTCTCTGCTCGATATCAACCTTTCAGCATTCACGGTGGCCATCATCGTTCTGGGAAGCATCAGTTCGGCGTACCAGTCGCAGATCTTTCGAGGTACCATCCTGTCTCTTCCCGAAGGGCAGTTGAAGGCGGCGCGGGCACTCGGAATGAGCGACACCAGGGCGATCGTTTTCGTCATTATCCCACAGGCCCTGCGCCTGTCCATACCCGCGTGGTCCAACGAGTACTCGATTGTCCTCAAGGATTCGGCGGTCACCTATGCCCTCGGGGTTGCGGAAATCATGGCGAGAACTCACTTCGTAGCTACCCGAACCTATCAGCATCTGCCTCTTTACCTGGCTGCCGGCGTGATCTACCTGCTTCTGACCTATCTTGGAGTCAAGGCGCTGAGGATGATCGAGTCCGGAACGAGAATTCCCGGATATACGCGTTGAGAGTTGCTGCAGGCAATGGAAAGCGAACCCATACTCGTAGTTGAGAACATTAAGAAGGCGTTTGGACCCAGGGTGATCCTCAAAGGGGTCTCCATGGCCATCCGCAGAGGGGAACTCAAGGTGCTCATCGGTCCCTCGGGGGCGGGGAAGAGCACGTTTCTTCAGTGCATCAACTTTCTGGTCACGCCGGATGCCGGCGAAATTCGACTCGAAGGACGCCCCATCCATCATTCCCGCAAGCGGGAACTGTACGCCTATCGCCAGCAGGTGGGCATGATCTTCCAGGATTTCAATCTCTTCGATCACCTTACCGCTCTTGACAATGTCATGATCGGCCTGGTTCGAGTGAAGGGGATGGACCGGAAGTCCGCCCGGGAGAGGGCCATGGCGGAGATCGAGCGGGTGGGGCTCAAGGAGCACGCGGGTCATTATCCGGCACAGCTTTCGGGAGGCCAGAAGCAGCGGATCTCCATCGCCCGGGCTCTGGCCATGGATCCCAAGGTCATGCTGCTTGACGAACCCACATCCGCCCTGGATCCGGAACTGATCGGCGAGGTCCTGGCCGTCATCCGGGACCTGGTTGCCAATGGAATGACCATGGTGATGGCGACTCACCAGATCGGCTTCTCGCGGGCCATGGCGAACGAAATCATCTTCATGGAGGACGGACTCATCGTTGAGCAGGGGCCTCCATCGGTCATCCTTTCCGATGCCCGGTGCGAGAGGACCAAGGAGTTTTGTTCCAAGATCACCGAACTCTACGGGGAGGCGTCCTAGAACCGCATGGACGAGCTGCTGTTTCTGCAGGACGAAGTCGTTCCGGCCCTTCTCAAGGGGCTTCGGGTAAGCATCCTGCTCATCGTCCCTTCCGCTTTCTTTGGTCTGTTTATCGGCATCCTGGTCGGCGCGCTTCGAGTCTATGGCAGCCGCCCGGTCGTGTTCGCCGCCGACATCTACGTGACCCTCTTCCGCGGAATTCCCCTCGTCGTACAGCTCTTCATCTGGTATTTCGGATTGCCGTACCTCGGCATCTATCTTTCTCCGTTCACGGCGTCCATCGTCGGTTTTTCCCTGTGCAGCGGAGCCTATCATTCGGAGTACATCAGGGGAGCACTGAAATCCATCAAGAGAGGGCAGATGCTCGCGGCGCAGGCGCTCGGCTTTTCGAAATTCCAGATGGTGGTGTCGGTGATCCTGCCCCAGGGGCTTCGAAGGGCGCTGCCCGGTTGCGGCAATGAGATCATTTACCTGATCAAATACTCGTCTCTGGCTTACATGGTTACGTGCATCGAATTGACGGGGGAAGCGAAGATACTGGCCTCTCATTCCTTCAAATACACCGAAGTTTACCTGGCTGCGGGAGGCTTCTACCTGGGGTTGGTATCCATCGCCGGCTGGATTCTGCACCGGCTGGAAAGAAGGGTCGCCATTCCCGGTTTTGAACATCACAGGGGTTGAACCTTGTTCTATTCATCGCCGCCTTATTCGCCCATCACTCCGCAGATCCTCGCAGACATCAGGAACGCCGTCGGCGAAGATGCCCTCATCGAGGATCCGGCAAAACTCGAGGAGTACGGGAAGGATGCCACGGACCATCGCCAGACGCCC
Source organism: Syntrophobacteraceae bacterium (assembly GCA_013314815.1). Taxonomy (GTDB): domain Bacteria; phylum Desulfobacterota; class Syntrophobacteria; order Syntrophobacterales; family Syntrophobacteraceae; genus JABUEY01. Next base: position 3,027 of record JABUEY010000036.1, read on the forward strand.
GCTATCGTGGTTCGGGCCGTATCCGCGGCACAGGTGCAGGCTCTGCTCCGCCTCGCCAATGTACACAGGTTTCCCGTGACTCCACGGGGGCTCGGGACCGGCCTGGCGGGCGGATCGGTGCCGTCGCCGGGTGGCGTAGTACTGTCCCTGGAACGAATGAACCGCATCCTGTCCATCGATACCGACAACCTCATAGCCGTCGTCGAACCGGGGGTCATCAACCTGGACCTCAAGAAAGCGGCCCAGTCGAAAGGACTTTTTTACCCTCCGGACCCGGCCAGCCTGGAAACATGCTCCATTGGAGGCAACGCCGCCACCAACGCCGGCGGTCCGGCGTGCATCAAGTACGGGACCACTCGGGATTATGTGCTGGGTCTCGAAGCGGTACTGCCCACGGGGGAGATCATGGAAATGGGGGTCCAGACCCGCAAGGGAGTGGTCGGCTACGACCTGACCCATCTGATGGTTGGGTCCGAAGGGACCCTGGGCGTCATCACCAGGTTGATTCTCAAGCTGATTCCCAACCCCGTATCCGTAAACACCCTGGTCGTCCTTTTCCCCGAGCTGTCCATGGCCATGAAGGCGGTCACTTCCATCCTTGTTTCCGGCCATATACCTTCTGCCCTGGAATTCCTCGACCGCAGATGCCTGGAACTCGTAGGCGACCTTCTGCCCTTCGAAGGTGCACGGGACGCGGCTGCCCTGCTGGTCCTGGAAGTCGACGGTCTTCCCGGGATCACGGAGAGAGAACTCGAGAAGATTGGAGAGATCTGCCTCGAAAATGGAGCCCTCGATGCCTTCTTCGCTCCCGATTCCCACAAGAGGTCCCAGATGTGGGAAGTGCGTCGGCAGGTGTCTGTGCGCATTGAACGCGACTGGCCCCTGTATGTGCCCGAAGATGTCGTCGTGCCCATCGGGCGCATAGCGGATTTTGTCGATGGTCTGCCTGCGCTGGAGGAGCTGTATGAAATGAAGATTTATTCCTTCGGACATGCGGGGGACGGGAACATCCATGTCAGTGTCACCGCGGAGAGCAGGGACCTTGCAGGGAAGGTCGAAAAGGGGATTCGTGCGGTACTGGCAAGAGCGCTCTCCATGGGCGGCACCATTTCGGGCGAACATGGAATAGGCATCGCCAAGAAACAGTTCCTGCCCATGGAACTCTCGACGGAGAGCATTCGTATCCAGAAGGAAATCAAGCGAATCTTCGACCCCAACATGATTCTTAACCCCGGGAAGATTTTTGACTGAGGGTACTCGGGAGGCGGTTGCCGGTTCTGAAGCCGCCGGGAGGAGTGTCACGACATGGAGTTGATTCGGTCCGCCCTTGTGGCGTCGGGAAAGACCTACCGTACCGAAGGAATAAGCCGGCGGGTGAGGCAGATCACCATATCGGCCATCAAGGAAATGCCGCTCATCGCAAGCAGGGTCGGCGGCTGCGTCTCGCTCGGCCAGGGCATTCCGTCCTTTCCCACGCCTTCCCATATCGTCGATGCGGTCTGCCGGTTCCTGAAGAATAATCCCGACAGCGGAAAATACACCCTCGGGCCGGGTATGCCTGAACTCAGGAGCGCCATATCGAGATACCTGCATGAACAACGAGGAATCGTCGCGGACCCCGACGGCGAGATCGGCATCACCGTCGGCGCCATGGAAGCCCTGTCGGCGGCCGTGCTGACGGTGGTGGACCGTGGGGACGAGGTGATTCTTCCTTCCCCTAATTACGCTTCCCACATCGAACAGGTACTCCTGGCGGAGGGGGTCCCCGTCTTCGTGCCGCTGCGCGAAGAGGACTGGCAGCTCGATATCGACGCTATTAGAGCCGCGGTGAATTCCAGGACGAAGGCAATCGTCCTGTGCAACCCTCACAACCCGACAGGAGCATCCTTTGCGGAAAGGGATCTCCGTGAGCTTGCCCGTATCGCCGCGGAGCACGACCTATTTGTCATATCGGACGAAACATATGATTTCCTGGTGTATGACCACGGGAAATGTTTCAGCCTGAGCGGCATGCCGGAACTGAAAGAGCGCATGATCGCCACGTTCAGTTTTTCCAAGAAGTATGCCATGACCGGATGGCGGGTGGGCTATGTTTTTGCATCCGAAGGAATTTTGGACCAGATGATGAAAATTCATGACGCCACGGCCATCTGTGCTCCCACCCTTTCCCAGTACGCGGCCTTGGCCGCCCTCGACGGGACTCAGGACTGCGTCGACGACATCCGCTCAGCTCTTGCCTCACGACGAGACCTGGCGTGCAGCAGACTCGATGCCCTGGCCGACTTCTTCGGGTACGTAAAACCCAGGGGAGCCTATTACCTGATGGCCCGGTACCGAGTGCGTGGAGTGGATTCCATGACCTTTGCCCTCCGCCTGCTCCGCGAGGCCCGGGTGATCACCATTCCCGGCGCGGCGTTCGGTCCTGCGGGCGAAAATCATGTCAGGATTTCGTTCGGAGGAACCGAGGAGGAAATCAACGAGGCTTTCGACAGGATGGAGAGATGGCTTGCGAACAACCCGTTCCGAACCTGACCTGTGGCGAGGCGCTCGTATGTGCGTCGGCGCCCGGGAGCGGTTCCCCTTTCATATTCCTGCCCGGATTTCCCACTCTTCTCCTTTTCTGTTATTGCTCCAGCGCGCAATCATTCTTAAATGGCAAACGGGGATCGAATATTTTCGACCGACGAGGTAACGAAGGTTCATGCCTGAAAAATGGATATGCATCGAAGTGGAATGCAAAGGGCCGGCGGCCGATGAACTGGGTGCTGAACTGGCCGAAAGGTACGGAATCCCCATCGAGTTTACGGACCGGGGAATCCGGTTTTACCTGGAGGACGACCGGTTCTCGAAGATAGGAAAGAGCGGTGTCCTGGAAGTGCTGAGCAGTTTCCGGGACAGGCTTTATCCCGGAACGAGTTTCCCCTGTGCAATGACCGTCCTGCCTGACGAGGACTGGACAGCGAACTGGAAGGCCCACTTCAAACCGCTGCGGGTGGGAAGACGCTTCCTGATCTGCCCGACCTGGGAAGATGCGGGTCCCTGTGCTCACGACCGCGTTCTCTGGATCGATCCGGGTCGAGCCTTCGGCACCGGACATCATGAAACGACCGCCCTGTGCCTGCGATGGCTGGAAGAATGGGCGGAAGAGCGAGATGTGGCGGAGCTTGGAACCCTTCTCGATCTTGGGACGGGTTCCGGGATCCTGGCCATGGCCGCCGTGTTGTTGGGCTACAGGGAGGTAGTGGGATTGGACACCGATCCCGAAGCCATCGAAGTGGCCGAAGAGAACGTGGCCTTGAACGGCCTCCAGGGGAAAATGTCTCTGCGCACGGGAAGTGTTACCGGCATCGACGGTTGCTTCGATATCGTTGTCGCGAACATACAGTCTCAACCTCTCGTGGAAATGGCTCGCGAGATCGTAAAGCGGGTGAAGCCTCGAGGGAGGGCGGTGCTCAGCGGCATTCTGCTCGATCAACAGGCGGCGGTTCGAGACGCGTACGAAGGCTCGGGGATGATTCCCGCCGGCTCGAAGACCGCAGGCGAGTGGTGCCTGCTCGAGTTCAAGAAATCCTGAAAGGACCAAGGCATGGTGAATGCAAAACAAACCGGATCATGGATAACTCTCGGCGCGTATTACAGACTCCAGGTGCCCGATGATCCGATTGTCGGATTTATCGAAGGAGACGGTATAGGCCCTGACATCTGGGCGGCTGCGCAGCCTGTTCTGGATGCCGCCGTAGCAAGGGCATACCGGGGAAAACGCAAGATCCACTGGTTGGAGCTTCCGGCTGGTGAAAAGGCTGTAAAAATGATGGGAGAACCGCTCCCCCCCGGAACCCTGGACGGTATCCGCCGCTGCGTCGTGGCTCTCAAGGGGCCTCTGACGACTCCCGTAGGGCAGGGACTGAGAAGCCTCAACGTTTCGCTCAGGCAACTGCTGGATCTCTACGCCTGTGTACGCCCCGTCCGCTATCTGTCGGGGCTGCCGTCGCCCGTGAAGCATCCAGAAAGAGTGAACATGGTTATCTTTCGGGAGAATACCGAAGATGTATATGCGGGGATCGAGTGGGCTTCGGGATCGGAGGAGGCGAGACGGCTGAGCGAGATCCTGAGGGAAGAATTCGGAGTCTCACTGCCCGACGACCCCGGCATCGGAATAAAACCCATGAGTCGCAGGGGGACTCAGCGCCTTGTGCGCAGGGCGATCGTGTACGCGATGGAAAGAAGACTGCCTTCCGTGACCCTGGTTCATAAGGGAAATATTATGAAATTCACGGAAGGTGCATTCAAGAAATGGGGGTATGAACTGGCGGCGGCGGAATTTGCCGATCAAACGGTGACCGAGGACGAACTGGCTTCGAAATATGGCGGGAACGTTCCTCCGGGGCGAATCGTCGTCAAGGACCGGATCACGGATTCGATGTTTCAGCAGGTGCTGCTGCGGCCGGAAGAATATCATGTACTGGCTACTCCGAACCTCAACGGCGACTACCTGTCCGATGCCCTGGCAGCCCAGGTGGGGGGACTCGGCATGGCTCCGGGAGCCAACATCGGTGATTCGTGCGCCATGTTCGAGGCCACTCACGGCACGGCCCCCAAATATGCAGGCATGGATAAGGTGAATCCCGGCTCCCTGATCCTGTCGGGAGTCATGATGCTGGATCACCTCGGCTGGAGCGAGGCAGCGCGGCTTGTCGAGGAATCCATTCGCAAAACCATCGAGGACCGGATCGTGACCTACGACCTGGCCAGGCAGATGGCCGGTGCGAGGGAAGTGAAGTGTTCGGAGTTCGGGCGGGCGATCGTTGAACACATGGAATAGCAGCCGGTGGAAGACGGGATGGAACGGAAAACACCTGGGCGGATTGCGAATGAAACGCTCGAACGCATCACTGCATCGCTGCTCGATCTTGTTCTCCCCATGCGCTGTGCGGGATGCCGGACGACATGGCTCCTTTCCGGGGCAGGTCACTGGTGTGGCATGTGCCTGGAAAATCTGCCTCTTGTCGGGCATCCGCTGTGCCCGATATGCGGGCGCCCTTTTCTGAAGAGTCCCTCGTCCTCCGACCATCACTGTGGTGAATGCCTGGCAGGAGGCTTTCCTTTCCACACCGCGAGATCTGCGGTGCTCCATTCCGGCGTGGTAAGAGAACGCATTCACGAGCTCAAGTTCGGCGGCCGTGTCCAATGGGTGCCTGCTCTGTGCGATCTGCTGGCCATGGCATTCGAAAAAGAAGGAACGGGCGCTGTCGACCTGGTGCTGCCGGTGCCTTTGCATGTGAGGCGTGTCCGGCAGCGTGGATTCAACCAGTCCGGGCTGCTTTCCAAATGCCTGGCGACGAGGCTGGGGCTTTCCGTTCGATTCGATGTGATCGCAAGAAAGAACTGGACCGAACCGCAGACCCGCCTCGATCGTGAACAGCGCCTCAAGAATGTCAGAGGCGCCTTTCGAGTTGAAAAGCCATCCGTGGTGCGGGGGCTTCGCGTCCTTCTGATCGACGATGTGTACACCACCGGGACGACTCTTGGAGAATGCGCCAGGGTGCTTCGGCGAGCGGGAGCAACTGCGGTTCACGCCCTTACGGTATCCAGGGCAATCCCCGGGTGGAGGGGCGACGACGACGGGGCGTTGAACCCGGATGGGTGAAAGAATAGGGAATCCGGCAAACGAGTACCTCCGATGCTTTTCACGAAAAGGATCGATGGCATCACACCGTCCTTCCCGCCAATCCCACCCACCGTCCTTCCCGCAAAGGCGGGAATCCAGTCAACAGCCTGCCAAGCGAGGATTTTGCTGTACTCTCCACCCGGGATTGTCCTGCTCCGTGCATGTCGTCACAGGCTCTTTCCCATGGCTTGAAAATGTTTCGCCCTGCACGGTTACTTTTCCTGGATTCCAGCCTTCGCGGGGGTGACGATGTGGAAATGACGTTGTCGTGGGTGTATTCCACCTTTGTGCGACAAGCGTCCGAGTATTCGTTTGCCGGAAGAGCCAAAGAATCCACGGAATCCGCTTCCTTCCATTCCGGTGCGCCGGTGTGGTGTAGGTGCTGTTATCCGGAATGAAGCTTGCCTTTTATCAGGGACCTGGCCCTGTCGAGAAGCCCTGTGCGTTTCAACCAGTCGTAACTCGATGCGGCGAGGAACGGTCCGTTTTCGATGATCGGTTTGTTGTACGGAAAAGGGGATCCTTCAAAGTCCACGACAACCCCCCCCGCCGCCGTTACAACGGCCTGACCCGCCGCGGTATCCCATTCGGAAGTAGGGCCGGTGCGGGGGTAAAAGTCGGCTTCGCCTGCGGCCAGTGCACAGAACTTGAGAGCGCTGCCTCTTTTCACGACTTCGTAATCAGGAAGGAGTTTCAGGAGAGTATCAAGGCCCCTTGACGGGTGAGAACGGCTTTTCACCACGCGCAGGCGGTGCTCGGCGGAAGGTTCCCTTACACGCAGTGCACGGCGTTGGCCTCCCGAAATCTCCCAGCAGCCTTCACGGCAGTCTCCGAAAAAAAGACGCTCCGCGACGGGGATGTAGATCAGGCCCAGAACGGGTGAGGTTCCTTCGACCAGCGCGATATTGACGGTGAATTCCCCGTTCCTTTTTACGAACTCCCTGGTTCCGTCCAGGGGATCGACAAGCCAGAACCGGGTCCAGTTCCTGCGGACATCGTAAGGAACGGGGCGGCCTTCCTCCGAAACGACGGGGATATGCGGGTAGCGGGAGTTCAATCCATCGAGAATGATGCGGTGTGACTGCATGTCGGCGAGGGTCAGGGGAGAAAGGTCTTCTTTGCGGTTCACGCTGAAATCGGTCCGGTAAACGTCGAGGATGGCCCGGCCGGCCTTTATGGCCAGGTCGACCAGAAAATCGATTTCGATCATGCTCCTGTCCCGTTCTTCGGCCGAAAGAACTCCATTCGGCGGCAATTAGGTTTGTGAGACGTCGGTGGACGAAGGTTCGTGTCGCCGGTTTCCTTATCGAAACGCCTCGATGTACTGGCTTCGAATAAGCTCGAAACGGTTGGCGTGAGCCCTGATCTTCCACCAGACGCTGCCTCGTTCCTCGATCGTCCAGGGCGGATGCACAATCCCACGTTTGCCTTCGAGCAACCACGCGACGTTGTCGATGCCATACCCGGCAAAGGGACCTTCCTCCACTCCACCCAGCCAGTCATCTGCCTTCGAGACCTCGTACGACCAGGAAAAGGGGTCGGAAAAGAGGATCCTGGCATGATCCTCCCGGGTCACACGGTTCAACTCCACCAGGTGGGCGAGAGGCCTGGGCACCTTGTCCACGATGTTCAGGGACGCACAATGAGAAAAGGTATTCCTCCTGAATGGAAGGCACTGAACGTCCGCGACGATGAAATCCACTTTCTCCGGGATCCAGGCCGAAGGAAATTCAAAGGTGAGCTCCCGCCGAAGCTCACCCTCGACGGGCACGGAAAAAGACAGCCTGCGGTTGCGGGAAAGTTCCAGGGCATTACGGACAAAGGTGCGTGAAAGATCGACACCGATAACAAAGTCGTATTTTGCGGTGAGTTCGAAGGCGAGGCGTCCTGTCGCGCACCCGGCATCGAGGGCGATCCCGTCCGCCGGCGGAAGCAGGGCGGCCCACTGAGAATAAGCCGTTGTGGCGTCCGCATCGCCCGCAAGATCGGCGAAATGGCTCCACAGGTAGGAGGAAACGGTCTCGGCGGATTCATACCTCGATGCAATGCGGGCGGAGGCTGCAGCGGACGGCGCAGTGAGGTCGGCGATCCCGTCTGAGACCGGATACCGGCAGGAACACCGGGAACAGGAAAAGCTCCCCGTCTGAATGTCATCGCCGTGTGCTCGTGCGGCCGACAAGTGAAGACTCACCTCGTGCGGAAGGCAGTTCGGACAGACAAGAAACTCGGTCAGGAAGCATTTCATGGGGTGCTTCAGTCTTCCTCGTCGAAGTCATCCAGGTTCTTCAGTGAACCCAGCACGCCGAGGGGTTCGATGAGTTCTGAGACAATGCGTTCCCTTGCCTGGTCGGCGCCGTCATGCCGAAGGTCCTCATGGATGTCTACGAGGGACTGGGCATGGTGGTGCGCCTTGAGGTGTCCGTAACCTCGAGCCTCTTCCACCAGGGTCCAGTCATCCTTTTCTCTGAATGCGCGGAACGCGTCAAGGATTTCGGGGAAGATGGAACGCATGAAGGGGCGCATGAAAGAAATGTAGAAACCCAGTGACGACCTGAGCCGATGGCGGATGATGTGGCCCAGGAGACCCTCGGGGTGGGTGTCCGCCAGCAGGTCTTTCACGACCCTGGCAAAAATCTCCACGGGGCTGTTTGCGTATGTGGACACAATCTCCTGCCAGACCTCCCCGTCAAAGCCTGTCTCGCGAACCTCTCCCACCTCATGGTAAACCCAGGTCCGGAGCTCCGCGGAGGAGATCGCCGCCAGTTCATGCCCGAGTGTCGCCGGATTCCGTCGAAGTGCCTCGGCATCGACATGGTACTGGGCAAAAGCATAAACCAGGGCGTCTCTTACGGAAGGACGCATTTCGAGGACCTGGTCCCACATGAAAAAGAGCATGACGGAATGGCGGGCGAAAATCCGGCTACCCTGCCTCATGGCGGGTGTGACGAAGATATCTCTGGCCAGTTCCCTGCCGACGGAGTCCACGGTCAATTCCCCTACAGAGTGGGATTCCCGTGATTCAGCCAGGAAAAAGGAAGGCTTCATGCCGAGGGCATAACCGGCTCCGTACACCAGTTTCTGCGGTTTCAACCTTCGGTTGATGGCGTTGACATCGAAAGGATCGAAGGATTCGCCGCCGATGGATATCCGCTGATACTCCTCCTGGTAGAGGTTTTCCCAGTGGCTTTCCCGGTGGTCGATCCATTCCATCAGGGTGGAAGGTTCGGGTTCTTCCCATGGAGGAAGTCCGTAAGCCCACTTGAAGAGGTCCCGTAGCCTGAGGAGCAGGCCGCAGAGGGAAAAAAGGCCGGCGTAATTTGCGTCCGATATGTCGCAGTTTCTTTGAATCTGTCCGGCCACATGTTCGATGTCGACAGCCACGCTTTGCTCCTCGATGACGGCAGAAGAGGTGCACTTCCACGTGCACACTTGTATCTTACGGATAACTCATGATCGACAAAAGGTAAAGCAATGTCATGCCGGCATCCGGTCGTGATGAGACTCACCACTGTAAAGCAGGAGGACGGCAGGCGGAAGCACCGGCCAGACGCAACGATCGGGACAACGCAATGTGCCCCTGGAGACGAATGCGAGTGTTGCTCTCCGGATCTATCCACCATTGCAGGAAAGTGCAGATCAAAGGTTCATCCGGCAAACGAGTACCCCCCGGTGCTTTTCGCGCAAAGGTTCGACGGCATGTCGACATCATTTGACATCACAAAATCATTCAGCATCACAACACATTACCGCCAAGATCACCACGTCATTACCCCGAAGATCCCACCATCATCCCCATCACAACGTCACTCCCGTCACACTGTCATTCCCATAACACCGTCATTCCCGTCTTCGCGATCATGAAGATGTTGTGGGAACGACGTTATGATGCCGAATGACCTTGTTGCGGGTGTATTCCACCTTTGTGCGACAATTGTCCGGGTACGCATTTATGAGAAAATGCCGGAACTGTCTGGTCCGTTTCTCAAGAGAATAGCTGAATGAAAGTTTATGCGCGTAGTCCGGCGTTATGGTCCTGGTTCGGGTTTGTCCGTTCAACCGGAGTTCAATCCTGGTTCGACCCATTTTCACAGGTGGTTGTTTGCCCACGGATCATCGATGTTTGCGGGATGAACCAGAAAAAAGGCAGCGGGTGAGGTGGAGGGTCATTGACAATTCAGGTCAAATATCGTTTAAATACAACTTTCGTAAAAACGGCTGGGCGGTCGAATTCTGAAGTATTGGAGGGAAGAAGACCTCGAAGGGTTCACCGCATAATCGATTATATTCAACACGTGGGTCGACGAATGGAGGCTTAAATGGATTGGGTTGGCATGGCGCATGCGATGGGCACCGCGGGTCAGGGTGGAGCGGGTCAGCAGGCTGGAAGCGGGTTGGCCGCTTTCGCACCACTGATCTTGATGGTGGTCATTTTCTATTTTCTCCTCATTCGCCCGCAGCAGAAGAAGCAAAAGGAACATCGGACCATGCTTTCCAGCCTGCAGAAGGGTGATGTGGTGCTGACTCAGGGCGGACTGCACGGCCGTGTCACAGGACTTACGGATACGGTGGTGACTCTCGAGATCGCAGATAAGGTAAGAGTCAAGGTGCAAAGAGGATACATTGCGGCGGTGGTGTCCAAGGGTGAAGTCATCGAGTGAACATCCTGCTGTATTGTAATGATAATCCGGTATCTTACGGGCATTAGCCGAGAAAGGCAGAATGCCCTTTCCTGTTTGACGGCATTGAACGGATATCCTGGCTGAAAAGTTTGTACGCTTTCTTTCCTGAACCATGACGGATCGAGAAATTCATCTCCCTTCCCGGGAAGGAATGCGGTAGCAGCAGGGTTTTGGAAGATTTACGGGAGGAATCGATTTGAAGAGTCTCAAGTGGCGTGCGGCGCTGATTGGAGTGGTTCTGCTGGTGGGGTTGGTGTATCTGATCCCCAGTCTGAGTCCCTCACTGCCTCCCTGGTGGGGCGGGTTCCTTCCGAAAGACAGAATTCACCTGGGCCTCGACCTTCAGGGAGGCATGCACTTGGTGCTCGAGGTTGAAGCCGACAAAGCCGTCGAAAATTCCGCCGATCGGCTTTCGGAAGATATCAAGGCGGCTCTTCGCGAGCAGAAGGTGCCGTTCATCCGGGTCGAAAAAGCTCAGGGGTGGGACATACACGTCCTGGTGGCGGGAGCCGAGGCGCAGGGTGAACTGAACAGGGTGATCGAGAAGAATTATCCGGTTCTGAAGGCTGTCCGGGCCGAAACCGTTGCTGAAGGAATCCTGGTCGTTCTCGGTTTCCAGGATTCGGAAGTCCAGCATATCAAGAAACTTGCCAGGGCTCAGGCCCTCGAGACCATTCGCAACCGCATCGATCAATTCGGTGTCACCGAACCGGATATTCGACCCCAGGGAGACGATCGCATCCTGGTACAGTTGCCCGGTGTGAAGGATCCTCAGCGCGCTGTCGCTCTGATCGGAAAGACCGCTTTGCTGGAATTCAAGCTGGTGGCTGAAGATGTAAGTGCGGACATGGCGAAGGAAGGGAGGCTTCCGCCGGGGACGAAGAGCTTCCCCATGAAGGTGGGAGATCCCGTCCGCGGGCAGAGAATCGAACAAATTGCCCTCCGTGACCGCACACTTCTCACGGGGGAATACATCACCAACGCGGAAGTGAGAATCGACACCCAGTACAACACGCCGTACGTTTCCCTGGAATTCGATTCGCAGGGTGCACGGATCTTTGAGCGCGTTACGGGTGACAATGTCAGAAAGCGCCTGGCTATCGTACTCGATGGCACCGTCTATTCGGCTCCCGTTATCCAGGAAAAGATCGGGGGAGGCAAGGCGAGCATAACGGGATCCTTCACAATGGAGGAAGCCAGGGACCTGGCGATCGTGCTTCGAGCCGGTGCGTTGCCTGCGCCGGTCCTGATCCTTGAACAGCGCACCGTGGGCCCTTCCCTCGGGCGGGATTCGATCCGCCAGGGACTCATTGCCTCGCTGCTCGCGGGCATTACCACCATCATCTTCATGGTGATGTACTACCGGCTGTCGGGAGTCATCGCCGACCTGGCTCTCCTGCTGAATATACCTCTTATCATGGCCTGCCTTGCGGCTTTCCAGGCTACTCTTACCCTTCCGGGTATAGCGGGCATCATTCTTACCGTTGGAATGGCGGTGGACGCCAATGTCCTTATTTTTGAACGCATACGGGAGGAACTCCGGCTGGGAAAGAGTCCGAGGGCTGCCGTAGAGACCGGATATTCCAGGGCCACCCTGACCATTCTCGATTCCAACGTCACTACCCTCATCGCCGCTGTGGTGCTTTTTCAGTTCGGAACCGGGCCGGTCAGAGGGTTCGCTGTTACCCTGACCATCGGTATTCTGGCGAGTATGTTCACGGCGGTCGTGGCGACGCGTGTCGTATTCGATTATCTGCTGATCTATCGACGCGTCAGGACATTGAGCATCTAACCTCTCTCGGGAGCACAAGGGGTCAGCCATATGGAACTCATCAGACCGGACATCAATATCAACTTCGTTGGCATGCGATTCAAGGCGGTCATCTTTTCCGGCTTGGTCATCCTCGCCTGTGTCGCGGCAATCGTGATGCGCGGAGGACTCAATCTAGGAGTCGATTTTGCCGGGGGAACTCTTGTGCAGATTCAGTTCAAGAAGCAGACGACCCCCAACGAGATCCGCAACGTACTTCAGGACCTGGGCCTGGGACAGAGTGCTATTCAGCAGGTGGGCTCAGCGGCGGACAACGAGTTCATGATACGAACTGATATCACCGCGACGGGTCTCACCGATGTCTCGCAGAAGATCGAGGAAGCCTTCGACAAGGCTTACGGCCCTGACGAGGTGACGGTGAGGCGTGCCGAGATGGTAGGGCCGAAGGTCGGACATGACCTCAGGCAGAAAGCCCTTTTCGCCATCTATTACGCTCTGCTGTTCATCGCCATTTACATCTCAGGGCGTTTCGAGTTGAAATGGGGTACCAGTGCCATCATGGTGGGAGTCCTGATCGTGGGCGTGTATCTTCTCGAAGCCTTGGGCATGAAGGTCGTTTATCTCATTTTTGGAGCCCTCCTCATTACGTTCGGGCTCTGCTGGGCTCTGAAACTTCCCTATGCACTGGCTGCCACGGTCGCCCTGGTTCATGACGTATTCATTACGGTGGGCGCGTTCGCTATTACCGACAAGGAATTCACTCTCGAGGTCCTTGCCGCTCTCCTGACCATTGCGGGTTACTCACTCAACGACACCATAGTCGTCTTCGACCGCATCCGGGAAAACCTCAGAAAGGAAAGGAAGCGGCCTTACGCCGAGATCATCAACTCGAGTATCAACCAGACACTGGGTCGCACGATTCTCACGGGCGGAACGACCCTCTTTTCCCTGATCTTTCTCTTTGTTTTCGGTGGGCCGGTCATTCGGGATTTTGCGTTCGCCATGATTGTGGGCATTGTGGTGGGTACATATTCGTCGGTTTACGTGGCCAGTCCGATGCTCATCCTTTACGAAGACTGGGCCAAGCCGAAACGACCCATGAAGCGGGCCGTTTCGACTTCTTGAGACTACTGGCTGATGAAGACGGCCATGTTCAGGAATTCGGCCATGATCTGCTTGGTTACCGAACCCCTGAGGAAGCCCCAGGTCCCGGCGGGAGGCGAATGACCGAGGGCCACCATCCCAACTCGATTTTCCCGGCAGTAGGAAAGGATTTCCATGGCTGTGTTTCCTCTGCCGGGCAGAACGCCCATCCGGATTCGTGAACCGTCTATGCCCGCGTTTCGGGCGATCTTGACGGATTCATCCAGGTAAGGCTGTATCTCCATCCCCGCGCTGGTCCCGAACCAGTTCCGCAGTTCCTCCCCGGGATGCTCGACTTCGCCGAACATCGCCTTTGAAGCGGCTCGAGATACGTGCAACAGGACGAACCTGGCGCCGGTATCAGCGAGCATGAACGAGATGTGGTCCGCGATTCTCAGCGACGCTTCTTCATGCTGGATGCAGACGGCCACCGTCGATGGGTCGATGTTGCCGTCGATGAGCCATATGGGGCTGGTGAGGCAGTGGCGCAGCATTTCCGACGTGGGATCATCCTTCAGAAATCCCTCGATGCTGCTGCTCACACGCTTTTGCAGCAACACGGCGTCCACCTTCTTGATATTGGCCAGAAGGCAGGTGTGCCGGGCCACGCTGATCTCCCGGTCCTGCACATGCTCCTGAATGAGTTCCCGGTCGAAGCCGGCCCTGGTCAGGACATCCCGTGCCCTGGAAAAGGCGGTGCGCATCTCCTTTTCACGCGTGCTCAAAAGTTCCCTTCTTCTTTTCAGGATCGCGGGGGATTCGGCTTTCTCCCTGTAGACCGGAGGCAGAGGAGGCAGAAGATAGCACAGGACGAGGTTGATGTTTCGCAGGCTCGGATACAGCCGGACGACAAAATCGATGGGTTTGAGCGATTCTTCCGTAATATCGATAGGAAGCATCAAGCACTTTTTCACAGTATCTGACATGAGGTATCCTCCATTCATCTCCTGGTGATCGGGCAGGCAGGTTCTTGATTTCCTTATTCAGACAATTTAATCAGAAGAGGGCCGACAGCAAGCAGATTTCTGCAATTCAGGCGTATCACCGTGCCACCGAGGACGAAGCCGATCGAGACAGGGGAAAGCGGGGCGAATCTGTGGCGCCGGGGAAGGAATATGCAGGGAGAAGTGCTGCCGTGTGGGTATCAGGAAATTTCATGACAGCTCGGTTCCGCACGTAATGTCGTCCTGTTTGCCGACCTTGATCTGCACCCCATCCCACTCGGGAGAACGAAAAAGACGGGTTGCACTCTCGATGACCAGGTCCGGGTGGTTGTTGGTTTCACTCAGGTGAGCGAACACAACACACTGCATTTCGGAATGATGGAGAGACTCGAGCAGTTCGCAGGTATCCGCGTTGGACAGGTGTCCGTGTCTGCTTCGAATGCGCTGTTTGAGATGCCAGGGGTATGGACCGTTCAGAAGGCGCTCCAGATCATGGTTGGCTTCGACGATGAGTCCATGGCATCCTCGAAGCCTTGTCTTCACCAGCTGAGTAGCGACTCCGAGGTCCGTGCATACGCCAAGACGAGTGGATTCATGTTCGATGACGAACCCGACGGGTTCGTGGGCATCGTGAGGGATGGTGAAGGAGCAGATGCGCAGGTCTCCAATGGAGAACGGGGCTCCGGGTTCGAACAGTTCTGTTTGGGCCGGCAGTCCTACCTGGGACGGCAGATGGTCGAAGGTGCCGGGAGTGAGGTAGACGGGAAGGTGGAATCGTCTGCTGAGAACCCCTGCTCCATTCACGTGGTCCCGGTGTTCGTGGCTGACGAGCAGGGCGTCCAGCTGACGGGCGCACACCGGTGTCCTGTCCATGCGCCTGACCAGTTCCTTCGCGCTCAGGCCCGCATCGACGAGGATCCGGGTGCGCGGGCTGCATACCAGGATGGCGTTTCCCCTGGAACCGCTTGCGAGCACCTGGAAAAAAAGGGGCATCGTGCCTCAACCTCTTGCAAGAATGCTTCGTGCTTCCTCGGGATCGATATCCGCCGGGCCCAGGAGGAGCAGGGCGAGATCGCTGGCCTCGTAAAGACTCCGAAACCATTCGAGAACGGTTTCGGAGCTTACATCCTTGATCTCTTTCTCGACCTCCTCGAACGTTACATAGCGCCCGAAAAGGAATTCGTTCTTCGCCATGCGATTCATCCTGGAATCGGTGCTTTCGGCGTTGAGGTACATGCTGCCCAGGAGGTATTCCTTGGCGGCGTTGAGTTCACCGGTGGGAATGGGTTCCCTTGACAGGCGATGCAGCTGTTCCTTGATAACCAGGAGGGTTTCCCGGACGTTCTCGGGGCTGATTCCCGCATACACGCCCAGGATTCCCGTGTCTTCGTGGCTGTGCGAGAAGGAGTAGACCGAATAGGCGAGACCTCTTTTCTCGCGTATCTCCTGGAACAGCCTGCTGCTCATGCTGCTGCCCAGAACGACGTTGAGCAGATGGCATGCATACCTCATTTCGTCCGCCAGGGAAATCCCGCGCATGCCGAGGCAAAGGTGCACCTGTTCGAGATCCTTCTGGATGACACGAACCTCCTGATGATCGGGAGGAGTCACCCGCTGGATGCGCGAAGCGGGGTGATGCAGATTTTCAAAAGCCGGCGACACGAGGTCGACGAAATGCTGATGTTCTATGTTACCGGCTGCTGCAACGATGATTCGTTCCGGATGGAAGGCGCGGTCAAGATAGCTCAGCATCCGGTCCCTGTCGAGGCTGGAAACAGCTTCCGCGGAGCCGTAGATGGGAAGCCCCAGTGAATTGCCCTGCCAGAACATCTCCTGGAAGAGTATGTGCACGAATTCGTCCGGGGTATCTTCCACCATCCGGATTTCCTGAAGAATGACATACTTCTCCCGCTCGATCTCCTCCTGGGCGAACACGGACTTCAGGAACACATCCGTCAGCACGTCCACGACCACTGGGAGATGAGTAGAGAGCACCTTTGCATGCAGGCAGACGTGTTCCTTGGAGGTAAAAGCGTTGGCGAATCCTCCTATCGAATCGAAGGCCTTGGCGATGTCGAGGGCGCTGCGCTTTTCCGTTCCCTTGAACAGCATGTGTTCAATGAAATGAGTAATCCCCTGTTCGTTCGGACTTTCGTCACGAGACCCGGCACCGACCCATATACCGGTGGAAATGGAGTGCACGTAGGGGAGCCTTTCCGTGAGTATGCGTATGCCGTTGGGAAGGACCGTCTTCTGGTGCAAATTATCCTCGTTTCCATTCTTACATGTTGGCGGCGTACGGAAGCAGCGTATACCTGGCAGATTTTAGGCTCAGTCATGGTCCGCCTGGGGTTTCTCGAGGGCAGCCTTCCGGCTCAAACGAATTCGGCCGTCCTTGTCTATGTCGATCACCTTCACCAGCACTTCGTCGCCTTCCTGGATTACGTCGGTGACCTTTCTCACACGCTTGTGTTCGAGCTGAGAAATATGGATGAGTCCCTCGATATTGGGCAGGATTTCCGCGAACGCTCCGAAATCGGTTATGCGCACGATTCTCGACATGTAGAGCTGGCCGACCTCGGGTTCCTGAGTCAGGCGCCTGATCCTGTCGATGGCTCTGTCGCATGCCGCTGCATCAGGGCTCATGACCACCACTCTTCCACTGTCGTCAATGTCGATCTTGGCTCCGGTTTCGGCAACAATGGACCTGATGACCTTGCCTCCCGGTCCAATGACGTCGCGGATCTTTTCCGGGTTGATCTGGATGGTGATCACCCGGGGTGCGAAGGGTGAGAGTTCGGACCTCGGTTCGGGGAGAACCTCCTTCATTTTCTGAAGGATGTGGATGCGTCCGGCTCGAGCCTGTTCTAGTGCGCTTTCCAGGATATCCCTTGTAATTCCGGCTATCTTGACGTCCATCTGAAAGGCGGTGATCCCGGTTTCGTTTCCGGTGACCTTGAAGTCCATATCCCCGAGGTGGTCTTCATCGCCGAGGATGTCCGTCAAAACGATAAAGCGGTCTCCCTCCTTCACCAGTCCCATGGCGATTCCGGCCACCGGAGCGGTGACAGGGACACCGGCGTCCATGAGAGCCAGCGATGCACCGCAGACTGTTGCCATGGAACTCGATCCGTTGGATTCCAGGACTTCTGAAACCACCCGGATGGTATAGGGGAATTCTCCATCCCTGGGGAGCACCTGTTTGACGGCCCGTTCAGCCAGAGCTCCATGCCCGATGTCCCGGCGCCCCGGCCCCCTCAACGGCCTTACTTCACCCACACAGTACGGTGGAAAGTTGTAATGAAGCATAAAAGACTTGAAGGTTTCTCCAGCCAGGGCTTCAATCTTCTGTTCGTCTGAAGAGGAACCGAGGGTGACTACGGCCATGACCTGGGTTTCCCCCCTCGTAAACAGTGCAGATCCGTGTGTCCGGGGAAGTATGCCGGCCTCGATGCTGATGGGACGGATTTCATCGAAGCGTCGTCCATCGATTCGACGGCCTTCCTCGACCATCATCTTTCGTACCACTTCCCGCTCGATGTCTTCGAGTATCCGGTCGATTTCCTTCTCGCGGTCGGAGAATTCGACGGCAAGTTCGGACTTCACTTTCTCCTTGAGCTGTTTCTTTCTGTCGCGGCGCAGCAGTTTATCCGCGGTAGACATGACGTCGCGCATCTCTGTCGAAGCCAGGCGGTAGACGGAGTCGACCAGGGCCTGGTCCGTTTCGATCACGGGAGGAGCTTCCTTCACGGTGCCAACGAGGCGCCTCAGTTCGTCCTGGGCATCCAGAATGGGCAGGATGGCCTGATGCCCGAGATGGATCGCCTCGGCGATGTCCGCTTCGGAAACAAAACTAGCCCCGCCTTCGACCATGATGACTGCATCCCGAGTGCCCGCCACCACGACGTTCATGTCGCTGTCTTGCAGCAGCTTGGAATTGGGATTGATGACGTATTCCCCGTTGATGCGTCCAACGCGCACGGCTGCAACAGGTCCCTGAAAAGGCACGGGAGAGATGTGCAGGGCGGCTGATGCCCCCGTCAATGCCACTACGTCCGGTTCGTTTTCGTGGTCCACGGACATGACCGTCGCGATGACCTGTGTTTCGAAAGTGTATTTCTTGGGAAACAAAGGACGAATGGGGCGGTCGATGAGCCGGGAAGTCAGGGTTTCCTTCTCGCTCGGGCGCCCGATCTCACGGCGGAAAAAGCCTCCGGGAATACGGCCGGCCGCATAACTCATCTCCTGATAATCCACCATCAGGGGAAGGAAGTCGATTCCTTCCCGGGTGCGATCCTCTTTCGTCGCCGCAACGATAACGACGGTGTCTCCATACTTCAAAACCACGGAACCACTGGCCTGACGAGCGATCCGGCCGCATTCGATAATCAACGGACGTCCGCCCACCTCCACCTGCACTGAGTGTTTCATAATTGAAATATCCTTCTTCTTAATAGCGATAGAGGCGCCACCTGGAAAATCAATGTTCATCAAACTGCTCGGCTGAATGGATGGAAACCTAACGACGCAAGCCGAGGCGTTCGATGATGGTGTTGTATCGTTCCATATTCTTCTTCTTCAGATAGTTCAACAGCTGCCTTCGCTGGCCGACCAGCTTGAGGAGGCCTCTGCGGGAATGATGGTCCTTCTTGTGAAGTTTAAAATGCTCCGTCAGGTAAGTGATTCTCTCGCTGAGAAGCGCTATCTGAACCTCGGGTGAGCCCGTATCCACCTGATGCATTTTGAAGTCTTCGATGATCTCCTTCTTACGGTCGGGGGTCATTGCCACGGTCTGTCCTCCTGTGTTGTTGTACGTAACGTTCCAATGGACTGGTTGATTGATCGCCTGCTGATCACCTTCCACGGCAACCGGGTTCATCGGGTTCCATCGGGGCGTTTTCTTCATTGAGTCGCCCTTTGAGAAATGATTCAGCACGGCCGTGAAACGGATCCCTTCAAAAGTGAAATACTCGTAATCGACGTTCTTTTTCTTCGTCCCTGTCCGGCCACCAGAGGGCGGCAAGAAGGCGACGGGGCGTCAGGATGCGGACCGGTGTTCCGCATCCGCCGAAAACCTGGAGGTGTTCCGCAATCCAAGCGGAATCCAGGCAGCCGTTCTTGAGACGTTCCAGCATGGCCTCGTCTCCCATCGTCACGGCCGGAAGGTGTTCGAGGGCTTCGGCCATGGTGACGAACGCGGCACACCGGGCCGGATCCATCGCATGGCGTTCGAGCCTATCCAGGGTCAGAGCCTGCTCGACGGAAAAAGAGCCGCTGGCGGTGCGCCGCAGGGCGCTCACGTGAGCGCCGCACTGGAGAATGCGGCCGATGTCCGATGCGAGCCGGCGCACGTAGGTTCCCTTGGAGCAGGAAACCTTCATGACGGCATGCGGCCATTCATAGGAAATCAGTTCGATGGACCGGACATGCACTTCGCGGCTGGGAGGCTCGAAGGCTATACCCTGCCTGCTGAGTTGATACAGGCGCTTTCCCTGGATCTTGATTGCGGCATAGCGGGGAACCTTCTGGACAAATGTGCCTCGAAAACGATTCATTGCCTCGCGCAGTTCCTCGACGGAACAGGGGGCTCCGTCGTAAACCCGGGTCACCGTACCGGTCCTGTCCAGGGTATCGGTTTCGACCCCGAGGTGCAGGGTGAACAGGTATTCCTTGTCCTGGTCAAGAAACTGGTCGGAGATACGGGTGGCCTGGTTGATGCAAACCAGGAGGACACCGGTTGCAAACGGGTCGAGTGTTCCGCAGTGCCCGGTTTTCTTGATGTGAAGGCGCTTCCTGACCCATTGGACGACGGCCGATGATGACATGCCTTCCGGCTTGTCCAGGACGATTACGCCGCAGGCATTGGAAGGATTTACCCGCTCGGAATGTGCCTGGGCGAGGTCCGTCGAATCCGGGGGTTTGCAGAAGACCGTGAAAGGCGTATCGTTCATGACAGGTAACTCATCGCCTCGACGGCGAACCTGGACCGAACCGCGTGAAGGCTGCCTCGAATGCGGCAGGCGGCCGCCTGCCGATGTCCGCCTCCACCGTGCTTGTGAGCAAGACTCGCCACATCGATGTTTCCCTTGGATCTGAGGCTCACATGCACCATTCCGTTGCTTTCCTCCCGGAACAGGATAGCCATCTGCACGGTCTTCACCGACCTGAGTTCGTTGATAAACCCCTCACTGTCCATGGGGGACGTGGCCGTCTCCTCGAACATCCTTTGACTCAGCTCCGCCGTCGCTATTCGATCTTCGGCGAGGAAGGACACGGTCGAAAGGACCCTGGCCAGCAGCTGAAGGCGGCGAGGTGATGCGGAATCGTACACCTGCTGGGCGATAAACGCGGGACGGGCTCCAGCGCCCACCAGGTCGGCGGCGATTTCCAGGACGGACCGGCTGGTATTGGCAAACCTGAAAGACCCCGTGTCGGTGAGTACCCCCGTGTAAAGGTGAGTGGCAATGGCCGGATCCAACGGCACCCCGAGGCTGCTGCTCAGCCTGTAGAGCATCTCACACGTGCTGCTGGCCCTTGTCTCCACCCAGAATAAGTCTCCGAACGGCGAATCAGCGATATGGTGGTCGATGTTCATGAGAAGAGGGACAGGGCGTATGCTGTCGGCGAGTTCGGTGCCGACGCGCTCGAAGTCTCCGCAATCTACCAGGATAGCCGCATCGTAGCGCGACGAATCATGGCACACATGCCTGACGGAATCCGCTCCGTCGAGGAATTCGTAGCCCGGAGGCAAAGAGTCCCTGCAGTAGGGGTCGGCTTCCTTGCCCGCCTTCCTCAAGATGGACGTCAAGCCGAGCAGCGATCCTAGGGCATCGCCGTCGGGGCGAACGTGGGTGGCGACGAGAAAACGCCGATTCTGCCTGATTGCGGCGGCAATGCCGTTCAGGTTGTGGTTTTCAGGTTCATTCATCTTCATGCAGTTTTTTCAGCAGTCTTTCTATCTTGTCCCCGTACTCGAAAGAGGTGTCGTAGCGAAAATCGAGGCGGGGTACGTGCTTCATGTACAGACGCCTTCCCAGTTCCTGGCGAATGAACCCCGCGGCCTTCTTCAATCCTTCCGAAGCGTGTGCCCTTTCCTGCTCGCCGTGTGTGCCCATGAGACAGTAGAAGATCTTTGCATTCTGCAGATCCGACGTTACGTCGACTCCCGTAATCGTGATTCCGGCAACCCTCGGGTCTTTCACGCGGCGAAGGAGCAGCTCGGCGATTTCCTGCTGCAGCAGATCGGCTATGCGGTCCGACCTCTTGTAATCCATAACGTTATCCTTCACCGGCATGCCGGGGTAAGTCACTGTGTGCGGCCCCTCTCAACCGCCGAGGGGGATGAGTTCGATTTCTCGGTCTGTCAGGTCGGCCAAGCCCAGGGATTCCATGAAATCCACAATGCGATCGAGAAGCGAGTTCAAAGTCCGTCCGTCACTGCCGACCGCCGCAACCCCTATGACGGCTCTCTGATGTACATCCTGGTCGGCCACCTCGGCCACGGAAACATTGAATCGGTGGCGGCTCTTATCGATGATGCTTTTCACCACCTTGCGCTTGTCTTTCAACGACTGGTTTCCGTGGATTCTGAAAGTGATGCGGGCAACGGCTACAGTCATGGTTCGTCAGTGTCCCACTCTCCTGTCGCTTTCACTCTCGAGCACGGGCTTCACTTCCTGCAGTTCGTACACTTCAAGGATATCGTTTACCTTGATATCATTGAAGTTCTCGATGCCGATGCCGCATTCGAACCCAGCCTTCACCTCTTTGGCGTCGTCCTTGAACCGCCTCAGAGACCCGACCTTGCCGTCGTAGACCACGACCTGGTCGCGCAGGACTCTCGCCCTGGCTCCACGTTCCACGCGTCCGTCGAGTACATAGCTGCCGGCGATCATTCCTATCCTGGGCACCTGGAAAGTCTGGCGCACCTCGGCTCGGCCGATGACGTGTTCCTGGTAGACGGGTTCGAGCATCCCGACCATGGCGTCTTTGACGTCGTTGAGGAGTTGGTAGATGATGTCGTAGGACCTCAAATCCACCTTCTCCTGTTCCGCGAGTTCATGCACCTTGGATTCCGAACGAACATTGAAACCGATCACTATGGCGTTGGAGGCGGAAGCCAGCATGACATCGGTTTCCGTGGCGGCTCCCGTACCGTAATGAATGACGTTCACCTTGACTTCGGGCGTCGAGAGTTTCAGAAGAGATTCCCGGATGGCCTCGAGGGAGCCGTGCACGTCGGTCTTGAGGATGATCTTGAGTTCCTTGACCTCACCTTCCTGGATCTGTTCAAAGAGGCTTTCCAGTGTAACCTTGCCCGTGCGGGAAAGTTCCTTCTGGCGAAGCTTGGCCATCCTGTGCTCGGCGATCATCTTCGCCTGCTTCTCGTCGGTCAGAGCAATGAAGTCGTCTCCCGCATTGGGGACTCCGGAAAGCCCGAGGACCTCGATGGGCATCGACGGGCCCGCCTCCTCCAATCTCTGCCCGCGGTCGTTAAACATATTGCGTACACGCCCGGAGTTGACTCCACACAGGTAGACTTCCCCGGTCTTCAAGGTGCCCTCCTGGATCAGGATCGTTGCCACGGGCCCGCGCCCCTTGTCCAGCTTGGCCTCGATCACCCTGCCTCTTGCCGGTTTATTGGGATTGGCCTTGAGTTCCAGCAGTTCGGCCTGGAGGAGAACCATTTCGAGGAGTTCGTCGATGCCCGTGCGCTTCTTTGCGGAAATTTCCACCATGGTCACGTTGCCTCCCCATTCCTCGGGGATGAGTCCGTGGTCCGCAAGCTCCCTCTTGACCCGGTCGACGTTGGCGTTGGGCTTGTCGATCTTGTTGATGGCCACGATAATGGGCACCTCGGCAGCCTTGGCATGGTTGATGGCTTCCACGGTCTGTTCCATAACGCCGTCGTCCGCTGCAACCACCAGGATGACCAGGTCGGTCACCTTGGCCCCCCGGGCTCTCATGGAAGTAAAAGCTTCGTGTCCCGGAGTGTCCAGGAACACGACGTTGCCATTGGGAAGCTTTACATAATAGGCACCGATGTGCTGAGTGATCCCGCCTGCTTCGCCTTCAATAACATTGGTGTCCCGGATGGCATCCAGCAAAGAAGTCTTGCCGTGGTCGACGTGTCCCATGACGGTAACCACGGGAGGCCTGGGCTGAAGTTCTTCGACGAGGTCTTCGCGCACCTGGAGAATTCCTTCTTCCTCGAAACCCACTCTCTCAACGTCGTATTCGAATTCCGAGGCGAGAAGTGACGCGGTCTCGAAGTCGATAGCCTGGTTGATGTTGGCGGGCATTCCGAGCAGGAGCAGTTTCTTGATGAGTTCGCCCGCCTTGATGCCCATCTGTTTGGCAAGGTTCGAAATGGTGATGGCCTCGTCGACTTTTACTTTGCGCTTTCCTGGTTTGGGTACGGCCAGATCGGGCCGGGGCACTTCCTTGAGAAGAGGTCTGCCTTTCTCGCCGCGCATCTGTCGGCCGCGGTCCTCCTGCGCAGCAATTTCCTTTTTGGAATAAAGGTCTTCGCGTTCAAAAACCTCCTTGCGACGAGGTGCACGAGCCTTCTTTTCCGCGGCCTCCCGTTCGAATTCCTCGGCTGTCTTGAGTCTCTTCTTGCGCGGAGGCTCCTTGGTCTCCGTTTCTTCCGTCTTCACCTGGAGCTTGGTGGCCAGGTGCTGAGGCAGCTCCGCTTCCTCCTCGGGTTCTTCGGGCATGATCTCGGGCAGCTTGATGATCCGTGCGGGTTCGTCCTTGCGGGCCTTCTTCCGCCTTCGTTTCTTTGCCTTCCTGGGCTTGGCGCGAGCTCCCTCTTCTTCCTCTTCCTCCTCTTCCGCCGCAGCCGGATGCCCCGCAGCAGGTTCGGATGAAGGTTCGGTCTCGGGCGGTGAAGGGGAAGGTGGTGGCATCAGTTCGCTTTCGGGAGCGCGTTCGAGGGAGGGCTCCTCCCGGAGTTTAAGTTCTTCAGGCTGCGCAGCGGCTTCCGGAACTGCTGCCGCCTGCGCGGGTCCCTCGAGTACGGAAGGTTCGACGGCTGCGGCCTCCGCCTCATAACGCCCGGGCTCCAACGATGCGGCCACCTCGGCCGTCTCCGCCAGTGCCTCGGGCTGGGCAGCCGCCTCCTCAACAAGCTCGGCGGGTTCGATTTCCGCGACTGTCCGCTCTTCCGCTTCCGGTTCCCGCGCAGTGACGGGAGGTTGAGGGGCCGCCTCGGGTTCAGTCTCGATCGGCATTCCAGGAAGTTCCCTGGCAGGCATGGAGGGGGATTCGGGGATTTCAGCGATTTGCGCCGAAGCCACGGCCTCGACGAGCCCTTCCGGGACGGCTTCTTCCGCGGGCCGGCTCTCTTCTTCAGCCGGTTTCTTCCGCCTTCGGATGACGGCCCTCCCGATCCGCTTCTCTTCGACCTGTTCTGCCCTGCTCTCGCTGAACTGCTGTCGAATCTTGGCTACGGCGGAGTCGGTCAATGTACTCATGTGGTTCTTGACCTGAATCCCCAACTTCAGAATGCGATCAATCAGGTCCTTATTGTTCATATTGAGTTCTTTCGCAAGCTCGTGCACCCTCATTCGCGTCATGAATACTTCCCCCTTATCATACAATGACTTCTTTACGTAATCTCATTTATGAGGCCACCCCTTCTGCTTTCCTGCCCGGTCCGGTGCAGGGCCGGCGGGATAAGTGCGAAATGTTTTCGACCTCGATGAACGCGGTCGCCACATCTCCCGAAGGCCGCAAGGGGGGAATTGGGAAACGAGACGAGGAAGCGTTGCCGGTCTCAAGTCCCACCCAATTCAGGCCCCCGCCGGCCGGGGAAAGTGAGGGGTTGAATATTTCTTTGATCAATCAATCCATCCTGTCTGCTCAGCGTGCTGACTGTTCGAGCAGAATTTCGGGATCCAGTCGTTCGGCCTTATAACGGAAGGCCTTCTGGACCCTCTTGGTAAAACGCATTCGGGGTAAGCAGTCTGGGCAGACGTAAGCGCCACGGCCTCCCAGATTCTGATCGCGATCCAATACAATAGACCTCTCCTCGGACTTGAGGGCTGCACGAAGAAGTTCGTTCTTGGGTTTCCTGTCTCCGCAAACCACGCATGTTCGGATGGGCACGTGACCCCGGTCATTCGGTTTCACTCACCAGGCACCTGCTCCTGAACGGTTTCCCCCTGAGCCTGTTTGGAATCCTGGATCTCCTCCCGGTCATCCCCGGACTCCCCGGTTTCGTCAATATCTTCCGCCCGGACCGATTCCTGCTCCAAAAGCAGCCTGGCGGCCTCGGCGAGCATCCCTTCCAGGACCGCCTGAGGGAGCCTTGTGAGATCTTCCAATTCGGTCAGGCTGGCTTCGGTGAATTCCTGCAGCGAAATGATCCCCGCCTCGTAGAGCCGATCGGCCAGTTCGGGCTCGAGACCGCCGATGCGAAGCAACGATTGGTATCCTGCCTGCTTCTGGCGTTCGTATCGGCTTTCGTTTTTCACATCGATACGCCAGTTGGTGAGCCTGGAAGCAAGGCGGACGTTCTGGCCGCGCTTGCCGATAGCCAGCGAAAGCTGGTCGTCGGGAACGATGACTTCCATGCTGCGATTGGCCTGATCAATGATCACTTTCGATATAATGGCCGGCGCAAGGGCGTTGACCACGAACTTGGCAGGATCCATGTTCCAGGGGACGATATCGATCTTCTCTCCTCTGAGCTCCTGCACCACGTTCTGTACCCGGGTCCCTTTCATTCCCACGCACGCCCCCACCGGGTCTACATCCGAATCCTTGGAAATAACCGCGATTTTTGCCCTGGATCCCGGCTCCCGGGCTGCACTGATGATGCTCACAATCCCCTCGGCGATTTCGGGCACCTCAGAATGAAACAACTGGATGAGAAAATGCGGGTGCGTACGGCTGAGAACGACCTGGGGGCCTTTGCTGATCTTCTTCAC
The DNA here is from genome assembly GCA_013314815.1 of Syntrophobacteraceae bacterium. Lineage (GTDB taxonomy): Bacteria > Desulfobacterota > Syntrophobacteria > Syntrophobacterales > Syntrophobacteraceae > JABUEY01. The sequence goes on from JABUEY010000036.1 coordinate 29,168, forward strand.
GTCCAGAACATAAGCCCTGATTCGATCACCCTGACGGAAGACTTCCCTTGGAATCTGCTCCTTCACGGGCAGTATGGCTTCCGCCTGGCCCATGTTGACCACAATGCCGCTCTTGTCCACACGCTGAACGATCCCGTGGCAAATCTCTCCCTTCCTGCTCTTGAATTCATCATAAACCACTTCCCGCTCGGCATCCTTCATCTTCTGGATGATCACCTGCTTTGCGGACTGGGCCGCAATCCTGCCCAGCGTCTCCGTATCCATGCGTATTCCAAGTTCATCGCCCAACTGACTCTCGGGATCGAGCCGCAGAGCTTCTTCCATCGAAACCTGCTTGTCGGGATCGGTCACCTCCTCGACGACTTCCTTGAACAGAAAGGCCTCGATTTCTCCGAATTCCTCGTTAAACGTCACGTCCAGGTCGAGCCTGGAACCGTACTTCTTCTTTATTGCTGATTTTATGGCATCTTCCAGTGTGTGGATCAATGTCTGGCGGTCGATCCCTTTTTCCCGACTGACCTGATCGATCAACCGCTTAAGTTCACTGGCCATAATGTGTCATCTCCCAAAAAGGTCCTTTCGAAAAAGACCGCATCCGAAGTCAGGAATCAATAATGTCTTACAGGGATACTATCGTTCGACGGACTCGTTGTAGCACAGCCTCGCACGTTCCACGATGCTGTGAGGAATCTCGTATAGCTGTCCGTCACAATCCATTATAACCTTTTCCGGATCGACTTCCTTCAATATCCCCTTAAATTTACGCCGATTCCGGATCGCCGTGGCAGTGCGCAAATCAATGATCCTGCCAAGATGCGTCTGAAAATGCTCCCACTTGCGCAAGGGCCTGTTCAATCCCGGCGAAGAAACCTCCAGGTGGTACGGATTGGGGATCATGTCAGCCACGTCGAGCAAATCCCCTGCCACGCGGCTCACTCTGGCACAGTCATCCACGGAAACCCCCTCCTCCCGGTCGATAAACAGGCGAAGCACCCAGCCGATCGATTCCCGACGATACTCGACCTCCAGTATCTCCATCCCTTCCGACCTCGCCACCGGTTCCAGGAGACTCCATATCCGGTCGATGAGCGGCTCATCTCTTGTGCCGGTCCCCGGCTTAAGCTCCACTTTCTCCACCGTAATTCCTGCTCCCAAAAACAAAAAAAAGCGGGCACTGCACCCACTTCTCTCAGCAGACTCGACAATAATGTACGCTTGATTACCAGAGGTTTCTCTTGAGAGCCAATGAGAATCCGCAAGTATTGTCATCCACTAATCGAAGTGAGCCTGACGGCACCTTGTATCCGCGCCTGCTGCCACCTCAAGAAGGGAAGCCTTCGTCGAGAAGGAATACCTCAGACAGACTGGAGCGGGCGACGGGATTCGAACCCGCGACCCCAAGCTTGGGAAGCTTGTGCTCTACCAGCTGAGCTACACCCGCCTGTTAGCCCGTAACGAACGAATCCTAGCCGATGCCCGCAGATGAAGTCAAGATGAAATTGCCTGGAACTTCAAAGCGAAAGACGAAGGAAGGCGGGTGTCCATACCTTTCTCGGCCTTGCTTCCGTTCGAGACAAATCAGGCGGGTCTCGGCAGCCTTGCCGCGTGAATTCCAGACAACGGGCAAACCCGACCCGAAAGCCCAGGTATTCCCATGGCTACGGCGAATTCCACAGCTGGTGAAGCTGCCTCTTCATCAGGTCCCGCGAATCCTGGATCCGCTGTTGCCTCTCCTCTCCCAGCCTTTGGATCTGGTTTTCCAGCTGTCGGATCTGCCGTTCATACAGGTCGTAATTGCCTGGCCTGTCGTGCGTCTGATGATACCTCAAGTCCGATATCCTGCTCTCCAGGCTGCCTATCTGGCCGTAGTATCTGGCGTTTATCTTGCTGACCCTGCTCTTGTGAGCCTGCTGCAGCTGGCTTTCGATCTTGAAACGATCGGGCCGTTTCGTGGGAGGAGGTGGAGAGCTCGGATGACCGGTTCCCGATGGCGGGTGATGGGGGGTGCGGACCTTGGGAGGGGAGGATGGAGTCCTGGGGGGAGGTGAATGGCCGTGAGACGGAGGTATTGCCCCTTCGGGTGTGACGAGGATGGTTCCGGGGGGCGGAAGGTCGCCCGATCCCTGCTGGGGGGTTGCCTGCACGTTCGATGCAAGCAACAGAACGACACCCAGTGCAATGGTCATAACTCCGAAACGTTGCCTGTTCATTGTGACTTCTCCTTTCAGTTGATGTCGTTCCATACAGACAGGCCGGGCAGGGCGGTTCCCGGGTTTTCGGCACGCTTGCATGCCGTCCGTCCCTGCTGGTTATGGATACGGGCCTTCTGACCCTCCCTGTTCAGGGGTCTTCCGGGCGATCGCCGTCATGAATCCATGCCTGCCCCCAAACCCAAAAGAAACGGTTCATCGGGCAAACGAGTACCTCCGGTGCTTTTCACGCAAAAGATCGATGGCATCACAATGTCATTGGGCATCAAAACGTCATTCCTACGAAGATCACAACGTCATTCGGCATCAAGACGTCATTCCCGCAACAACGTCATTTGCGCGAAGATCACAGCGTCATTCCCGCGAACGGAGACTGTGTCGTAATTGTAGGGCCTGGGAGTGGATTTTTATGGTTTAATAGGAATAAAAAATAGGCAAATCGGAAGGTTATGTGGTATAGTGTAGCCCTGAGAGCAGGAGGAAAAGGGCTATGG
>JABUEY010000037.1 GCA_013314815.1 Syntrophobacteraceae bacterium
AGCCATAGCCCTTTTCCTCCTGCTCTCAGGGCTACACTATACCACATAACCTTCCGATTTGCCTATTTTTTATTCCTATTAAACCATAAAAATCCACTCCCAGGCCCTACAATTACGACACAGTCTCGTTGGTCAGCTTGGCGAAGAAAGTCCGCGACAGCTCTCCGAACTCCCGCTTTTTCCCGAGCGCTGCCAGTGCGGCCCGAACATCATCTGGCCCGGGGGCGAAGAGAGACGGCAGTTTTGGTGAGATGTGCTCTACCAGGGCTCCGACCAATGCACGCTGAGACATTTCACCGAGGTCGGATCGGCCACCGTTGGACTCCAATTTGTTATCCAGGGCCTCGGAGACTGCGGCTGCAAGATCGGGAAGAGATGTATCCTGCGGCAGGTTGACGCCGAGGGATTGGAGATGCTCGCCGAGGTTCTCCTTTTTTGCGGCAATGGCGAGTTGCGTCATCAACCAGACCGCCTCGGTGAACCCCTTATCGTTGAGCACGAAGGTGAATGCTTTATCGGCTGCCCGGATTGTTGCGTTTGCGATTTGGGACACGTCGGCACCGGCCGTGATCAGGCCGACCACCTCTTTCCATGCCCTCGACCTCGGAAGGCTTCCAAGTCTGACGTGCCCCATGTCGATCTCCTTATTTTTCGCGACCCAGCATCGTTATTCGGGCCTCCTGATGACGACGATGCTTCGGGCCTTACGAGCTTCTTTCTTCAGATAGCCTTTCCGTACCAGTTGAGCGATCTGCTCGTGGGCGCTCGCGTGGCTGATACCAAGGACTTCCGACAATTCTTTCACCGTTGGCGGCAACCCCTTTTCATCGATGATTTGGCAAATGACCCTCAGCGTGTTTGCTTGTGGGTCGGTTATTTCCGATACCTTTTTCTTTCCCATGGCGATTGCTCCGTGTCGTAGCCACTGAGCGGATTAAGCCCAATTTATGACCACAAAATATACGACCTGATGAACATCAGGTCAATCAAAAAAACAGGACTTCTCGTCTGATTCCGTCATCTTGCACGTCCCTCCGGTAGGTAACGAACGCAAGTCCGGTTCAAGCCGGATGTAACCAGATAACCGACCAGAGGCGGAGCTGAGGCGGTTGTGGGTGCCATAGAACGCGCATCCCGACCGCCGCCGTTTTCTGGTATCCACGCCATCCAGCCCCCCGGTCCAACCGGAGGTGTTCGATGTTGGATGTACAGGAAATGAATGATGGGCCAGGGACGGATGACCTTGACAAAAACGGCAAACCCTGCCGCCTGTCGGGTGAGGCGAGGCTCCAGTCAGCCGCCTCCATTCTGGCCACGGCGATCCTGCGCCGAATGGCAAAAAACGCATGTGTGGGCAATGAGTTAGAGGTTTTCGAAGATTCTTCCCCTGTGCTCGGAGAAGGACTTGATTCATTGCCGGAACAGAGCATTCATTCATGACAACTCGTCCGGAAACCAAAATAAGGAGTTGAAAATGAATGAGTTACAGAACGCCGCCACCGGCGGCAAGATCCAGGACCGAACCCGAAACTCAGTCCTTCGGCAGATGGCCCTGCTGCAATCCATGTCCCTGGAGCAGCTCCGGGAAAAATGGCTCGACCTCTACGGCGAAGAGCCGCCCCAGTACAAAAAGCAATTCCTCATCAAGCGGCTGGCCTATCGCATCCAGGAGCTTTTCTACGGCGGGCTGTCCGAGCAGGCCAAGGTCCATCTCCAGCAGGCCGCCAAGGAGGACCCGGTAGCCACTGTCAATCGACGCATCCCAGAAGAGCGGAAATCGAACGAGGCCATCCTGCCCGGGACCAGACTGGTGCGGGTCTGGAACGACCGGCGATATGAGGTGACCGTCCTTGCCGATGGCTACGAGTTCGAAGGCCGCACCTTCCGGTCGCTCAGCGCGGTGGCCAGGGAGATCACCGGGACGCGCTGGAACGGCAAGGTCTTTTTCGGGCTGAAGAAGGTTTACGGCAGAAAAGCCGAGGGAGGTTCAGATGCTTGATAACAGCAATGTCGCGCCGGGAAAGAACAAGACGCTGCGCTGTGCCATCTACACCCGCAAGAGCCACGAGGAAGGTCTCGAACAGGAGTTCAACTCGTTGGATGCGCAACGGGAATCGGCGGAACACTATATCGAAGCCCAGAGAATGCGTGGCTGGACGGCTCTGCCGGATCGCTACGACGATGGTGGTTTCTCGGGCGGGAACATGGAGCGTCCGGGGCTACGCCGCCTGCTGGCGGACATCGATGCCGGGAAGATTGACGTGATCGTGGTCTACAAGGTCGACCGGCTGTCCCGCTCGCTGCTGGACTTCATGAAGATGATCGACCTCTTCAACGAGAAGGGTGTCAGCTTCGTCTCGGTCACCCAGCACTTCAGTACCACCGACCCCACCGGCCGGATGTTTCTCGGCATCCTGATCACCTTCGCCCAGTACGAGCGGGAGGTCATCGCCGAGCGTATCCGGGACAAGGTGGCGGCAGCCAAGCGCCGGGGAAAATACTGCGGTGGCGTGCCCATCCTCGGATACGACGTCGACCGGGATAACAAGAAGCTGCTGGTCAACCCGGATGAAGCCAGGACGGTACAGTACATCTTCCGCCGCTTCATCCAGATCGGCTCGGCCAAGAAACTGGGCCAGGAATTGAACGAACAGGGATACCGCACCAAGGCCTGGACCACCAAGAAAGGTAAGGTGCGCGAGGGCTCAGAATGGAATACAGGCCACATCTACCGGCTGCTGAACAACCGGATCTATATCGGCGAGATCGCCCACAAGGACCGTAGTTACCCTGGTGAGCACGAAGGGATCATCGACCGGGCGACCTGGGACAAGGTTAAGGCCATCCTGGGGGACAACAAACCGGTCAAGGTTTCCATGGCCAGAACCAAAATGGTCGCCCCGCTGAAAGGCGTCATCCGCTGCGGCCACTGCGGATGCGCGATGGGTCCGACCTACGCTCGCAAGAACGGCCGCCACTACACCTATTACATCTGCCAGAAGGACAGCAAGCGGACCGTGAGCCGGTGCCCGCTCAAACGAATTCCCGCCGGGGACATCGAGCAGGCCGTGATTGAGCAGTTGAGCGCGGTGTTTCGCACGCCGACGCTGGTGGCCAAAACCTTCTTCGCGGCCCGGGACATCGAGCAGGCGGAGCGGGAGCGGCTGTTCAAGCAGAAAGCCCAGCTCGAGATGGAGCTGTCGCAGGCGAGGGAGCAGGCACTCGAACTGATGAAACCCGGCAGCGATCAGCCGGGCAAGGCCGAGATGCTCACGACCGTCAACCGCCAGGCGGTCGAGCTCTCGAAACAACTGACGCACGTGAGCGAGCGATGCAGAGCCTACCGGGGGAACAGCATCACGGAGCAGGATGTCTCGGAGGCCTTCCAGAATGTCGAGGGCTTCTGGGAAGACCTTTTCCCGGTGGAGCGAAACCGGCTCATCCGCCTCCTGGTGGATAAGGTCGAGATCCGCGAGACCGGGATCGACATGGAGCTGCGCACCAACGGGCTGACAACGCTCATCGCCGAGCTGGCCGGTCTGGCATGCGAAGTCACCGAACGGAGGGCAAGCCGATGAAAATGAAGCCGACCATTACCGTTGCCGACAACGGGAACCTGCAGATCCACATTCCGATGGTGATCCGGCGCATGCGCGGCCGCAAGACGGTCATCGCTCCCCAAGCTCTGGATGGAGAAATCACCGGAGCGCAGGAACCGGTGCAGTCCGCCGTCCTCCAGGCGCTGGGAAGGGCCTTTTCCTGGGCCGACATCCTCGAATCTGGCCAGATCAAGTCCATCAGCGAGCTTGCCCGTACCCTCGACGTCGATGGCTCGTATGTGGCCCGCATTCTCAAGCTGACGACGCTGGCCCCCGACATCGTCGAAGCCCTGATCAACGGTGAGGAACCCAACGGGCTCTCGCTGGCCAAACTGACCCAGACCTTCCCGGAGGACTGGACCGAGCAGCGCCGCCAGTTCGGCTTCGCCACCGACTGACGACCGGACCGGAGACCACCCCAGAGAGCCGACCATCAGCGTCGGCTTTTCTTCTTTGGGGGGCAGGAAACCGGAGTTGACCACGCTTCTTTTCATGGACGAAGCGGGTGATTTCGAAAAAAACGTCCGGTTGTGGCATCGAGCGATGACCTAAGACAACCGCCAAAAACGGCAACCAGCCGCAAACCCATATCAATCAAGGATGTAGCTTTCCGGACGAGCTTCGGACTTGGTCCGGAGAAAACAGAGAATCAGGGGCCAAACAGAGAAAGAAAGGCGGGAGGATGGGGAGAATCGATGGTGTGGAGAGGTGCTTTGAAAAGATGTGAAACGGGCGCAAACCCTTTAGAAACAAGGGGAAAAAGAAAACCCGTCACCCCGGAGAATGACCCCAGAGAGACGGGTTTGTCTTTTTTAAATGGTGGAGGCGGCGGGAATTGAACCCGCGTCCGAAAGCATTCCACTCAAGTCTCTACATGCTTATCCCGTATTCTGGTATTCGCCGGAGCAACCTCCCACGGGCAGGATGTCACGCCGGCTAGTCTGCAAAGTCTCGTTTCCGGAGCTGCAGGCGACACACCGGAAACCATCCCGCTGAGTCGACGCCCCTGAAGGACCCGCGGGAATGATCCACAGGGACGGCAGCCGCCTAAGCGGCTACGGCATACGAATAATCGTCTGCGTTTGTTTTAAGTCCCAACGGTTTAACGAGGAGCCAGGACCTCGGCATGCTACTTAAGCTTCTTTACCTCCGTCGAACCCATTTCGCCCCCATATGAAAGGATACTTTCAACTGCATGAATATTGTAACGCCTCCTGTATTAAAGTCAAGCAGGCGCAAGGTCCCGCGGAGGGATGAAATCCATGGAAGCGACGTGGGATCCTGAGGGTCGGCGGCCCAATGAATCGACAGGGCGCGATTCTTTCGGCCGGTGCCGACCTGGACCGCTCGGAGCGGTTCGAAATCGCGGATCCCATTTCCAGCTTCCGGAATTTCCGCCTGGACCTGCATATGGCCTTGGACCTTGTCTCAAACCTTTTGAATTGATATTCTCCCGGGTCACTGACTGACGAATCGGCCGTTTGCTTTCTGGACTCGATCCTTTTCCTGCCGCCCCCTGGCTGAACCGGACAAAGGCAGGACCCATGAGAGCGTGTTTTTGAGAAACCTCAGGCGCATCTATCTCTTTTCGGCCGGCATGGCGGGGGTTGTGCTGCTTCTCTGCCTTGCCCTGGCCTTGCTGCTTCCCCGGTTGATCAACCTGGAATCGGTGAAGGAAACCCTTTCGACCGAGATCCAGCGCAAGACGGGCGCGCAGGTGGAACTGGGCCGAATCGACCTGAGCTATTTCCCGGCGCCCAGGCTCGTTGTTCACCATATCCAGGCGGGCAGCCGCGATGGAATCGAATGCTCCATCCGGGCCATTTCCATCTATCCTCGCATTCTGCCGCTGGTGAGCGGCGAACTGAAGGCACGGTCGGTAACGGTCAGGAAGCCTCGAATCACTTATCGTCTTCCCCCCAGGCCCGCTGAAAGATTCGATGCGCCAGTTCGGCCCTCGGTTCCGAACCCCGCGGAATGGCTTGCGCCGCTGGCGGCTTTCCTGGAATCCGAAGTGGACGGCGGCACGTTGGAGGTCAAGAACGGTGATCTCACGATCCTGGACCACGGCAACAGCGAGCTGTTCCATTTCAGAAGCCTGAACGGACGGGCCTCCTTCGAGGACGGCAGGCTGGAGCTGAATGTTTCCTCGGGCAGGTCGGATCTGTGGGAATCGTTATCTTTCAGCGGATGGGCTCACACCCGGACCTTTCAGAGCGCCGCGCGCCTTGTCCTGGCGGGAGTCCTGCCACAGGGAGCCACGGATCTGCTGTTTCCCGATTCTCCTTTGCGCCTGGGAGATTCCCGGGTCGATCTCGACGTGGGCTTCTCCAGCGAGAATTCTCGAACATTCAGCGCCGCGTTCTCGGGTTCCGCGCCCGTCCTGACCATCGTGGACAAGGAAGGAATGACGGTGCTTCGAGGCGGCCGAATGGAGGGATCCCTTCACCTTGACGACGGCAGGATGGATGCTTCCATTTCCAGGCTCGCTTTTGATCATCCCCGGGCGAACCTGACCGGCCATTTTCACTGGGATCCGTCCGCACCCCGGGTGACCCTGGACGTCGAAGGCAAAGACACCGATGCAGCATCCGTCAGAAGCGCCGCACTGACCTTTTTCCGGGATGACCGTCACGTGGTCTACAAGATTTTTGACATACTGAGGGGCGGCCATGTATCCGTTATTACTTACAATGGTGAGGGCAGGCATCCCAGGCAGCTGAAGAAATCCGATCATTACGTGATTCGGGGCAGACTGCAGGAAGGAAAGATTCTCGTTCCCCGGGTGCAGTTGGAAGTATCCGGCATTGAAGGAGAAGTGACCATTTCGAAGGGCATCCTCGAGGGAACCGGTCTCCGGGGAAAAGTGGGCCAAACACAGGGGCATGGAGGATCACTCCGGATAGGACTCCGAGGCGGAGACGCTCCCTTCCACCTGGATGTCCTCGTCGACGCAGACATGGCTCAACTCCCCATCGTTCTGGAACGGGTGGCAAGAAGCGAGAACCTTCAAACCGAACTGGCGCTCATGCAGAACATCCAGGGCAGAGGCCGCGGCAGGCTTATTCTTGGCGAAAGCCTCAGGGATGTGCAGGCTCGAGTGGAAGTTTCGAATTTCCAACTCACAGGCCTGTACCAGCGCATTCCGTACCCGATGGAACTCGAGGGCACCTCCTTTCTCTTTGAAGGCAGTTCCGTGTCCGCCTATGAACTCAAAGGGAAGGTCGGAGGCTCCCTTTCTTCGGGCCTGAACCTGAGATATTCCTGGGCCGACGGTCATCACGTGGAATTCGACTCCTCCAAACCCGTGACCGTGTTTCTCGATGAAATCTATCCGATTCTGCCTTTTGCCGATGGATCCGGAACGCCTCGGAAAACCATCGAAGCACTCACCGGTTTCGTGACCTTCCATTCCACCGAATTCAAGGGCCAGATCCTTCAGCCTTCCGACTGGCAGTTCGCTGGCACCGGAACCATCCGGGATCTCACTATACATTCACCGGCCTTCCCCGGCCCGGTTCATGCCAGGGAGGGTGAAATCGATGTCACTCAATCCACCCTCTCCCTGGATGCGTGGCAGGCTGCGATACTCGATTCATCCCTTCTTGTTTCCGGCCGCCTGCCCGGTTACATGACGGGAATCGACAAGGCGGACCTTTCAATCCAAGGCAAAGCAGGCCCCGAAGCGGCTGGAGCCGTCTACGACATCGTCGGCCTTCCCCGGGAGTACAGGATGGTTTCTCCGCTGTCCATTTCCAAGTCTCAGCTTGCATGGGAAAAAGGCGGGAATACCTCCTTCACCTGCGATCTCACAGGCAACGGAGGCACCAGGGTACACGTCGATGTCGGCCACACCTCCGGCCAGGTGATCTTCAGACGCCTCTCCATCAAAGACGGCGATTCCGATGCAACCCTCGGCATCAGCCTGCAGAAAGGTGAACTGAACCTCGGGTTCGACGGAACCCTGAGCAACAAGAGCCTCGACAGGATCCTCCTGAAGAACGAACTTCTCGCAGGCTGGATCAAGGGGAGCTTTCGCGCCCGGATCCTCCCCGACCAACCCATGAACTCCACCGCCCAGGGGCAGCTCCAGGTCGCGGGTTTCCAATACACCTGGGATCTCAAGACTCCCGCCTATATCCACAACGCGGTCCTCGAAGCCGACGGGAATACTCTCATCGTCAAATCCTCCCTTGTGCAATGGCATGACAGCAGGCTCGGATTCAAGGGAAGCATCGCCTTTTCAACGGAAGGCTTCAAACTCGACATGGATGTCGATGCCGACAAGCTGGACATGGGAAAACTGAGCGACATGAAGGAGGACAAACCCCGGAGCAGCCAAGTCCTGCTGGGCAACGGGAAGAAGAAACTGCAGCTTCGAGGTGTGCTCCGGGTCCGTTCGGAGGTGTTTACCGCCGGCACCTACACCTGGTCTCCGGCTCGGGCCGAAGTCCACCTGCTGGAAGATTCCGTCGACATTCATGTCCTGGATGCCAGGCTGTGCGGCATCCCCACTCCGGGATTTGTGAGAGTGAGCGGGGATTCCGTGCGGCTCGACATTCGCCCGAACGCGGTAGATGAAGACCTGGCACACCATCTTGCCTGCTTCTGGGACAAGAAAGACCTCATGGACGGAACCTTCGACCTCAAGGGCGAACTGGCATCCCCCGATGCAAGAGGTGGAGTCACGTCGTCGCTCAATGGAGAAGTGGAATTCAGGGGCTACAAGGGGCGCATCTACCGTTTCGAGGTGCTTTCCAAGATCTTTTCCATGATCAACGTTACGGAAATCTACCGGGGCCAGCTTCCCGACCTCGTCAACGAAGGATGCGCATACGACACGATCAAGTCAGGAGGAAAGGTGAAAGACGGCAAGCTGGTCCTGTCTGAATCCATCCTGGAGGGTCCGGTGGTCCGCCTGGTGTGGCGGGGAGAAGTGGACCTGGTCAAGCAGGAACTCAACTGCACCGTCATCGTGTCCCCGTTCAAGACCGTGGACAGGATTGTCCGCTTCGTTCCGCTGCTCGGCAGGCTCCTCAACGGGACACTCGTTTCCATTCCCGTCCAGGTCACCGGCAGCCTGGCCGATCCCACCGTCATCCCGCTCTCCCCCACCGCTGTCGGGTCCGAACTCCTCCAGTTCATGAAGAGAACCTTCAAGCTCCCCTTCAGCCTTTTTCAACCCCTGCTCAATCAGTCTCGGGAACCCCGCCCTTACCAACCACCGGACAGCCCGGCCTATAACGGCGGGCAACAGTGAACGAAGCACGCCAGGGTGATCAGTTCCTTGGCGGTCCACTCCACGACGATGGCAATCAGGAAAACGCCATCCACGCGAACTCACAACGATAGAGGCAGGGACGGCGCATGGGCTTGCACCGCCCCTGCCTCCGAACCGGACCGGCGGACCTCCCGCATCCGACTCTCCAGTCGGTGATTTGACCTCGATGAGGACTGCCATAAAGCGCGACGGGCTGCTTCCAGGCTGAAGAGCTTTGAGACGGTGATGAAACAGGCGCCATTCCGCCAATAGTCGCAACCGGGCAGGCGAATGGATTGCCATTGATGCCTCTCCCGGCGGCAGTTCATAGCCCGAGATCCTCCCTGTATGCGCCCATCAAACGCCCCATGGGTTTGCGGCAACGTCCCGCAGGGGCATTTCTTCTCGTTGGGGCGGTTTTTCCTGTTATGGCGGTTCTTGCCGTGGGGGGATCCCGATAGGGGGGGATCGCGAACCGCCCCTGCAATCACCCCTGAACGCTTACTTACCTCCCGGTTGCCCGCTGCAATGCGTTATAATGGACAGAAGACCGATTCTTCGCAGGATAAAGGGTTTACTTTTCATGAAGGTCTCATTCGATGAAGGACACGATCACGGTATATCAAAGGTGCCTGCAATGGAACGTATGATCTTTCGCATCAAGGGGATGTGCTGCGGGGAGGAGATTTCCGTGCTCAAAAGAGAGCTGGCGCCCATTGTGGGCGGGGAACTCAACCTTTCCTTCGATCTGCTCGAGAGTAAAATGACCGTTTTTTCGACGGAAAACCGTGTCAGCGCGGCGAAGATCCGGGAAGTTGTTGCGCGAACGGGCATGGAAGCCGTTCCATGGACAGCCGGCTGCGAGGCGGGTGTCTGCCCGGTGGAAGAAGGCATGTGGGAACGGCGTGGACGGCTCTTCCTGTGCATGTTGAGCGGCGGTCTCATGCTTGCCGGATTAGCCTTTCAGGCGGTTCATCACGGAAGCATCGTCGATGCACTGCTGCAGGGCGGGAACGAGGAAGGAGCACCTCCACTGCCGGCGCTGCTGAGTTACGTGGGAGCCATCACGGCCGGCGGATGGTTTATCCTTCCCAAGGCTTTGTTCGCCCTGCGCAGGCTCAGACCCGACATGAACCTGCTCATGGTCGTGGCGGTCCTGGGAGCCGTCGGCATCGGCGAATGGCTGGAAGCTGCGTCAGTGACATTTCTCTTCTCGCTTGCCCTTCTGCTCGAATCCTGGAGTGTCGGGCGGGCCCGCCGGGCCATCAAGGCACTCGTGGAGATCACTCCTCAGACAGCCCGCTACATCTGCCCATTCGACGGAAAGACCGAAGAAAAACCGGTGGATTCCGTTCCTCTTAACGCCACAGTACTGGTTCGCCCCGGGGAGAAGATACCGCTCGACGGCGTGGTGCTGAGGGGTGAGACGTCCGTAAACCAGGCACCCATCACGGGAGAATCTCTTCCCGTGCGGAAGCGGCCTGGAGACGAGGTTTTCGCGGGCACGGTCAACGGGCAGGGAGCGTTTGAATTTCGAGCCACAAAGCCCGCTTCGGACACTACCCTTGCCCGCATCATCCGCATGGTGGAAGAAGGACAGGCGCGTCGAGCTCCGACCGAACAGTGGGTGGAGCGCTTCGCCATGGTCTATACGCCGCTGATGATGCTCCTGGCCCTGCTCATCGCCGTCGTTCCTCCTCTTCTCCTGGGAGACCCCTGGATAAAGTGGTTCTACCAGGCATTGGTCGTGCTCGTTATCGCCTGCCCGTGTTCGCTGGTCATCTCGACTCCGGTCAGCATCATCGCCGGGCTGACCGCCGCGGCACGCAACGGAGTCCTCATCAAGGGGGGCGCGTTTCTCGAGGCCCCTGCTCACATCAGGGCTATCGCATTCGACAAGACCGGTACTCTCACTCGCGGCCGCCCCAGTGTCCGCCATATTTCAGCCATGGACGGGCACAGTGAGCGGGAACTGCTTGCAAAGGCTGCGGCCCTGGAGGTCCACAGCACCCATCCGCTGGCGAGAGCCGTGGTCCGGCATGCCGAATCGGAGGGCATCCGGGTGGATCCGGCCGAGAAATTCACCATCATTCCGGGGCGGGGAGCAAAAGGCGTTGTCGGCGGCAAAACCTGCTGGATAGGCAGCCACCGGATGATCGAGCAGTGGAACCTCGAGAGCCCTCAATTTCATGAGGCGGCAAGGCGCCTTGAAGAAACCGGGCATTCATTGGTGGTGATGTGGTGCGATGAACACGTTTGCGGAATCATGAGCATCGCCGATGAAGTGCGGGCGAATGCCGTCGATACGGTAAGGGAATTGAAGCGCCTCGGAATTGACCGGGTAGCCATGATCACGGGGGATAACCACAGGGCCGCTCAACGGGTGGCCGCCGTCACGGGCGTGGATGAATTCGAGGCGGAGATGCTCCCGGAGGGCAAGGTGGACTTCGTTGTCCGGATGAGGGAATCCTTCGGGAATGTTGCCATGGTGGGCGACGGGGTAAACGATGCTCCCGCCATGACGAAAGCGTCGGTGAGTATCGCTATGGGTGCCATGGGTTCGGACGCAGCCATAGAAACGGCGGATATCGCTCTCATGTCTGACGACCTGTCGAAGCTTCCCTGGCTGGTGAGACATTCGCGCAGAACCCTGCGTATCATCCGGCAGAACGTCGTCTTCTCCGTCGGGGTGAAGGCTTTCTTCGTCTTCCTGTCCCTGGGCGGCCTGGCCACTCTGTGGGGAGCCATCGCAGCCGACATGGGAGCATCCCTTCTCGTGATATTCAACGGTTTGAGGCTGCTTCGAAAGGGTGTTTCTCGACCTTGGACCGTTCCTGTTCGATGAGCATCTTTTTGGCGGGGGAGGGTTTCGATTCCGAACTTTCCAGGCTTTTCAGCCCTTCGAGGTACCATCTTTGCCCCGTCTTGGTCTGGAGCGGCTGCTTGGCCGGATCTCCGGGGAGCCGGTCTTTCGCCCACGCGGAAAGAATGTGGACCTTGGTTTCGGCCTCGAGTGCCCGATGGCCGGCGACAAAGCCCACCAGCATGGCCCATTCCTCCGGGGAAGGGCCTCCCCACTGCCTGGCCAGGGCGAACAGGCGGTGACAGACAAGAGCGGCGTCGCGGTCTTCTTCGGTCAGAAACCGACGGCCGCTGTACAGGCGCATGGCTTCCTTCCCGACCTGGCTGGTAAAAGTGATATAGAACCACCTTAGAAGGAAGAAATACCCCTCCCGGCTCAGTTCCTTCCCCGCCCAGTAGAGCGGATTACCCAGATTTTTCAGGTTCATCGCCCACCTGGCCATCCGGGACAGATATGGGTATTTCCTGAGAGCCCTGAGCAGGGGGTTTTCGTTGAGCAACCGGTAGACCTGGTAGTAGCGCTGGTAGTCGCTCAACCTGCGGTTGCCCAGGTAATTGAAGGGAGTCGTCCCGGCCAGGCGGGACAGGCGGGAGCTGATGCGCCGGACCAGATGGAGGGATTCGATGAGGGAAGCTTCGAACTGGGGAACCTTTGCTTCGGGGGGATAGACCGCGCTGATGGACCGAATAATCATCATGGCGCGCTGATTCAGAGATTCGACTCCCAGCTGCAGTTCCACCTCGGGCAGATTCCACACTTCCCGGCGGAACTTCCTGATCAGCTCGATCGCCTCACGATCCTGAGGGCTCAGGGGAGGCAGTGCATCCAGTTCGTTTTCTTCCTCGAACTGCTCCTCGAACAGGCGCCGGAACCGGCATCTCATCCACCACCTGACCACGGAAATGGCCAGGAGGGTCACAAGGGTAAGACCCAGGAATACGGCGCTGAACCAGTGCCTCTGAACGAGTTCCAGGGCTGTTTCCAGGGTGGAATATGCGTTCATGATTACCGTTTGAGCGGACACGGGACCGGATTATGACGCACCGGAACCGCCCGATCAGGCTGTTTCTTCTGCCTTTCCGGACATCCAGTCCTCGAGCAGACGCCTGCCGTCCGATTCCCACCCCGATGTAAGCCGCAGCCCGAGAAACTTGTGGAAGAGGACGTCCAGGGCCGAGGATACCTCCTCGATAAAGTACATCTTCTCGAAGAACGGTCCGTCGGGGTCTTCTTCGTCATAGTCGGGAAGTGCCTTGGGAGTCTTGAGACCCTTGACGGCCCAAAGCGAACTGTCCAGCGTGAGCAGGTATTCGTTCTCGCCGATCATGAGGAACAGCTGGATCTCCTGCACGAGCTTTCCCTGGCGGAGAGCCGTACGGGCTTCGTGGAGGGAATTGGCCTGGGTTGTACAGACCACCTTCTCCCTGCCTTCGTTTGGCAGAGTAAGCACCACGCGTTCGCCGAGGTAGAGCTGCGCCTCCTTCCCGCCCACCTGGAAAGCACCGCCGTCAGCCTCCGAAAAGAACCACAGCCAGGTGAGAAACTCGTAGCCGAAAAACCGACCTTCATCCATCGCCGTCGCCGATTGGACATTGACGAGCGAATTCAGAAAGTCCTTCTGGTTTCCATCCAGGGGAAGCAGGTGCATGGCCCATTGGACGTGGTAGAGGGGAACGGGGTAAATACGGAAGAGGTTCTCGAAACTCTCGAGAAACACATCCACCATCTTTGTGCTCGTGGTGCCAAGCAGCATGCAGTTCGCAGCAGGATTCCAGACCACTTCGAAACCGGACGGCCTCGGGAGTGCCCTGTTCATGAGCCAGTTCTGCATGTTTTCCTGGATATCCAGCCTCTCGCGCCTGGACGGCCATCTGCCTTCGTTTTCTTCCCGGAACCTCTGCACGGACTGTTTCACGTACTGTTTCAAAACGATGGCCGGCACTTTTCGCTGGTCCATACGGAACGAAAAAGCCGCATATTCTCCCTTGTGGTAAGAAGCCGAAGAAAAATCAGGTTCGAAAAGGTCTTCCCACGAGGAAAAGCCTGCCGCCTGCTCCTCGCCGTCTTCAAGATCCTTGAACGCCCCGCTCTTCAGTTTTTCATCCACGGTGCTCCAGAAATCCTCCGTGGGAATCTCAGGCACGAAAAAGCGAGTGAAAGTGGCCGAAGAAGATTTGATCGCCATATGAGGTCATCCTGTTGGAATGGTAAAGAGATGCCGCACCAGCCCGAAACCCGCCGAGGCGGCCGATGGCTATCTGCGCTTGCCCGCCGCATGCTGCCCCTTCCTTAGCTCTTTTTTCTTCTTTTCCTTTCTGCGCCGCCTCCGATCCAATTCCTTCCTTCTCTCCGTCTTCTTGTGCTTGCTCATGATTGAGTCCTTCCCGGCAAACTTTTCCATCACAAAAGAGAAAGCCGGAGGAGATCCGGCCGTCCATCATGCCCGTGCGATTCTCATCGCATGCACTCGAGTTCCCGATCGAGGGTATTTTCATCTATCCAAAAGACCGACAGGAGTCAACACCAAACACCTCGGAAAGGACAACGCTGCAAACCCAGTCTCCGGAAGGCCGCTCAAAAGACTCAAGGGAATCGCCTTCCGCCAGACCGCGAAGGGATTGCACAGGCCTTTATTCGACTGGGCTCGCGCCTCCGGGGATACGAGCCGAAATCCGCCCGCCGGAACCTTCCCGATGCCCCGCTAGAATTTGACCGTCTTCACGATCATCTCGTACTCCTGCACTTCTTCGGGGCTCAGTTCGCGACGAAGCAGTTTGCGGTGCACCCAGATGGGGCACTTCTGATTCAGAGCCAGGGCAACCGCGTCGCTCGGGCGACTGTCAAATTCCACTACTTCTCCCTGGATGCGGGCGTGCACCCTGGCATAATAGGTGTTCTCATGCATCTCGGCGATTTGGATGCACTCGATCACTACATCCGCCCTGTTGAGCATGGAAAGGTACAGGTCATGGGTAAGAGGGCGTTTCGGTTCCACCAGCCCCTTTTCTTTTGCAATGGCGGTGATTTCGGCGTCTCCCACGAACATGAGGAAGTAATTCGAATCGTTTTCAGACTCTTTAAGCACAACCATGTTGCCCTGTATGCGGTCGGTCTTGATATAGACTTCCTTTACCTCGACAAAATCCTTGAGATCCATGGTTTCTCCTCCTGGGAGTCGTTTGGGATGTCATCCGAAAATCACGGGCCGTTCCCCGTCTTCAAAAAAGCTGCACACGTCCGGCAGGCAGAAGAAGAATTCACGTCACCCCATATCGTTGCAACGGCACGTACGGATTGCGCAGCACAGAGTTCTTGGCAAAAGGACAAGCCGCCGCGTGTCAAACCCCGTGGACACCGGTTTCGGAATCCATCTCTTATATAGTACCTTATGTGAATTTTTCAAGCAGCCATGGAATCAGGAGACCTTGGGACGCATCGTTACGACGCGCAGGAGGCGGCTCATGACATCGCCGGTTTTTGCCACACCGCCCGACACGAGTCGAATCGCTTTCCCCGAGCCGTTGACTTTGCGGAAATTACAAACTATATACTCTCGTGAGCACAATCATTGTGGCAGGAAATTCGCTTGTTCGCATTTAATCTGACTTTAATACCGGAGATATAGATCATGAAGATATGCTTTCCAACAGAAGATCTGAAGGGACTTCAAAGCGAGGTCTACGGTCATTTCGGGTCGGCTCCAGGATTTGTGATCGTTGAAACGGATACTTTCGAGGTGGACGAAATAAAGAACGGAAACCAGCACCACGCCCAAGGCATGTGCCAGCCCATGTTGGCCCTGGGGGGGCGAAAGGTGGATGGAGTGGTTGTAGGCGGCATCGGCATGGGTGCACTGATGAAACTCCAGGCTCAAGGCGTCACTGTCTTCCGGGCCATGCAGGGCACTGTTCAGGAAAACCTCGACATGATCCTGAACGGCAAACTGCCCCGGTTCTCGGCCGAACACACGTGCAGGGGGCACCAGGACGGCGGCGGATGCGCCCATCACTGATCCGGGCGACCCTCCGGATCCAGCCCCCTATCCAGCGGCGAAGGGCGGGCACATCCTGAACGGACCGATGCCGTCCGGCAAGCCGCGGGTAAAGAGAGGTAATCATTCTTATGCCGATTTACGAATATTTGTGTACGGACTGCAACAGCGTATCGGAACAGCTGGTTTTCAGTGATGATGAAGCTGTTCGGTGCACTCAATGCGGAAGCGGCAACCTGCGCAAACTCCTGTCTGCGAGTTCGAGCGCATCGGGCACCAAGAGCGGCGGCAGCCTTCCCGGGATAGGAGACACGGCCTGCTGCGGATCGAGGCCGGGGAGTCAAAACTGCCTGCCCGGCACCTGCTGCGGCAAGATCCCGGGGCCGACTCACTGATCCTGCAGCGTTTGCGGAGCAGGCCGCCTGCGTCCTGTGAAAAAGCGAGGTGTGGAAACCGGGACCGGCTGGGTAGGACATCCCGGGTGTCGGCGATGTCAGATACTGACCCTCCAGCGGGTCCCCTGGGGAGTATCCTCCAGTTGGATTCCCTTTGCCTCGAGTTCCCGCCTCACACGGTCGGCCTCGGCAAAATTCTTTTCCAGCCTTGCTTTGTGGCGCTCCTCGATGGACCTCAGCACGTCTTCCTCGGTCAACCCGGTGGATTTGATCTTCAGCCTGCGCTGTTCGTCCATGTAAACGTCGGGCTCCCTGCACAGGAGTCCGAGGACCCGCGCATGGCCGGTGAGTGCATCGCAGGCCTTGACAGCGAGAGCCGCGGCGGGGCCTTTCAGCTTTTTCTGCCCGAAGCGGTCCATGAAGCGCTGAAGGTGTCTCTGAAGATTGAACAGGTATCCGATGGCCTGGGCGGTATTGAAGTCGTTGTCCATGGCCTCGTTGAAGGCTCGAGGCAGGGATTCCGCTTCCTCGAACAGCTCCTTGTCCTGCTCCATGAGTGCCTTGTCTGCAATGGGAGTGTCACCGGGTGGAGAAGTACGCTCCTTCACCGCCGCAACGGTGCCGTACAGGCGATCCAGCCCTTTTTCCGCTTCCGCCACGGCTTCATCCGAAAAGTCCACCGGGCTTCGGTAGTGTTTGCTGATGACGAACAGGCGCAGGGCCTCGGCGTTGATATGCTGAAGAACATCCCGTATGGTGAAGAAGTTGCCCAGAGACTTGGACATCTTTTCGTTGTTGATATTCACGAAACCGTTGTGCAGCCAGTAGCGTACGAAGGGAACACCGAAGGCGGCTTCGCTTTGAGCGATTTCATTCTCGTGGTGGGGAAAGATAAGGTCTTTCCCTCCTCCGTGAATATCGAAGGTACTCCCGAGGAAATGGCTTCCCATTGCGGAGCATTCGATATGCCAGCCAGGTCTTCCCGGTCCCCAGGGGCTGTCCCACGCCGGCTCGTCCGGCTTGCTTCCCTTCCATAAAACGAAGTCCAGGGGGTTCTTCTTGTTCACATCCACTTCCACCCTGGCACCGGCGACCATATCTTCAAGCTGTCTGCCCGACAGCTTCCCGTACCCTTCGAATTTTTCCACTTCAAAGTAGACGTCCGTCCCGGACTGGTAGGCGATTCCCTTGTCCACCAGGATCTTGATGATTTCGATCATGCAGGGGATGTTTTCCGTGGCGAGAGGTTCCAGGGTCGGGCGCAGCACCCCGAGGGCATCCATATCCTCATAAAAGGCCTGGATGTATCGCCTGGCGATCTCGCGGAAATCGGCACCTTCCTCCCTGGCACGCCGCAGTATCTTGTCGTCGATATCCGTAAAGTTGCGCACGTAGGTCGTTTCGTACCCCAGGTGCAGCAGGTACCGGTAAATCACGTCGAAGACGATGGCCGACCGTGCGTGCCCTATGTGACAGTAATCGTAGACCGTCACACCACAGACGTAGAATTTAATCTTCCCGGGTTCCAGGGGAATGAATGCTTCCTTGCTTTTGGTCAGAGTATTGTAGACCTGCAACCCCATAGGGTGTAAACCTCCTTGTTCCCTCTTGATGCAATCCGCCTTCGTCCAGAACGGGACACGGCGGCCGCAAGCAGCGTACGGGTAGCCGAAAATATTTTCATATCATTTGACGGTCCCAGATGGAAGCCTTCATAGGGTGCACACACATCCCGCTGCAACCCCGCAAACCCGGTATTGCCGCCTCCCTTCCCGTCCATGGATCACCAGGACGGCTCCGGCCGCCGGCACCCGCTTCTGCATGGCGAAACTCATCATTCCTCACTGAAACGCCTTTATTCAGACGCCTTCTCGATCAGCACCACCGCATAGGCTGCAACCCCTTCCTCCCTGCCCGCAAAACCCAGCCTTTCGGTGGTCGTGGCTTTCACGTTCACGGCCGAAACGGGCAGACCCGCGATCCGCGCAATTTCATCCGTCATTTTGGGAATATAGGGAGACAGCCGAGGCTTTTGAAGGACCAGTGTCGAATCGATGTTGACGGGCCTGAAGGATTCGCGCTGGAGAAGATCGATCGTTTGCTGGAGGATGACGAGACTGGATATGCCCTTGTAACGCGGGTCGGTATCCGGGAAATGACGACCGATGTCTCCCAGGGCAGCAGCTCCGAGAAGTGCGTCACAAACGGCATGCAGCAGCACGTCCGCATCGGAATGTCCGAGCAGTCCCCTTTCGAAGGGAATTTCCACTCCACCCAGAACCAGCCTCCGCCCCTCCGCAAAAGCGTGAACATCATAACCGAAACCCACCCTCATTTCTCCACTCCCACCGTGTCCGTACCCGCCATCCTTGACAGGCGTTTCATGAACCATTCCCCCCACTCCAGGTCCTGCGGAGTGGTGACCTTGATATTGGACCATTCACCGGGAACCACCGCTACGGCGATCCCGAGGCGTTCGACGAACGAAGCGTCATCCGTTCCTGTCCAGGAGTGGTCCTCGGCTTTCGAGTAGGCTTCCATGAGGATATTCTTCCTGAACACCTGGGGAGTCTGGACGAGGTGGATTTCCTCCCGGGGCAGGGTTTCGACCACGCGTCCGCCTGCAACCCTTTTCACCGTATCGACGGCAGGCACAGCGGCAATGGACGCACCCGTGGCCGCCGCCGCCACCCAGGTATCTTCCAGCAGTTTCAAGGAGACAAACGGGCGGACTCCATCGTGTATGAGCACCCATTCGCAGTCACGCGGAAGATGTTTCAGTCCGTTCCATACACTGTCCCGGCGTTCCGCTCCGCCGGCCACCAGTCGAAGCTCCCTGCCGTCGATGGAGACCCGCGAAACAACACCGCCCGGATTCGGCTCCTTTCGCCCGGAAGCGTCTTGGGCCATTTGTGCTTCGATCCGGTCGGATTCGCACTGTAGGGTCCCGAGCACTTCCTTTGCCGATTCCAGGAAATCAGCAGGTACGACGAGCACGATGCCCGAGAGGAAACGGGCTTTGAGTAGGGTTCCGAGGGTAAGGGAAAGGATGGACCGGCCGGAAAGATCAAGGAACTGCTTGGGCCTGTTCCCGCCCATTCTCAGGCCGCGGCCTCCAGCCGCAACAACGGCATAGGTTTTGGACATAGAAATCATTTCCTGCGTGGGGACCGGAACGGTCCGACAGGTTGAAAAAGATGGGGGAATCCGGAGCAGTTCGTAAGCCGGGTTCTGTACCTTTCCGCGAGAGCGGAAAGGCGATGATCATTCCTCTAGCCCTGCCGTTGCCGACAGGGTCAAGCAACCAACCCGAGAGCTCGAACGGGCCGCCCTCGAACGCTCTCCTATTCGGTCTTGCTCCGGATGGGGCTTGCCTAGCTCCCGATGTCACCACCAGGACTGGTGAGCTCTTACCTCACCGTTTCACCCTTACCCCGCCGAAGGCGGGGCGGTCTGCTTTCTGTGGCGCTTTCCTGCTCGTCGCCGAGACTGGGTGTTACCCAGCATCCTGCCCTGTGGAGCCCGGACTTTCCTCCGATTCCGAATGGAACCGGCGATCATCTGCCCTGCTCCGGATATCCCCTCTTTTTTCATTATAATACATCCTGGAACACACTCAACAGCGTCTCGAAAACATGCTCCCGGAATCATGGAACATTTGACTGCCAATTCACAGGATCACATAGCAGAGCAGGATTCACTTTGCAACCCCGGAGGGATTTTCCGCCTTGAACTCAACCTCCCGTTCCGCGTTTTCGGTCAGCCGGTTGAGGGAGGTTTCGAGTTCGACGCGCAGGATTTCGAGTTCTGCGGAGGAAGCGTTGGCCGGCACCCGGATGGGAGGACCGAACGCCATCACTATATGTGAAAACGGTTTGGGGATTACGGTTCGATCCCAGCTTCGAAGTCGCCAGCAGGGTTTTGCGGCCATACTGACGGGAACGAGAGGAGCGCCGGTGTAGCGGGCCAGGAGTAGAATTCCCTTCTGGGCGACGCGCGCGGGGCCTTGAGATCCGTCCGCGATGAAGCCGCCTCCAAAGCTCGATTTGAGGCTGCCGATCAGCCCCCGCAGAGCCGTGCTGCCTCCTTTTCCGGGAGAACCCCTGAAGGCGCGGAATCCCAGTTCCTTCACAATGCGCGCCGCGATCTCCCCGTCACGGCTGCGGCTCACCATGACCACAACGCCCCTGTACCTGTATCGATAAATCAATGTGGGAAAGGCAAAATGCCAGCAGGTAGCCAGCCGCGGGCCGTCGTGAACCAGGATGGACTGTTCGTACTCGCCGTCCAGGATGGTAAAGCGGCAGCTGCCGTACACCAGGCGGATCAGTCCGGCGGCCATGCGAGGCAGAAACGGCATGCAGTCAAGAATTGAAAGCGGCTTCCCGCGAGGGGGCGCTTCTGATAAGATGGGTTTGTCTTTCATTGTCGATCCACAACAGGCTCCGGAGCCAGGAAGTAGAATCCTTTGCTGAAAGATCGCAACATAGCACTGATAGGTTTTCGTGCAACGGGAAAAAGCACCGTCGGGAAAATGCTGGCCCACAGGCTCGGCCTTGTCTTCCTGGACATGGACGAACACCTGGTCGCTTCGTTTGGCAGGGACATCGACTGTTATGTTCGGAGCCGGGGCTGGGAAGCCTTCAGGGACGAAGAATCCAGGCTGCTCGCCGCACTGGCGTCGCGCCGCGGGATGGTTGTCGCCACTGGAGGAGGCGTCGTCCTTGATCCCGCCAACCGCAGGATCCTGAAGGAACATTTTTTTGTCGTCTGGCTCACCGCATCCCCGGATATCATCCATGCCCGCCTCGTAAACGACCCGGGGACCGCATCGAACAGGCCTGCCCTGACCGCGCTTCCCCTGCGCGAGGAAATCGAACACCTGCTGCGGGAAAGGTCAAGCCTGTACCGTGAATCGGCAGACCTGGTTCTGTCCACGGAAGATCATTCCGCCCGGGACCTGACCGATATCCTCTGCAGTCGCCTGTCCGATCTGAACACCTCGGACAGAAGAGATTTCTGAGCCCTATTTCGATCGCCGCCTTACGCATCATTATACCGCAATTTCCGTCAAGAACGATCCTCTTCCTGCCGATATGGCTTGTATCGGCGATCCATGACCCGAAGGAGCCGCCCGCCGGAAACCTTTTTTGCTCCCACCTGCGCCGCACGGTGACCCTGAACGGACGCGTGGGGTCCGAGCGTCGGTTTCCGCAACCGGGGGTTTCTTCTTCGCCTGCAACGACGTTCTCGGAGATTCTTCGGGACCAACGGACCAACCCATGACCATGAGAGGGGGAGCGGATGATCATCACAGGGAAATGGATTCTGTACCTTCTCCTGACAGCCGGTGTTCTTCTTGCGCCGTTTCCAGCCTTCGCCCAGGAAAACAGGATCGGCATACTGGCAAACCGGGGAGCTGCCCAGGCGGTCAAAGAATGGAAGGCAACCGCCGATTACCTCGGTGCAAGAACCGGAAAGCCTTTCACCATCGTTCCTCTGAGCTACGACCAGGTACCCGTGTGGACAAAGGAAGGAAGGATCGAGTTCCTCTATGCCAACCCTGCAATTTACGCGGAGATGAACAGACTTCACGGCATCCAGGCCATTGCCACTGTGGTCAACCAGGTCAACAACCAGCCCATCGACCAGATGGCGGGGGCCATCCTCGTTCGCAACGACAGCCCCATCAAGACGATCCATGACTTCAAGGGAAAGGTTTTTGCCACCGCTTCGCTGTCCGCCTTTGGAGGTTGGCTCATGGCATGCAGGGTCTTTGTCGAAAACGGCATCGATCCCTCCAAGGATTTCAAATCCCTCCGCCAATTGAAACAGCACGACAACGTGATTTATGCGGTTTTGAACGGAGTCGCGGCAGGCGGCTCGGTGCGCTCGGGCAGTCTCGAAAAGATGGTTCGCGAAGGAAAAATCAAGATGGAGGACTTCCGGATCATCAACAGGGTCAACGATCCCTTCCCTCTGCTTCATTCCACTCGACTCTACCCCGAGTACCCGATGGCTGCGTGCAGCCATGTTCCTGCAGGCTTAAGGCAGGAGGTGACCCAGGCTCTTGTGTCCGCTCCGCCTGGAGACCGGTGCCTTGTCGATGCGAACATCTCCGGCTGGAAACCGCCCCTGGATTACACACCCGTCATCGAACTCCTCACCTTTCTCAAACACGGACCCTTCGGCAAATGACACGGGCACCGATGCCGCCTGCCGTCAGAGTCCGGCAGGCACTGCTCTTGCGTTGCCACGCCCTGTAAGAAGTTCCGCCCTGCCCGCGGGACGAGAAGACGGGGCCCTTGCTTTACGCTTTAGTGTTCCGGACGATCTGCCGATACGACGGATAGAACGACACGCTTTGAAATGTCTTGAAACACCCGGCAGTCGTCAGGATCCGGCTGCATCGTGCGTTCTGTCATGGCGGGAACCTTCGGTTGCAGGTCAGGTAAGGATTTCGATGCGTGTGAGGGAACTGGATGTGGTGGCTTTCCATCTGGAACGGGACGGAGCAGGTACCGGGGTTGAGGCAGATTGCATCGACCCTGTACGAGTTGTCGACAAATGGAGTTTTGCTGCGCCACACGGTGGCGAGTCTCTTTCGAGTCACAGCGGGATTCTACCTGGCCGTTGCCCTGGCCGTGCCTCTCGGGCTCTTCCTGGGGCGGCATGCCCGCATCAACCGGCTGGTGAACCCTTTTGTTCAGTTTCTCAGGCCGATCTCCCCCTTGGCCTGGGTTCCGTTTGCAATGCTCTGGTTCGGCATAGGGGACAGGCCGGCATTTTTCATTATTTTCATTGCCGCCTTTTTCCCCCTGCTGATTTCCAGTACGACGGCCTCCGCATCCATCCACCCCATCTACTTCCAGGTGGCGGCGAACCTGCACCTCACAAAATGGGAAAGAATACACCGCCTGGTTCTGCCTGCGGGAATGCCCGGCATCATTTTGGCGCTCAGGGTGAGTCTGGGCATTTCGTGGATGGTCGTCGTAGCCGCCGAGATGATCGCAGTCAAGAGCGGACTGGGCTACCTGATTATCGACGGTCGCAACGCGCTGCGACTCGATTTCGTCATCGTGGCCATGCTGACTATCGGAATTATCGGGCTTCTGCTGGACCTCTGCATGACGAGACTCGAGAAGATGGAAGCTGTGAGGTGGAGACTTGAACACAAGTAAGATCAAGGTTGATCAGGTCACGGTGGAATACACGAAAAGCAACGGCAGCAAATGGCTTTCTTTCGGCAACCACCGAAAAAGGAAGGACGGTGAATGCCGTGTTGTGCTCCACGACATCAACCTTCGGATAGAAGCCGGAGAGTTCGTAAGCATCCTCGGGCATTCGGGCTGCGGAAAGTCCACTCTGCTCAAAATCATAGCCGGGTTTTTCAAGCCCGCTGCGGGGGAAGTCCGGATAGACGGCAGGAAGGTGGACGGACCGCGCCCCGATCACGTTTTTGTGTTTCAGGAAGGCGCTCTTTTCCCCTGGCTTACCATTGGAGAAAATGTGGCCATGGCCCTGCGTTCGGTCGCCGATTCCAAGGAACGCCTGCAGCAGAGTCGCGAATACCTGGCCCTTGTAGCCCTGGAAGGAGTCGAAAACGATTATCCTCACATGCTTTCGGGCGGCATGCGCCAGCGGGCCGAAATCGCCAGGGCGATGGCTGCCCGCCCGGACATCCTTTTCATGGACGAACCCTTTTCGGGCCTCGATCACCTGACGCGGTTGCACCTGCGCGAGGAAATGCTTTACCTGCACATCATGCTGCCGCGGACAACCATCCTTTTTGTGACACACGATATCGATGAAGCTCTGCAGCTGAGCAACCGATTGATCATCTTGAGTGAACCTCCGGCCCGGGTGAAGTGCTGCCGCACCATCGACGTCCCCCACCCGCGCAACCCGGCTTCGGACGATCTGGGAGAATTGCGCGCCCAGATCTATCATCACCTCGGAGTTCACACTGCACTATGATTCTGTCGTCACTGCGCAGACCGACAGCGGGTGTCTGCGGCATCATCGCAGCAATGGCGTGGCTCGTGCTGATCAGCCTTCTGCACGGATTTCTCAACACGGAAAAGACATCGGGAGACAAGGTCTTGATGGGCTACATGCCGGTAATCACCAACCTGGCCGCCCCCCTGGTGGATGCGGCAACCAGGGGAAGCGATGTGTACTTCGAAGCCCTGAAGTTCGGATCCTTCTCTGAAATGGCCGAAGCATTCAAGGCCGGCCACATCCAAGCCGCCTTCATTATTGCCCCTCTGTCCATAATCCTGCACCAGCAGGGCGTTCCCCTCAAAGTGGTCTATGTGGGCAATCGCCACGAAAGCACCTTCGTAATCCGCGGAGAACTTCAGTGCAACAGTCCGGCGGGGCTGGCCGGGAAGAAGGTGGCCGTACCTCTTCGTCATTCCGGGCACTTTCTGGCCATCAAGCGCTGCATCAGGCAGTACCACATAGACCCCGACCGTATCGACATCGTGGAAATTCCGCCTCCGGACATGCCTGCCGCCCTGGCGGCCGGCTTCATCGACGGCTATTTCGTGGGAGAACCGTTTGCGTCCGTGACGCTGAAGACCGGACTTTCCAGGAAACTGCTGGACGTGGAAGAGATCTGGCCTCGTTTTATGTGTAACATCCTGATTGTTCAGGAACAAATGATTCAATCCCATCCCGTGCGGGTTCAGAAACTCGTTTCCGCGGCAGTGAGATCGGGTTTCTGGGCAAGAGACCATGTCGAAGAAGCCGTTGATTTGGCATGCCGATACTGGGCCCAGGATCGCGGCGTCGCCGAATTTGCGTTCAGCAATCCCCCCGGCAGAATTCAGTTCGATCTTTACGTTCCCAGATTGGAGGAATTCGAGGAACTCCTGGGCGAAATGAGGGATGCGGGACTCGTTCACGGGGATGTGGATCTGGCCCGAATGCTGGAAGACCGGTTTGCCAGGGCGGTGAGAATTGAAAAGGTGGACAGGTTCGAGAGGATCCTGGAGCCGTAATTCCAGGAAAGGATCAGGATGTGGCGCAAGGAATTGGGCATTCCGGTCATTCCGGTAGACCCGGGCGGCTGTCTCGATCCATGCCGGATCGAGCCGTTTTTCGTTGACTGAAAAGGTTCGGTGGACCTGCAAGCCATGAACGTTCTGCTGCTTGACCCCCTTCACACCCTCACGGAAACAATCGAAGACCTGACCTGCCGCCTTGGAGACATCCGGGTGACGAGAGGCAGGGACGACGGTAATCGAGCTTCCGGTCCGGATAC
The DNA here is from genome assembly GCA_013314815.1 of Syntrophobacteraceae bacterium. Lineage (GTDB taxonomy): Bacteria > Desulfobacterota > Syntrophobacteria > Syntrophobacterales > Syntrophobacteraceae > JABUEY01. The sequence continues at coordinate 25,377 of JABUEY010000037.1, forward strand.
CTTCGATCTCATCGTGAACGCTTCCGGGGCAGGCAGCCAGGTAGGGTTCTGCCGGGCGATCCTGAACTGGCGCCTTCATCCGCACACCTGCCTGATCCCATGCTGGATCGCTATGGCCAGAGAGCGTTTCGAGCGATTATGCCTTTGGCCGTCTCTGGCCGTCGATCGTTGCCAGGTGCAATTCGACGCCGGCGACTTCTGCGACTGGCTGATTGAGATCGGTGAGTGGCAGCAGACACGCATGCACCTCTACGACACTAACACGCTTGACCGGCACACTCCCCTCGAACTCGCCTCTTCCCTTGCCCTGAGGAAAGCCACCGGCAGGCTGGCCGTGTTTGACGAGGATGGCAACGAGGGGATTTTTGTATTCCACGAAGGATGGATGACTCGGGCGGAACTGAAGCACCTGCGCGGTTCCGAGGCTTTTTTTGAGTTTCTCTGCTGGTCCCGGGGCGGCTACCTCTGGGAATCGCCATCGGTTGATCCGCCAGCGCCTGGTGCCTGCATTCTTGACTCCCTCCTGCGCGAAGGTCTGAAGATGATCGAGGAAGCCAACCTCCTGTACCCTTTCGTGCCGGACTGGAGTCGGCCTGTGCACAAGACGGATTCGGAATCCGCCCTGGACGATGGAGCCTCCCCTTTCTTTGCTCAGCAGAAGGAACTCCACGACCTCATCCAAGGCACTGTCACGCTGGATCAGATCATCGAGGACTCCCCCCTGTCGCGCCCTCGTACGATGAAATGCCTGGCCAGGTGGTTTTCACTGGGCGACATCACGGCTGTCCCCGACGGGAAGACCACGGCACCCGCCAGGCTGCTCATCGTCGATGATTCCAGGCTCATGCGCAAAGCATTTTATGACCTCTTTTCCCGGGACTCACGGTTTCACATCGTCGGTACGGCTCGAGACGGCCTGGACGCCCTTCGAATGATCGAGGAACTCGAACCGGATACCCTCACCATGGATATGCAGATGCCCCGCATGGACGGCCTGACTGCGTTAAAGTACATCATGATCCGCCACCCGAGACCGGTCGTGGTGGTGAGCGCCTTCACGGGGGAGACTTCGAGGCTGACGTATGAATCCTTCAAATATGGAGCGGTCGATGTGTTGACCAAACCTGCCCAAGGGGAACTCCAACTGATGGAAAGGGAAGCGGAAGAGCTTCGGGAAAGAGTCGCCCAGGCTGCCCGCGTCAGGATCGAGGCCGCTCAGTACATAAGAAGAACCGGCAACCGTTCGGCACTGGATTCCGACGCAATTTCCGAGACATCGTTTTCCCGGGAAAACCGAGGCACCTTCGATGCGGCGGCGGTGATCGCCTGTGGAGTCGGCGGATTTCCCGCTCTCATGAGGCTTCTCTTTGCCTTGAATCCCCACTCGAACCTGCCTGCAGTGGTCGTTGCGCTGGCCATGCATCGAAATACCGTCGAAGCACTGGCCTTCCAACTCGGCAGGGACTGTGCCGCGGGCATCGAGACAGTGCCTTCGTTCGGAGTTCAACTCGTACCGGGAGTCGTCTTCCTGGGATCGCACGAGCAGTGCATGAGTTTCAATGAAGGCGTTCCGGCCTCGAGAATCGATATTGACGGCGAATGCACCTGCACCCGTCCTTTTGATCATCTCTTTTCCGGTGCCGCCGATGCTTATGGCGAGAAAGCGATCGGTATTGTGCTGTCGGGCACAGGTTCCGACGGTGTGGAGGGGATGAAGGCTGTTCAGCAGAAGGGAGGCAGGACATGGGTGCTGGATCCCGCTGCCTGTTTGAAGCCGGATCTGCCGCAACGAATACTCGATGCAGGCACCGGGGAAGTCGTCAGGACCCCTTCCGAACTGGCCTCACGGCTCATGACCGCCGGCAGATGCAGGCTTGACCCCATCGGGAACTCGAGGCACCTCCTTGTTCGCTCCCCTGAAGACGCGGCGCGGGAGAAGGCACAGGGAAACCCGTCAACTTGAAGTCCGGCCAACCGCCTCCAGGCCCGGACTCACAATGTCCAGCTCACACGGATAGCAGGAGGATGAAAATGAGACTGCCTTCTCTCTTGACTCAGGCTCCTCGAACACAGGAGGAAACCACTCAAACCAGGCAGCTTGTCAGCTTTCACATCGGAGAAGAGGAATTTGGAGTTGATATCCTCATGGTACAGGAAATCATACGCCTGCCCGTTATTACTCCAATCCCGAACGCCCCGGAATCGATTCTGGGAATGATCAATCTGCGCGGCAAGATTATACCGATCGTGGATCTTCGCCGCCGGCTGAGGATACGAGACAACAGGCCGTGGGAAACGGACCGCCGAACGCGTATCCTGATTGTGGAGATGGGCACCCATGTTACCGGATTTATTGTTGATTCTGTTTCAGAGGTGATGCGTGTAACGGTAAGCGAGATCGAACCCACTCCTCACCTGGTCGTTTCGAGCATCGACGCCGTGTACATCCAGGGAGTCATCAAGCTTTCCAACCGCCTCATCATCTTGCTCGATTTTCGGAGAATCCTGAAGCCTCAGGAGGAAAAGGAGATGGAAGTGATGACAAGGGATGCCGCTGCAGGAGAATGCGCGGGTCGGATACCCGGCCAGGATATGGGATAGAGACGCTTCAGGTGCATTTCGATTCGAGAAAGGGAAAAGCCTAAGGAGGACAGGAATCATGACGGGAACGAACATTCTGGCAGGATCACTGAGAAACAAGCTGCTGGCGGTGCTGCTGCTTATTACGATCATACCGCTTACCGCTCTAAACATCACCAATTACATAACCATGAACAACCAGATCGAAGAGGAAATGGACATACGCCTGACAGGCAACTCCCGCCGTATCGCAAATGCCGTCGATATGACACTCAACGACCGCGTGATCGATGTGTCCACCTGGTCACACCTGGAAGAGGTGGAAACGGCGGTCGAGATCGGAGGCGGACAGGCGGGCGCCGACAGGCTGTTCCAGAACCTAGTGAAAAGCGGCAACTTCAGCCTTCTCGTTCTTGCGGATGTATCGGGCACCTGCATCGCTTCGAGCACATCCAAGACCGTCGGCATGCAGTTCCATGAGGACAGGTGGCATAAAGAATCCCTGCAGGGCAAGGAACACATCGGTGATTTCATGAACAATGCCATTCTGAGGCAGATCGTTCCTGATACCCTTGGCTGGACCATGATCATCGCCGCGCCGGTTTCGATAAAGGGCGAGCTGAAGGGAGTTCTCGCGGGTTATGTCAACTGGAACGTCATCAACGGCATCATCCAGGCCGTTCCCATTGGGAGGACGGGGTATACGTACATGGTCAACCTTCCCGACCTGGTGCTCGTGGGCCATGGCAACAAGGAATTGTTCGGGCTGACACTGGTCGATCCCAAGATCAACGTTCCCATGGTTGCCGAGGCGTTCAAGGCGAAGGACCGCGGATCGCTCACCTACGACTTTCTAAACCCCGCAACCAACCGCAAGGCGACCAGGTCTGTCGGATTCAGTCACAACGAAGGTTACGGCAAAATTCGAAAGCCCTGGGTCGTGGCTACCGGGGCGGATTATGAAGAAGTCTTCGAGGCCATGCCGAGACTGAGAAACAGGACCCTGCTGGTCTCCTTCCTGTTTATTTCCTTTCTCATCGCCGGCGCCTATTACCTTTCACGGATGATATCCCGTCCCATCGTAGAGGCATCGGAAACCATGCTGGCCATTACGCGGGACCTGGATTTCACCAGGAGCGTGGACGTCAGGGGACGCGACGAAATCGGCCGCCTCGGGGAGGCCTTCAACAATATGATCACGAAGCTTCGTGAGACATTCGGAACGATCATCCAGGGCAACCTGCAGGTTTCGCTTGCGGTGGAGCGTGTAAAGGAGATCTCCGGCAAGATCGTGCTCAATGCGACGGAACAGTCCAAGAGAGCCCAGGACGTTCTCAAACGCGTCGACACCATGGGTCAGACGGCCAACGATGTTCAGCAGAACGCCCTGGAAAGCCAGAGGTCCTACAGCGATACGGCCACATCGGTAACCCGGCTGACCTCAAGTATACAGGAAATCGCCAAAGCAGCCCAGGCCCAGGCGACCCTGGTCGAGGAAGCCAGGGACATCGTGAACCTTATGGGTGAAACGGCCCTCCAGGTTGCGGCTCGAGCGGCGCAGCAGGCGGAGGCGGCGGAACAGACCGCCGGCGCCGCCCAGGAAATGTCCTCGTCCATCGGCGAGGTGGCAACGAAGGCATCGGAGGGAGCAAGGAAGTCCGAACTCTCCTACCAGGCCGCCGTCGAGGGAAGAAAAGCGGTCGAGCAGGTGGCACTCGGTATGCAAAGCATCGCCGAAAGCTCTGAACAGATTACAGAAATCATCGAGGTGATCTCGGACATCGCCGATCAGACCAACCTCCTCGCGCTGAATGCAGCAATCGAAGCGGCCCGCGCCGGTGAACACGGCAGAGGGTTCGCCGTCGTTGCCGAAGAAGTGAGAAAGTTGGCAGAACGCACCGCTGAATCGACGAAGGAAATCTCGGGGCTGATCAAGAATTCGGGAGAACGGGTGAAGGAAGGAGCTGAACTTGCCGGATCGAGCCGGAAGGCGCTCGACAATATCGTCGATGCCGTGGCCCAGACGGCCGACCTGATCAAGGAGATCGATATGGCCACGAGCGAGCAGAAGAGAAACATTCAGCAGGTTGCGGCGGCTATGGAGCGGCTTCGAGTACTGGCAAACGAAATCTCCGCCATGACGGCAGAACAGGGCAAACGGCGCGAACGTGCGAGCAATGTGATGAACGAGGTGCATCGGCTTTCCCAGGACGTGTCTGCTTCGACCCAGGACCAGGTGAGAACCGCCGACCAGGTCATGAAAGAGGTTGTCGCAGCCGGCAAACGCGCCGAAGACATCACGGGCATGACCACCCGGCAGAAGGAACGCAGCCAGGCTCTCCAGCAGATCATGCTGGATATGAGCAACGTCGCCCTCACCAACGCTTCGGGAGCAAAGAACTCACAGCAGTTCAGCGACAGGCTGGCCGAGGTGATGGGAGACTTCAGTACCCTGATCGCTCAATTCAAGGTCGGTGCTTCCGTGAGGGACGGCAATGGCAGGGCTCGGCCCTCCGGGCAGGCCCAGCCACCTGCTTCGACTCAACCCACTCAAACCGCATCTCCACCCCAGCAGACGGGTGACGGCGGGCGGTCTGCATCCGGGGAATCCAGCGTTTAGAGCCCGGGAAATTCCGTGGAGTGCTCGACGGACGGCATGGATCCATCAACGGGCTGCCGGCAGGCTCATGGCGGGCCGGTGCAGGCAGCAGGGTGCACGAAAGCGGTTTACATCATGAACACCGACAACATCGGGAAACGAAACCGGCCCGTGGAACTGCGCATTCCAGCGGCCCGGTCAGGGGAAAAAGGGCCAGATGACCAAGCGTATTCTCGTCGTAGATGATTCGAATCTCATGAGGCACTGCATCGCCCAATGCCTGACCCGAGCCGGGCACAAGGTCATCGGAAAAGCCAGGGATGGCAATGAAGCAGTGGCGCTGTACCGGACACTTCACCCCGACGTGGTTACGATGGACATCACCATGCGGGGAAAGGACGGGATTTCCGCCGCGGGAGAAATCTTGCTGATCGACCCTCGAGCATCCATCGTCTTCTATACACTGCTGGATGTGGCGAGCGTTGAACCTCGACTGCAGAAAGTGACCATGGTTCGGGTGATACGGAAGGGCGACGAGGCGGGGCTTTTGAAAACCTTGGAAGAAATCGCTTGAACGGTTTCCAGGATATTCACGGGTTGTCCCGGTGGGACCTTCGGGTGAATATCCGGGACATCCGGCCCAAAAGGAAACAGACAAGGTGTGGCTACAGGCAGGGCCGAGGCGGGGCAGAGATCTGTACGGGGTGTTTCGCATGGGCATCGTCCGTCGGCATGACCTGAAGACGAGGGTGATATGACATCCCGAGACTTCCTGCATGAATACGTGGAAGAGGTCAACGAGCATCTCCAGGAATTGGAAAGCTCCCTGCTGGTCCTCGAACGGGAGGGCAGCAACAGGGAAGAGATCGGAAGGATCTTCAGGGCGGCACACAGCATCAAAGGCGCTTCAGCCTACATGGGTTTTGAAGGGCTGGCCGATCTCACCCATGAACTGGAAAGCCTGATCAGCAGGATCCAGACTCTGGCCAGGCACGTCACTCCGGCAGGCATAAGCGTCATGCTTGCCTGTATCGATTTCATATCTGGCGCGGTGCGGCATCTTCGGGAGACTGGGGAGGAACCCCCCCTGCCGCCGACCTTGCTTGAAGATATTCACGGGACCCTCCGCGTGGACGGAGCCTCTGACGCCTCTATTCCGGAGACGGGAATT
>JABUEY010000038.1 GCA_013314815.1 Syntrophobacteraceae bacterium
AATCCATGGAAAGCAGGGGAGAACTCACCGCCGAACACAGAAAGAGGACCAAAGAATCGTTGCAGGCGATCGATCGGGTCTTGCAGGTGGTCTTTCCGTAGTCCGCAGTCTGACTATCTTTTCGTTTGAATAGGAAGAGCCGATTCGTCGGAAGAAGTGGGAATGGATCCCGTGGACCGACTGAAAACCGCACATGCGACATGGTAGTCCCAGCCTGCCTGGACCTGGTTGACGCTGGCTCTTACCAGCGCAGCTTCCGCATCAAGAAGGTCGTTCATTGTGCCGGCCCCGACGGCGTACCGCTCGCGGGCCAGTCTTGCTCCTTCCGCGGCATCCTTCACCTGTGCAGCCGTGGTCTGAACCGCTTCGCAGGCTTCCTGCAACCTCGAATACGAAGACCACACCTCCTCCCGGACGCTCAGCAGGATCTTCTCGACTTCCGCTTCCTGGCGGGATAGTTCGGCCTGGGTTCTTGCCAGGCGGTGAGAAAGTGCGTAGCCCGTAAACAACGGCACCTCAACGGCGACTCCGAGGAGCCAGTCTTCGTCCTGAGGCAGGAATTCCGCATCCCGCCAGCCGAAGCCTCCCTCAGCCCTTATCTTCGGACCGAATGCACTCTTCGCGCTGTCCACACCGTAACGAGCGACACCCACGCGCTGGAGGGCTGCCCGTATTTCATGTCTTTTGCGCATGGCGTCCCTCACGGCGCTGTCCAGATCCAGGCCGGCCGGTGAGGTGGGTTCGGGCGCCGTTCGGGCAATGTCGAGAGGCACTTCGGCGGGCAGCCCCATAACGGTGTTGAGCCTGCCTCTCGATACCTGGATCAGGCCCTCGGCTCTCACAAGAGCCAAGCGTGCTTCCGCCACCTCGACTTGGGCACGTACCACGTCCTGCTTGGGAACCGCGCCTGCGGCCTTCCTGTCTATTGCCAGTTGCAGATGGTCTTCAGACCGGGCGAGATTCTCCAGCGCAACCGACCTTGCTTCCAGGGCAGCCAGGTACCCGTAATAACCCGTGTGAACATTCAAGGAGATATCCTGCCTTATGGCCGCCGCTTCTTCCGCAGCCAGGTCCTGCCTGGCAAGAGCCGCTCGAAGCTGTGCCTGTCGGTCTCCGCTGTCGTAGATCGTGTAACGGCTCCTCAACCCCGCGGACCAGTCGTCGGTCGGGCCGATTATAGTGGGGATTTGAGGGCTTATGAAAACGCTCGGCAGGAAGGCATGCCTCTGCCAGCGGCTGTACCCGGCATGCAGGCTGAGATCCGGATAGTAGGCCGATCGAACCTCGCCTGCGGATTCCCGGGCGATCAGGATGCCTTCCTGGGCTGCCCGGTTGAGCGGGTTTCTGTCCAGGGCCACGTCCAGGCAGGTATTCAATGTCAAAGGGCGGGCTTGTGGGACTCCCTCCCCGGGACCCTGAGCCGAAGCCGTTTTGTCTCGATCCTCCACCGGCGGCGGACTCTCGATTCTCGCCAGGTAGGGTTCGATTGCGGGCACCGGGGGTTGATCTCGGAGGCTGCAGCCAGCCCACATCATCCCTGAAAGGACGAGCCCTGGAAGGATCATTGTTCTCAGAATTTTCAAGCGAATTTTCCCTTCCTTTTCGGCTGTTTGGTTCATCTATACCGGGGACCCAAAAAACATGAGACGGGTTCCCGGGTTGGAGTCCGTCCTTATTCGTGCTGCGGAGCATCCAGGATGATTTCGGCATCCGCCGGCATTCCGGACTTGAGTTCAAACTGAAGATTTCGAATATCGACCTTGATGCGATAGACCAGTTTCACCCGTTCTTTTTCCGTCTGCACCGTCTTGGGTGTGAATTCGGCTTCGGGTGAAATAAACGACACGATACCTTTGTAGACCCTGCCCGGGTAGGTGTCTGCACTCACTCGCACTTCCTGCCCCAACTTGACGCGTCCGAGGTCGGTTTCGAGGATGTAACCCCGGAGCCACACATTCTCGAGATCGGCCACTGTGACTACCGGAGTTCCGGGAGAAACGTATTCGCCCGGCTCGATGTTCTTGGACAGCACGATGCCGTCAAGGGGGCAGAAAACGGTGGCGTACCCCAGTTTCGTTTCGGCAAGGCCCAGAGCCTGGCGGGCTTGATCGAGGCGGGCACGTGCCTGGTCGATCTTTTCCCTCCTGGGCCCCTCGCGCACAAGCAGCCATTGCTGTTCGGCTTCCTTCACCCTTGCCTGGGTGGTTTCGAAAGCCGTTCTGGCCGCGTCGAGTTCCCGGGTGGATATGACGTCCTTCCTGTGGAGTTCGACCTGCCTGGCGTAGTCCGCTTTCATGTTGGCCGCTTCGGACCTGGCTCTTTCGAGTACCGCTCTGGCCTGGGCGATCTCTTCGGGACGCGACCCGGCTTCGAGTTCTTCCAGGGAAGAAGCGGCTGCGGCAACTTCCGCCTGCCTCAAGGCAACCTCCTGCTGGAATTCCGTCTTGTCCAGAACCGCGATCACCTGGCCGGCCTTCACCCCCTCGCCTTCAGAAACGAGCCTTTCCTGCACGCGGCCGGGCACCTTGAAACTCACTTGGGTTTCCGTGACCTCGATGTTCCCGGAGATCTTTACGGTTTTCAGATCCCCGGGCTGACGACGGAGGATCATCTGCCAGGCGGTCAGAGCGACACCGGCAAGGACGATCACAAGAAGGAAAATCAGCTTTTTCTTACTCCTCATGCAGGTTCTCCCTGGACGGGCTGCCTTGCATCGCAAGGAGCCCTGGCGGACAAGGCCCGGAATGCCTTTGGCCCCGCAAAGACCCGACGCTCGCCATAGATCGAAGCGGTGCAGTCTCCACAAGGCATATCGGCTGCGGCACGAAGGAATTCTTCGTCCGCACATCTCCACGATCTGAACTCTATTGAATGGCTCGATTCCGGTCAAGAGAAGACAGCCGCACCGGCGGTCTTTCAAAGATGGAAAATACCTGGCGGGTGCGACAAGGATGATCAGGTTCTTACGGCAAACTTCCATGAGCCGGGGGCTCACAACCAACTGTGAAAAGGCACTGATAATCATTGCCACAGCAACGTCATTGCGGCGAAGATCACAACGTCATTCCCGCGAACGGCGGGAATCCAGGCAGGGTAACCGTGCAGAGCGAAACAATTTCGGGAATGGGGGAGAGCCTGGAAGACAAGATGGATGGAGCAAAGCAATCCCGGGTGGAGAGATCCTTATGGCGCGATATGCGCTTGGACTGGATTCCCGCCTTTGCGGAAATGATGTTGTGATGCCTCGATCCTTTGCATGAAAAGCACCGCATGAAGAGCACCGGAGTACTCGTCTGCCGGATGAACGGGAAATCATGCATTGTCTGCGCAGTCCAGCCATTGCGATACGAGATCCAGGAGCGCTTCCCGACCGTAGCCGGTGGATGCCGAGAAGAAGATCAGCCGCTCCGCGGGAATCCCCAGGCTCGCCGCAGCCGTTTTCCTCCTCGCTTCCCATTGGTTGCGGGAAATCTTGTCAGCCTTGGTGAGAACCGGAATACTGGGAATCCGTCGAGCCAGGAGCCACTGCTGGAGCTTCAGGTCGTCGGCGGTGGGAGGATGTCGGATGTCCAGGATGTGCACGATGCCTCGAAGCGCCCTGCGCGTCGTGAGATATTCTTCCACCATGGGACGCCAGGCCGCGCGCACCTTCTCCGGCACCCGCGCAAATCCATACCCGGGAAGGTCGACAAAATGAAAGGAGCCGTTGATTCTGAAAAAATTGATCATCTGGGTTTGGCCGGGAGTACGGCTGGTTCTCACGAGCTTTCTGCGTTGAACGAGGCAGTTGATGAGTGAGGACTTGCCGACGTTCGATCTGCCGGCAAAAGCCACCTCGGGAAGACCGTCAGATGGATACTGGGAAGAACGCACGGCCGAAATGACGAATTCGGCCGATGTGATGGCGTGGATGTTCATTTGCGAACCGCGGTTTTCTCACGATCGGTTCTGAAGACAGGCTTCAATCCGCTGGAGCCCTTCCGTGATATTGGCCAGGGAGTTGGCGTAGCTGAATCGCACATATCCCTCGCCGTTCGGCCCGAAGTCGACTCCTGGCGTGATGCCCACCCTGGCCTTTTCGAGGATTTCGAAGGCGAAGGAGTAGGAATCTGTGGTGAATCGACGTGCATTGGCAAAAACGTAGAATGCGCCCGTGGGTTCCACGGTTATGCCGAAGCCGATTTCTCGGATGCGGCGCAGGATGAACTGCCTTCTCCGGTTGTATCGCTCCCACATCTGCCGCAGGTCAGCCTTTACGCTGGGTTCCGTGAGAGCCGCGTAACCAGCGGCTTGTGCCACCGAATTGGCCGAGATGAAGAAGTTCTGGAGCATGATCTGCATGGGACGGATAAATTCGGGAGGAACGATCAGGTACCCGAGCCTCCATCCCGTCATGGCGTAGAGTTTTGAAAACCCGTTGAAGACGATGCAGTTGTTCGTATACTCGAGCATGGTATGAGCCCGGCCCTCGTAGACGAGGCCGTGATAGATCTCATCGCTCAAGATCAGTTTCCCCATGTCCGCGATTTCCGCCATGCGTTCCGGCGAAAGGAGATTGCCCGTGGGGTTGGCGGGCGAATTGATGAGGATGGCCCTTGTCTTGGGAGACAGGGCTGCACGTATGGTTTCCGGCCGGTACTGAAAGGCGTCTTCCTCGTAAACGGGGATGGCTTTGGGAATGCCTTCCAGAAAACGAACGAAGTTCGGATGGCAGGCATAGCCCGGGTCGGAAAGAATCACCTCCTCGCCGCGGTCAAGAATGGTGCTCATCGCCACAAGAAACGCGGGTGATGTTCCCGAGGTGATGAGAACCTGGTCGGGATCGAGGTTCCGAACGCCGTAGGTTTCGTCGTAGTATGCACATATGGCTTCACGCAGCTTGCGCGCTCCCAGGCTGTGAGTATACCGAGTCTCTCCTCTTTCAAGGGCCTGGACAGCGGCCTTCTTGATCGCTTCGGGTGTATTGAAGTCAGGTTCGCCGATTTCCAGGTGAATGACGGATTCGCCGGCCCGTTCCATCTCCTGGGCTTTTTCGAGGATGTCCATGACGATGAACGACTTGAGTTCCTGAACCCTTTTGCATACCACGTTGAATCCCACCTTTCTTCCCGAATGACCTGCCGGATATTCACGATGAACAATGCGATCAAAACGAAGCCGGAACCTTGATGATGACGGGAGTTCCTTTCAGTTCCTTCCCGAGCTGCGTCATCAGAGTATTCGCTTTGTCCAGGCTGTCGACGGGGTTGAGCTGAACGACATAGATCGGTCCAAGTACCTGGTGCCTGACGGGCCTGACGATTGCGCCGAAGCCTCTCGATTTCAGCTTCTCTCCCATCTTTTCCGCCACTTCCTTATCGAAGAAGGAACCTACCTGAACGATGTAGTCCCACTGCTGACCGGGCTGTGACGGCTTTTCCGGCCCTGCTGGACCGGTCTGCCCCGAAAGGCCGGGCGGAGCCGATTTCCGTTCCATCGAATAAGGCGGGTTCGCCGACGCATCGGCTTGATCGGGAAGCGCCTCCATTCGCTGAATATCCGGAGGCGAGATGACCTCGACGCGATGCAGACTCTCGACAGCAGAAGACGTGGATGCCGCCTCTTTCGAATGCATCAGGGTCTGCAGGCGCTGCAGGTATGTCGCGGCTTCTTCGGCATTGGCGGAATGAGGGTCGAGCCGGGTCACGCGGTTGAGGGAATACAGGGCCGGTTCCAGGTCTCCGGCCAGGTAGCTCATGATTCCATACCGCAAATGAGCTTCCACGAGGTCCGGAGCGAATTCGGTCGCCTTTCCATAGCATCTGCGCGCCTCGTCTCCTCGCTTCATGCCTTCCAGGATCTGTCCCATGCGGAAATAGGCCTGTCCATAAGCGGGAAAAAGCCTGACAGCTTCCCGGTATTCCTTTAATGCTGCTTCCTGATCCCCTTTTCTTTCATACAACCGGCCGAGATTGTAATGGACGTAGTGAGGCGTTTCGTAAAAGGGATTGGCAAGGGCTTTTTCGAAGCACAACTGAGCCATGTCCATCCGGCCCTGTTCGGCGTACAGGGCGCCCAGAGCGTTCTGCGCTTCCGAAAAATCGGGTTTCAAGGCAAGAGCCTTGTTGAAATGAGCGACGGCTTCATTCTGCATGCCGCGATGATTGTAGGCGAGACCGAGGTAGTACTGGATCCATGGATCGCTGGGGCGCTTCTTCGCCGCCTGGGTGAGACATTTCAGGGCTTGAGCCGTATCGCCCGCAGCCAGGAATTTTTCTCCCATCTGCTGCAGTTGCTGAGGGCTGTACCGTGCGATGGAATCCCTGCCCGTGGTCGAACATGCTCCTGAAATCAACAGCGACAGCAACAGAAACACCCGAAAGCATTTCACGGATGACATCAGATCACCTTGTTAAGAGAATACTCGATGATTCCTTCAGCACCCCGCTTGAGCAGCTGGGGGATCAATTCTCTCACCGTGTTCTTGGATACGATCGTCTCCACAGAAAGCCACGTGCTGCGGTACAGGTGAGCAATGGTCGGCGCGTTCAGGCTGGGAAGAATCTCGATTACGCCGTTCAGGCGGTCTTCCGGGACGTTCATCTTTATACCGACCAGTTCCTCGGCGCGAAGCGCGCTCTGAAGAAGCAGTGAAATCTGTTCGATCTTCTCCCTCTTCCACGGATCCTTCCAAGCGTCATGGTTGGCGATGAGCTGGGTGTTGGACTGCATGAGTTCCCTGACGATCCGCAGCCCGTTTGCACGCATGGTCGCCCCCGTTTCCGTTACCTCGACGATGGCGTCGCACAGGCCGGCTATGACCTTGGCCTCGGTGGCCCCCCATGAGAATTCGACGTTGACCCGGATCCCCTCAGCCTCGAAATGCCGGCGAGTGAAATTGACCAGTTCCGTGGCGATCTTCTTGCCTTCGAGGTCCTTCAGTTCCTTTACGGAGGAATCCATGGGCACGGCCAGAACCCAGCGCGCAGGACGCTGGCTGACCTTGGAATAGATGAGGTCCGCGACCACGAAGACGTCCGAATCGTTTTCCATGATCCAGTCACGCCCCGTCAGGCCGACATCGAAGGTGCCGCTTTCCACGTACCTGGACATCTCCTGTGCCCGGCAGATGGAACAGCTGATTCGAGAATCGTTGATCTCGGGAAAATAGTTCCTGTCCGAAAGGGAAATGCGCCAGCCGGACTGGCGGAAGAGCCGTATGGTCGATTCCTGAAGGCTTCCTTTCGGTATGCCCAAAGCGAGCTGTTTCACTTCCTGTAGACCTCCCTGGGGTCGAAGACCTGTTTTTCGACAATATCGAGACGCCCGTTTTCGTACCGCCTGTAAAAGCAGCTCTGATAACCGGCGTGGCAGGCGGCTCCTCCCAACTGCACGACTTTGAGCAGTATGGTGTCCCTGTCGCAGTCGAGAAGGATCTCCTGCACCAGCTGCACATGCCCCGATTCCTCGCCCTTGAGCCAGAGTTTCTGCCGGGACCTGCTCCAGTAATGGGCCTTTTTTGTCTCGATCGTCTTTCTCCAGGCGAGTTCATTCATATAGCCCAGCATGAGTACCTTTCCGTCGCCGGCATTTTGAGCGATTGCGGGAAGTAAACCATCATTTTTACTAAAGTCGGGTTCCAATGTCAACGCTCCTTACACTTGGCTGGTTCCTGAAAAGCCGGCTCAAGGCGCGCATTCGGCCGCAAGCTGGCCGCATGCCGCCCCTATGTCCGCACCGCGGCTTTTCCTGATCATGGCGGTGATTCGAGCCTTCTGCAGGATCTCCTGGAAGGCGAGTATTCGTTCCTCGGAAGAAGCCTCGTACAGGGCGGCGTTCCGATGTGGATTGAATGCGATCAGGTTCACCTTGGCGCGCACTCCGTGAAGAATCCTGACCAGATTGCGCGCGTCTCGCGGTTTGTCGTTGATCCCGTCGATAAGGAGGTATTCGAAGGTGATGCGCTTTCTGGGGGGAAGGGGATAGGCGCGGCATGCCGCCATGAGTTCTGAAAGGGGATAGGTTCGATTGACGGGCATCAGTTCGCTGCGCAGGGCATCGTCGGCGGCATGCAGGCTGATGGCCAGGTTTACGGCGCTGTCTTTTCCCAGTCGGTAGAGCTGGGGAACGAGGCCGGCGGTGGATAAAGTGATGCGCCGGTGGGAGAAGGCAGGACCGTTGGGATCGGTAAGAATCCTGATGGAGTTCACCACCGGTTCATAATTGGCCAGGGGCTCGCCCATACCCATGTAGACGATATTCGTGATATGTGTTCGTGACCTGATGTCGTACTGGACCTGGAGGACTTGGTCAACGATTTCGCCGGCGGTGAGATTCCGTTTGAACCCGAGCGAGCCCGTGAGGCAGAACTTGCAGCCGAGTGCGCAGCCCACCTGGCTCGATATGCACAGAGTACACCTCGGCGGGTCCGGAATGAGGACCGCCTCGGTGAAATGCCCGTCCGGGAGCCGGAACAGATAGCGGGCAGTTCCGTCGGCGGCTTCAATCTTCTTGACGATTTCGAGCGCATCCAGGCGTGTGCCCTGTTCCAGCTGCACTCGAAAGAGCCTGCTCAGATCGCTGCACTCATCCCACGACCGTATTCTCCTGGCGTACACATGCTTGAACAACTGGCGGGCACGGAAAGATCGTTCGCCTATGCTCTCCACCCAGGCCTCCAACTGAGCCAGGGTGAAGTTCTTGATAAAAATAGGTTCCATCATTGAAAAACATCAACCCGTCCGCACCAGGTATTGATCTTCGGGGCGGTCCTGCAAAATGGCCTGATTATACTTTCTTATATCCACGGAGTCGTACCACTGGTAGCCTGTTTCCCGGCACTCGCGGCATGCCTTTCTCGGGATATGAACGGCAAAGATGCGACGGCCCCTGTCCGTTTCGGAATCGATTCTCAGTACTCCGCTGCAATCGGGGCATACGCGTATGGTTTCCTTCTGGGTCTCCAGGATATTGTCGGTGTCGTAAAATATGGTGCGTTCACGGTCGGCGAATTTCTTGCCCGCCAGGGACCTTTCCCGCATATCGGTCCCCCTGTTCCAGACATCCATGACTTCACGCACCACCTTTTCTATGTAACGGGTGGTATCGGGGGATTGCCGGATCTTTTCGGGGTGATAGTCGGGTTCCTTCACATTGCTGTAATCCAGGCCCGCCATTGCCATGATGATACCCACGTTCACATAGGGAAGAGCTCCCTCGATGGAGTAACCGCCTTCCAGAACCGCGATATCCGGCTCGAGGCGCCGCGTAAGTTCCGCATAGCCCTGTGCGCAGAAGTTCATGTTCGTGATGGGATCCGTGTAATGATTGTCCTGCCCTGCGGAGTTGACGATGATATCGGGTTTGAATTCCTCGAGGATGGGCAGGATGGCGTTGTCGAGCGTGAACAGGAACCCCTCCTCGGATGTACGGGGAGGGAGAGGAATGTTGATGGTTCTGCCCGGCGCCGTCGGCCCTCCGATCTCGTAATGGAATCCGGTACCGGGGTAGAGTGTCCTGCCGTCCTGGTGGATCGAAATGAACAGAGTGTCCGGATCATGCCAGTAAATGTCCTGGGTGCCGTCTCCATGATGACAGTCCGTATCCACCACAGCCACCCGGTCGACTCCATAGGCCTGCCTCAGGTACTCGATCATGATGGCCTCGATGTTGATGTTGCAGAAGCCACGAGCTCCATGCACCACCCTCATGGCGTGGTGACCGGGGGGGCGCACCAGGGCGAATCCGCGGTCAATGTTCTTCTCGAGCACCTGGATGCCTATCGTCTTGGCGCCACCCGCGCTGATCAGATGAGATTCCGTGGCGATGCTCATCTCGTCCGGATAGCTGAAATGAACGCGCCGGATGTCCTGAATTGTGGCCAGGTCCGGCTTGAATTCGATGATCCCGTCGATGTCGAGAAGTCCCTCCTCGAAAACCTGGTCCTGAGTATAAAGCAGGCGCTCTTCCCTTTCGGGATGCGTCGAACTGATGGCCCAGTCGAAGGCAGGGAAGAAAACCAGACCCGTTTTGCTTTTCGTTCTCAGCATGCGTTCGCTCCTTCACCACTCAAGGCAGCGGACCCTTTCCCGGATCGCGTACGGAACCGGCGCGGCTGCGGCACGCCGGTCTTTGACCGGTGTAGAAAGAAGGCTGTTCCTGCCGCCGGTGAGCACCTGCGCCCGTCGCCTTCATGACGGGGCGGCGCCTGTCGGGATGATCGGCCGATAGAATGACCGGCTGCCATGATGGGCGGTTGTCGCGATAACCCGTTGACCGGGGCTTCTTCAAGAACGGCTAGGTGGCGCCCGGCAGCGGACAGAAGTTGAAAAGCCTTTCGGCGATGTCCCTGTATTCGGGAATGAGTCCGGGTTTGATCTGCACCTTCACCCTGATGTTGCGCCCGCTGGTATAATAATCCCGCACCATGTTGAACTGAACTTCCTCCAGGACTTCCATCTCCAATTCGGTCTCCGCGGCCCCTTCCTTGAGGCACTTTTTCCTGAGGAGTTCAAAAGCCAGTCCCACGGCCGTTTTCTTGTCAAAATCCCGCTTGACGGTCTGGTAGAATTCTTCCTCGGGGGCCACGACGATTCCCCGTTCCGTATCGGCAAAAAGGGTCACCTCCGAGGTGTTCTTGGCAAGGGCTGCGCCTATGGCATTGGCGACGTGCCACTGCGGCACCACGTGGACCTGGAAATCCGTGAGGGAAGCAAGCCGGAATGCGAAAAAGGGAGCCGGTCCTCCCAGGACGAGAATCTCCCTGGGTCTGACCTGGTGTCCCTCGAGCACTTCCTGGACGGTGTAGACGGGCTTGCTGTTGATCCCCTCGATCATCGTGGCCGCGGCCGCCAGTATCTCATGACAGGCCTGGTCGAATATGAGGTGCGCAGTGTCCTCGGACGATATTCCCAGTTGATCCGCAAGATTCCGAATGCCTCTCATGGATGCTTCCATATTCCCGTTCGTGGCCTTTCCGAGCACAAAAAGAGCATCCGTGGGGGTGGGTGCGGGGCCTCCATAGGCCATGGCCGGCCCCTGCCGGTCAGGCCCGATCTTCAAGCTTCCATTGACGATCCTCACGGTGCTGTCTCCCCCCAACCCGATGGAATGAGTGTGGAGCGACCGAATGAGGGTCTTGTACCCTCCCAGTTCACAGCCCACGGGATCGAGGAGGGGAACTCGGCGGATGAGAATAGCCATGTCCGTGGTGGTTCCACCGATGTCGAGAACCAGGGTCTCTTCCGTGTCGGAGGCAAAAGGAAGCGCCCCCATCACGCTGGCTGCAGGACCTGAGAGGATGGTCTGGCCGGGCATGTGGAGGGACGCCTCGAGGCTCATGGTGCCCCCGTCGGCCTTGAGAACGTATATGGGGATGTTCAGCCCCTTTTTCTTCAGAGAATTGTGCACAGCCTGAAAAAACTTGCTGTGTATGGGATACACTGCGGCGTTGAGATAAGCTGTCGCGATGCGGCGCGGGAAACTCAGGTTTCCGGAAAGGCGGTGCCCCAGGACCACATTTTCAAACCGGTTACCCAGGATGTCACGAATCTGGATCTCGTGCTTCGGGTTCCGGACCGAAAACTTGCCCACTACGCCAACCTGGCGGACATCCTCGGCCAGGAGCCGTGAAGCCACGTTTTCGATTTCCTGGGCATTTACGGGCTGTATCTCCCTGCCGCGATGATCGATCGATCCGGAAACACAGTAATAATGGCTGCCTGTTCGAAAACTCCCGGGATCGATTCCGGGTCCGGCGGAAACGATCATGCCCGTTTCGACCATCTTGCCTTCAGCAATGGCGTTGGTGGTAAGAGTCGTACTGAGAACAGCCCTGCGGATGCTCTCGGGCGGAACGTCCTGAGTGACCTCCTCGAGCCCTTTCCAGACGCAGTCGAACAGGTTCGAATGGTCCGTGGGGACCTTGGTCTCACGGAGAATGCAGTCTTCTCCTATGAGAACAACATCGGTGTGCGTGCCGCCAACGCCAAGCCCTATGATCATCGCGTTCCCCTGAAACGCCGGACAGATCAACCAAGCATGCGGGCAGGAACCCGGCATCTACTGGTGATGGATTTCACAAAGTTTGCTGACCGAATATCTTGATTCTTTTCCTACTACACAAAAATGCTAACGGAAAGGTCAAAGGCTGTCAATGCAACTGTTCACGGGAATGCAATATTTCTTCCGCCTTCCTGCCCGTGTGCTTTCCCTTTCCCCGGGAAACGGAAATCCATTTTCACTCGGCCCGGATTCCAGCCCCGGCAAAGCCGGGATCACCCGCGCCGGGTGATCCCGGATGTCGAGATAAGTTTCTCATTGTCGATATTCGGAGGTTGTGAAGAGGGGGTGTGCATCGAACGCAGGTCTGGCCGGGAGTGGCCGAATGATCAGTATCGTCAATTCAGGAATACCTCGCGGTAGAAGTCGTAGTGCTCCGTAACGGCTCCGGCACCCCTGATCACTGACCTCAAAGGATCTTCAGATCTACCCACCTCCAGGCCGGTCGTCTCGTGGACAAGGGCATTCAAGCCCCTCAGCAGAGCGCCTCCCCCGGCGAGCCAGATCCCGTTTTCAGCAACGTCGGACGCAAGGTCTGGAGACGCCTTCTCCAAGACACGCCTGACGGCCTCCACTATCGTCATGGTGGACTCCCGAATGGCCGTGCGTATATCCGAATCTGTAATGGACACGACTTTGGGCATACCGGTACTCAGGTCTTTGCCTCGAAGCTTGATCTCGAGGGGCTTTCTCAGGGGTACTGCCGCTCCTATCTTGATCTTGATGATTTCAGCCATCGTCTCGCTTATTCCCAGGCGGTGCTCCTGGCGCACGAACTTGCATATGGCCTCATTGGCCTCGTCTCCGGCCACCCTCAGCGATTCGCTGCAGGTTATGGCAAACTTGGATATGATGGCCACCTCGGTTGTTCCTCCCCCGATGTCGACCACCATCTGGCCCCTGGGCTGGTCGATGGGCAGACCGGTCCCGATGGCCGCCGCCATGGGTTCCTCGATGAGATTCACCTTGCCTGCGCCTGCCAGTTCGGAAGCCTCCATCACCGCACGCTTCTCCACGGAAGTGATCCCGGATGGCACCGCAACCACCAGTTTCGGGCGCGAGAGGGGAAGGCGCCTGAAAACCTTTCTCAGAAACGTCTGGATCATGAAGGTCGCCGTTTCGAAATCGTGGATCACTCCATCCTTGAGAGGGCGGACAATGAGAGTATTCCTGCCGTGCCGGCCAACAAGGTTCTTCGCCTCCTTTCCCACTGCGATCACCTTGTTGGTTTCCTTGTCGATGGCAACCATGGAGGGCTCATCCAGTATCACCCCCTTGCCCCTGACATAAACCAGGGTGTTTGCCGTGCCGAGATCCATGGCCATGTCCTTTGAAAGGAAGTCCAGCATCCGACCGATCATCTCATTTCCCCTCGTATTTGTGGTTTGCCTCACACCCGATGCGACCGCCATGACGAAAACTCAGCAAGTATATAACAAATATTCGAACAGGGATGCAAAAGGGAACGTTATCTCGATGATAATTCGAGAAAATTAAGACAGGCCAGCCGTACGGTCAACTGCGGAAGGGGACCGAACTGAATGGCGAAGTCGCGAACAAGGCGATTTTGTGGGATTTTCGGTTGACAAAAGGCCCGTGGCTGAACATACATTATGCATTGCCTCACAGTTCTTATAGAAGTCAGGCCTTAAGTCGGAATGAGTATCCGAACAGCGGCAGGCCAGAGCAGACAGGGGAATGACATCCCAGGAGCGAGGGGTCACTCTTCGTTTCTTTGTCGGACAGTGTGAACGTCCGCGCCTGCAGCTTTGCGCCGCGGGGCATTATGTCTGGGGGGGGGAGATGCCCGAGATGGATGGCAGGCTACGATTTATCCTGGCAGGTTTTTTCCTGGTGTTCACGCTGCTGTTCCACGGCGCGGCTCAGGCCCGGGAAATGTGCGTCAATTCTCATTCCGCCATACTCATCGACATGACCACGGGCAGGGTGCTGTTCGAACAGAACGCCGACGCCCCTATCGCTCCCGCCTCCATTACCAAGGTTCTCACGCTTTATGTCCTTTTCGACGCAATCCGCGAAGGCCGGGTACACCTCAACGACCATGTCGAAGTCAGCCGACGCGCGGCGTCGACAGGGGGATCCAGGATGGGGCTCCGAGCCGGTCAACGCGTTCCCATGGAAGAGCTCATCAAGGGCATGGCGATTGTTTCCGGCAACGACGCCTGCGTCGCTGTAGCGGAGCATGTGAGCGGGGACGTGGAGACCTTCGTGCGAAGAATGAACGCCAAGGCCAGGGAACTGGGCATGAAGAACAGCCGATTCATGACGCCCAACGGCCTTCCCGCCAAGGGGCAGATTACCACGGCACGTGATGTGGCAAGACTGTCGATAGCCTATCTGCGTCGCTTCCCGGATTCTCTGGTGATCCATTCCATGAAAGAGTACACGTATAATGCGTCCACCCACAGGAATGCCAACAGGCTTCTCGGCAAATGTGAAGGGGTGGACGGACTCAAAACCGGTTTTGTCTGCGCGTCCGGCTACAACATCACTGCAACGGCGAAGCGGGGTGACGTGCGCCTCCTCGCCGTGGTGATGGGGGCTCCCGGTCCGGGGGTGCGCGCGACCGAAACAGCGAGACTGATCGAGGCTGGATTCGAGGAGGTGGCTCCCTGGGCGGTTGGAGTTCGGTATGTGGATGAGCCATCGAAGAAGAGCGGTGCCGCGGCAAAGGTGAGAACCTCGAAAGCGACAGCGGGAAAACACGGGGATGCACGAGTGAAGACGGCTTCCGCAGGTGGGGCTTCCAAGTCGCTCGGAAAGCCTGCGAAAAGCGGTTCAACAAAACCTGCGGCCTCTCCCGTGACCTCGAAATCCCGGACCTCCCACTCGAAAAAGACTGCGACCCCAACGGAAAAGAAAACGGCTGCAAAAGCCCGGTCCGGCTCCGAACCCAGTCCGAAAGTGGCCGCCAAATCATCGACGGGCAAGGCGGCGGAATCCGCAGGCAGCAAGGTGGCAGGCAAGGCCTCGGCCCGTCCAGGAAAAGACGCGGACATGAGGAAGACTCAGGCTGCTCAGAGTTCAAAAACCATATCAGGCGCCGAACAGGCTCATACCAGTTCTACCCCTTCCAGAAAGAACGGCTCGCCCCAGAAACCCCGCAGTCAGGCCGAGGCTTCCCGCAAGAAGAACCAGGGCTAGATCATCCATCCTGCCGATGTCTTCCCTGGACCGTGTGAGGGCTCCGGTGCTCGTGCGTGCCATTCAATCGAAAGCAGTGAGAGAGCCGGGTATACCTGCGCCCGGCGCGGTTGCTGACCATGTCTCCGGGAGAGTGGAGAAGAAGCGATGATCTTTATTGGAGTGGACACGGGCGGGACATTCACGGATTTCATCTACAGGGACGGTGGTGAATGGGGTGTATACAAGCTTCTGTCCACACCTTCAGACCCTGCAGCAGCCGTGCTGGCGGGCATTCGGCATATTGCCGGCAGCGGCCACGTGCACATCGTTCACGGATCTACGGTGGCCACCAACGCCATCCTGGAAAGAAAGGGCGCGGTCACGGCTCTTGTGACGAACAGGGGCTTTGAAGACGTTATCGAACTGGGCAGGCAGTACCGGGGGAGCCTTTACGATCTCGCATACCGCAAGGCCCCCCATATCGTTCCTCATGACCTGAGATTCGGAATCGAGTGCAGGGTGATTCCGGATGGCACGGTACTGGAGGGGATGAATGACGAGTCTGCCGCACGGGTGGCGAGACAGGTGGCAGATTCAGGGTCCGAATCCGTGGCGGTTTGCTTCCTGTTTTCCTTTGTGAACCCCGGCCATGAAACGAGGATGGGAGAACTCCTCGAAAGACTCGGCATGCAGGTCTCCCTTTCGCACCAGATCCTGGGCGAGTTCAGGGAATTCGAGAGAACCTCGACCACCGTGGTCAATGCCTATGTCGCACCCAGGATGAAGGGATACCTTTCGAACCTGCTCGATTCTCTGGACGAGAAAGACCGGTTGAGCATCATGCAGTCGAACGGCGGCAGTATCTCGGCTCATGCAGCCATGCGGGAGCCCGTGAGAACGATCCTTTCCGGGCCTGCGGGAGGAGTTGTCGGAGCCTTTGAGGCGGGCAGAATGAGTGGCTTCACGAAACTCATTACCTTCGACATGGGCGGTACATCGACGGATGTCTCTCTCCTGGACGGCGCGGTCTCCCTCACCTTTGAATCCAGTATAGGCGGCTATCCTGTGAAGGTGCCCATGATCGACATACACACGGTTGGAGCGGGAGGGGGATCCGTTGCTTTTCTGGATGCGGGGGGAGCGCTCCGGGTGGGACCTGAAAGCGCTGGAGCCGACCCCGGCCCGATCTGCTATGGCAGAGGGACTCGCATAACGGTCACCGATGCCAACCTGTACCTGGGAAGGCTGGTTCCGGAGTATTTCCTGGGAGGACAGATGCGGCTGCACCCCGAGAGGCTCGAACCGGTCTTCCGGAAAATGTCCGCCGCTGCGGAGCTCAGCCCGAGGGAACTGGCCGAAGGGATCCTGTCCGTGGTGAACAGTTCGATGGAGAAGGCGCTGAGAGTGATCTCCATCGAGAGAGGGCACAATCCACAGGAATTCACACTCCTCTCGTTCGGGGGTGCGGGTGGAATGCATGCCGCCTTTCTGGCGCGGCTGCTGGGTATCCCGAGGGTCGTCGTGCCTCGCCATGCCGGAATCCTGTCTGCCATGGGAATGCTCATTGCCGATATCGTCAAGGATTATTCCCGCACTGTTATGCTTAGAGACTCCCGTCCGACGGATACGAACCTGGAGGAACTGTTCGGATTGATGGAAACCAGGGCATGGAACGACCTGGATGACGAAGGTGTCCGAAGGGAAGCGGTCTTCTTTCAACGATCCCTGGACATGAGATATCGAGGCCAGTCCTACGAGATCACCGTTCCGTTCGCGCCAGGGTACGTGGAGGAATTCCACCGGCTCCACGAAAGAATGTACGGATACGGAAGCCCGGAAAGGCCTGTGGAGATCGTCAACGTACGCCTGAGGGCTGGAGGCGCGCGGGAGGGAATCGAATCGGACGTTCAGGAGAAGGTCTCGACAAGGCCGGATGCCCGGGTCTTTCAGATCGGGAGGCCGGTGGTGTTTGATTCGAAGGTCCATGATACGAGAATCGTCGACAGGAGCGCACTGCGTGCAGGAGACAGGATTGCCGGGCCGGCTCTTGTGGTGGAGTATTCGTCGACGGTGGTCGTCCCTCCTTTTGCGAAAGCGACCGTCGACGGATGTGGAAACCTCTTGATGGACATTGCATGACCATGAAAATTCATCCCGTTTTGATCGAAATCTTCAAAAACCGGTTCTCTTCCATCGCCGAAGAAATGGGCGTTACACTCAACCGGACCGCTTTCTCCCCCAACATCAAGGAGCGCAGGGATTTTTCCTGCGCGATTTTCGACGGAAAGGGCAGAATGATTGCCCAGGCCGCGCATATCCCGGTGCACCTGGGTTCCATGCCTCTTTCGGTGGAAGCCGCCATCGAGGGTGCGGACTTCGAGGAAGGAGACATGGTCATCCTCAACGATCCGTTCAAAGGGGGAACTCACCTCCCCGACATCACCATTGTGGCTCCGGTATTCGCTGAAGGCGCAGTTCCCTCCTTTTACGTCGCCAACAGGGCTCACCATGCGGATGTGGGAGGCATGGCATCCGGATCCATGCCTCTTTCGACATCCATTTTTCAGGAAGGAATCATCATCCCGCCGTTGAAGATCGTCGAACGGGGGGACATCGACTGGAAGCTGATGAATTTCTTCCTGAACAACGTGAGAACGCCTGATGAACGGGAAGGAGATTTCGCCGCACAGATCATGGCCAACAGGACGGGGATCGCTCGAATGAAAGAACTGATCTCCACCTACGGGATCGATACAGCCTCCTTCTATGCCCGTTCCCTCATGGACTACGGCGAAAGGCTGATTCGATCTGCCATCCGGCGAATTCCCGACGGCGTTTATTCCTTTGAAGATTTCCTGGACGATGACGGGGCGGGAGAGCAGGACATTCGGATCAGGGTGAAAATCACTGTCCGGGGCAGCGAGGCGACTTTGGATTTTTCCGAGTCTCACGACCAGGTTCCGGGAAGTGTGAACGCGGTGTATTCCATTACGCTGTCGGCGGTGCTTTATGTGTTTCGGGCATTGGTCAAAGAGGAAATTCCCGCCAACGCCGGCTGCCTGAGGCCCATAAAGGTGGTCACCCGGAAAGGAACCGTGGTGGATGCACAATTCCCGGCGGCGGTGGCGGGAGGAAACGTCGAAACGTCGCAGCGGATCGTGGATGTGGTTTTGGGAGCTCTCGCCGCTGCCCTGCCCGGCGAAATTCCCGCTGCCAGCCAGGGCACCATGAACAACGTGGCAGTGGGCGGTTTCGACGCCGTATCCGGGCGGGTGTTTGCCTATTATGAAACCATTGCCGGAGGAATGGGTGCGACGGCTCGCAGCAACGGGGAGAGTGCGGTGCATTCGCACATGACGAACACCTTGAACACGCCTGTAGAGGCACTGGAGTACACCTACCCGGTTCGTGTCCGGGAATATTCCATCAGAAGGGGAACGGGAGGAAAAGGGGTGTTCCAGGGAGGAGACGGCGTGGTAAGGGAGATCCAACTCCTGTCCGACGCTGAAGTGACCGTCCTTTCAGACCGCAGGAGGACCGCTCCTTACGGTCTGGCAGGAGGGGAGCCGGGAGCTGTGGGAAAAAACGTCATTATCTCGAGTGGTGTCCGCAGGGAGAAGGGGTCCAAGTTCCACGAAAAGCTCAAAAAAGACGATGTGATAAGAATCGAGACTCCCGGTGGAGGGGGCTACGGACCAGCCACCCCGCACCGTTCGACCCCCCATGACAGATCAAACCTTAGTTCTTGACAATAAAAAAATATACGACTAATTGACTTTAGGTTTATAATAGTAGAGCTTACAGACAACTGCCTGGTGCAGCTGCATGCAATGTGGCGGGAGTTCCGATCGATGGATCTTTCGAGTAGATCCGGGTTGTTTGCGGAGCGGGAAGGTCGGTGGCTGAACCCTGTCGCCGGCTTTCGTTCAGCGAGGAATCCGAGCTCAAGGGAGTCGGAGTTGCGCCATGTGCTGAATCTCGCCAGGGCCGGCCGGTTTTTCATTCTCGAGACCCGGCCCGGCAACATCGTCCCGGATGTGCCCCTAGGATGAATAAACTACATGCATACAGGGAGCCCTAAGACATGAACTTTTCCAGACCAAATTCCAACGATGCAACCCTGACGTTCAACAGATCGAAGAACGTGGTTCCCATGAGCGGCCTGTGTTCGCGCTGTATCGACGGCTGCCGTGGAAACTGTGAGGTCTTCAGATCCACCTTCAGGGGCAGGGAAGTCATTTATCCCGGGCCGTTCGGGCAGATCACCGCCGGTGGGGACAAGGACTATCCCGTTGATTATTCGCACCTGAACATCCAGGGCTATGCACTCGGCGCAAGCGGCCTGCCCGAAGGTGTGGAGGCTGGGCCCGATTCCGCCGTATTCCCCGCTGTCAATACCGAAACCGAGTACGGCTGGGATATCAAGGTCAAGATGCGCCTCCCCATCTTTACGGGGGCACTCGGTTCTACCGAGATCGCGCGCAAGAACTGGGATCATTTTGCAGTCGGGGCGGCGATCAGCGGCGTTACACTCGTCTGCGGCGAGAACGTCTGTGGGATAGACCCCGGTCTTGAATTGAACAGCGGCAACAAGATCAGGAAATCTCCCGAAATGGACCGCCGAGTGGAAACCTACAAGAGATACCACAACGGCTACGGAGAACTTCTCGTCCAGATGAATGTGGAGGACACACGGCTGGGGGTTGCCGAATATGTCATCGACAAGCATGGACTCCAGACCATTGAACTGAAATGGGGGCAGGGCGCCAAGTGTATCGGCGGAGAAATCAAGGTACACAGCCTCGATCGTGCCGTTGAACTCCAGAAGCGGGGATACATCGTGACTCCCGATCCGTCCAGCCCCGTAGTGCAGGCGGCATACAGGGAGGGCGCGATCAAGGAGTTCGAGCGCCACAGTCGTCTCGGGTTTGTGAGTGAGGAAGGATTCCTGGCCGAGGTGGAACGGTTGAGGAAGCTCGGCTTCAAGCGCGTTACGCTCAAAACGGGCGCTTACAGCCTGCGGGAACTGGCCATGGCCATCAAGTGGGGATCCAGGGCCAGGATCGATCTGCTGACCATCGACGGTGCACCCGGCGGCACGGGAATGAGCCCCTGGAGGATGATGGAAGAATGGGGGATTCCCAGTATATATCTCCACTCCGCTGCATACGATTTCTGCAGGAGGCTGGCGGATAGAGGGGAGAGGGTTCCCGACATCGCATTCGCCGGTGGTTTTTCTAGTGAAGACGGCGTGTTCAAGGCGCTTGCACTCGGATCCCCCTTTGTCAAAGCCGTATGCATGGGGCGGGCATTGATGATTCCGGGCATGGTCGGCAAGAACATTTCGGAATGGATGAAGAAGAACGATCTTCCCAAAACGGTCAGTCAGTACGGCTCCAGCGTGGAAGAGATCTTCGTCTGCTACGAAGCGGTAAAGGAAGCAGTCGGCAACGGCAATATGTCCAGCATTCCTTTGGGTGCAATCGGCATATACAGCTATGCCGACAAGATCAGGGTCGGACTCCAGCAGTTGATGGCCGGTGCCCGCTGCTTTAACGTCGGAACCATCAGCCGCAGGGAACTGATGTCCCTCACCCAGGAATGCTCCAAGGTGACCAAGATCCCTTATATTATGGATGCATACAGGGAGGAGGCGGAAGCCATTCTGGACAGCTGATTCTCCGCCGGGATCCCGCAACAATTATTAAAGAAGGCCTCACCGTCCGAAGGCGGTGAGGCCTTTTGCGTCAAAAGACCGGCCGGTCACCTTTACTTGATCTTGATCCAGAGCATAACGGCCGTTGATGATCCGGTATTCTTCCATTGAACCGGGATCTCGTTTGTCAGGTAGATAACGTCCCCCTGGCGAAGGGCATGCAGGTCGTTTCCCACCTTGACCTGCAATTCTCCCGAAAGCATGTATCCCATCTCCTCTCCCTTGTGCATGAAGAAGTGCGAAGAGATCGTTCTGTCGGGGGGTATCTCCAGGAGAAGGGGTTCCGCTTTCACGTCCACGTCCACCGGAGTCAGCATCCTGGCGTAAACCGTGCCATCGGGAAGCTCGGACAATCTCACTTCCGTCGCGTCGCTCGACGAGAAAACCAGGCGTCTTTTCGCGAGCGGGGTTTCCTGAAAGAACGAACTCACGTCCACACAAAGCACTTCCGCCATCTTGAGAAGTGCGGGCAGGGAAGGGTAGATCAGGTTGCTTTCCACCTGGGAAATGGTGCTCGGGGTTACTCCCACGAGCCTCGAAAGCTCCGTTTGGGAAAGGCCTTTCTTGGATCGCAGTTCTTTGAGTCGACCTCCCAGGTCCAGGCCTCCGGTCGTCTTTCTTTCTTCATCAAAAGTGATAGCCAAGTCTTTGGCCCAATAGGTCATGGGCTTATGCAGGTTTTCCAGGTCACGCTTCTCGGCTTTAAGAATTGTCAGGGAAGTGGTTCCCCTTTTTATGGAAAGCTCGATAACCACCTGGGCAATCTGGTTGATTTGGGCCCGGAGGCGGGGGGTGTGCGCCTTTTTTTCCATGATCCAGTAAGCCACGGTATTCAGTTCGTAAAGTCGCGGGCAGGAATGGGAGTAGAAATTGAGAATATGTTCTTCCCCGCCCCACAGTTCCTGCATACCCGTGAGGCTCTCGAAAATGAAACGCACGTCCCCTTTCAGACTCCCATGCACGCCGTAAAGTACATCGACGACTTCATCCGCTCTACGCGGTTCCTTCACCTTCATGACACGGCAAGGCAGGTTCGATCCGGCTTCCTCGTAGAACTTGAGAAAAACCGGCGAAGATGCTCCCTTGCCGCAGGTGAAACAGTCGAGGATGGTAAGGTGAGGGTTGGATGCAAGGTGCCCCAGTTTTTCGAGCAGGTTTCTGGGCGAGCGGTCAAAGCTCACGTACACCAAAGGCTTGGCATTCGCTTGAGACGACCGAAGGAAATTGAGGCAGAAGGCAGATGCAAGGCTTCCCGAGTCGTCATGCCAGACTACATTGTCTCCGATGAACAACCCGCCAAGCAGTTCATCCAGTTGATCCACCCCTGAATGGATTTTCACACGCTTTGCCATGGTTCCCGATCCTTGTCCGGGTAATGTTCCGCGGAAGCGACATCAAGAATGCCCCGCGGTCAGCGGCTGGCCTCACGACGAAGTCTTCCATCCGTTCAAAAGGAGCGATTCGGCCTTGATGCATGGTCTGCGAAAGATTTCATGCAACTCAAGGTTTGATTTGCAATCCGCCTCCATTAAAATACTATACGGTCGTCTCCATTACAGCAAGGCTTCCTTGCCAACAGGCTCCCTTGCTTGCAATCTTCCGGCGTGACGAGGAAAGACGAAAGATGAGCATGAGAAATCCTGGCATGGTATGGATTGTTCTGGTATCTCTCCTGGCATCTTCCGGCTGCGCTCATGTCATTTCCCGGGAATCCCGCCTCAAGGCAAGGCCCGGGCTGTCGTTTGCCGCGGTTCAGCGTGATCCCGGTTCGTACAGCGGGGAGACGGTGATCTGGGGAGGCAGGATCATCGACACTGTGAACCGCCGGGACGATACTTTCCTGAAAATCCTCCAGACACCTCTTGATTCCACTGGAATGCCCGGGGAAGAGGAGCACAGCCAGGGGAGGTTCATCGCAAAAATCGAGGGTTACGTGGACAGGGAGGTCTACTGCAGGGGAAGGATGATCACGGTAGCGGGGGAGGTGACCGGCAGGGAAGTCGAACAGCTGGGGGAAATGGAGTATGTCTATCCCGTTGTCGCCACACGGGAAGTTCATCTGTGGAGACGTCCTGCCCATCGGTATGGTACCTCCCAATTCCCGGCCTGGTATGATTTCCCGTATCCTTACTCCGTCTGGCCCCGGTACCGGGATCCTTTTCTCTATTGACCCTGCCGGTGCTTTGGCCTTCAAAAAGCAGTTACCGTCATCTGCGGTTTCCGGGATTCTTCGCCGATGCGGCTTAACGAAGCTGCAGGGGCAGTCTTTCTCCCAGGCTTATTCCTTTCGGAGTCAGCACGGCGAGGTAGGGCCACACCTCGGTGCCTTCCTCGATTGCCTGCCGGAATAGATCGGAGAAGGCCTGGTCGATGAAATCGGCGGGAGCGAAACAGAGGGCATCGGATCTTTGGACCAGGTAGAAGCAGGCCGTCCTTTCACCCCTGCGGGCGAGTCCGATCAGTTCCTGGAGGTGCTTCTGCCCTCGAGTGGTCACCGCATCCGGGAAGTAGGCCGTTGCCTCCTCCACCAGGGTGACATTCTTTGCCTCGACCCAAAGCCGTCCAGCCGGACCTTCCAGCAGCGCGTCCAGCCGGCTTTCTCCCGATCTCGATTCACTCCGGTAGGAAACATAACCGGCGGCTTCCGGCAGCAGGCCGGCTTTCCATGCCGAATGAAGCATGCGGTTGGGAACGAGTGTGTTTACGCCGGCCCAAAGGTGGTGGTCGATTTTGACCTGTTCCAGGGTCCAGGGGAGGCGTCGTTTCTTGTTCGCGGAAGGGGAAACCAGGATTTCCGATCCCGGCTTAAGCAGTCCCAGCATGCTGCCCGAGTTGTTGCAGTGCACCCTGAAGCGGTATCCTTCGGCTTCGGCCTCGACGAGGAAACGCTTCTCCCTGAGCACGAATCGTGCCGTCCTGCATCCGGGCGGATAGGGAAGGAGCAATCGACGGCGGGCATCGATCGTGTTCATTGTTGCATCCGCCATGCCTGGTGGGCGGATCCGCACTGCAGGACCATAAACTCGGCCCGGTCACGCCCGGAATGCTTAGCCGAGTAAAGGGCGGAGTCCGCTTCGGTGATCAACTGATCGAGTCCGGATTGTGAATGCACCGTCACCACGCCGAGACTCATCGTGAGGTGGATGTCGTTGCCGAGGATATGAATGGGACGGCCGGACAAGGCTGTTCTGAGCCTTTCGGCGATCCCGATGATCTCTTTTTCATCGGTTTCAGGCAGCACGATGAGAAACTCCTCCCCACCGTAACGGCCGATGGAATCATAGCTTCGCAACGAGCCCTTGATTCGTCGAATGCTTTCGCGAAGCACCTCGTCGCCGACGGGATGTCCGTAGGTGTCGTTGACCTTCTTGAAATGATCCAGGTCGGCGAGGATGATGCTGAAAGGCCTGCCTTCCCTCTGGAAGCGCCCGAGTTCGTTCTGAAGGATTTCGAAAATGGCCAGGCGGTTCCAGACTCGAGTGAGAAAATCGTGAGTCGCCTCGAATCGCATGGCCTCCCTCGCGGCGATCAGGCGGGACTGCAGTTCGATGATGCGCATGCCCGCCCGAAGGCGGACTCTCAGTTCATGAGGGCTGAAAGGCTTCGTGATATAGTCGTCCGCTCCGGCTTCCATGCCCATGACGATTTCGTCAATGGAGGCCTTGGTGGTCAGCATGATCACATACGAATAGGGTTCGTCTTCGTTGCTGTGCTCTCTGAGTGCGCGGCAGATTTCGAGGCCGTCCTTTTCGGGCATCATCCAGTCGAGAATCACCAGGCGGGGAGGGTCGTCGCCCTGCAGTATTTCCCAGGCCTCCCGTCCGTCAGAGGCCACGACGACATCGAAGCCCCATTTCATCAGCAGCGTGTGCAGAAGGCGTCGCGATGTCAGATCATCTTCGGCGATGAGTACTCTCGAGTAGAAATCTTGATCTGTGGGACTTGAGGGCATCTCGGCGATCCTATTCGGCCGTGGTCCGGAGCCTTCCGGTGACGGTCGGGAACATCTCTTCTGAATTCTTCCTGAATTTCAGTCCCATATATTCTCACGCTTGCTGTACAGCCCGGATTTTGCCAGGACTGCTTTCAATGTCTCGAATTCCTGTTCCATTC
Source organism: Syntrophobacteraceae bacterium (assembly GCA_013314815.1). GTDB lineage: Bacteria > Desulfobacterota > Syntrophobacteria > Syntrophobacterales > Syntrophobacteraceae > JABUEY01. The sequence continues at coordinate 25,016 of JABUEY010000038.1, forward strand.
TCGGGAGCAAACCGGCGGCACGTTCGAAGCTGTGATCCTTCCCCGCCTGTTCCATCTCCTGGGCGGTCTTGCGCAGGGATTCGACGGCCATATTTGCAGACGCTCCCTTCAGCCCGTGAGCCAGGTGTTCGATGTCTTTGAAGTCTCTCCTGTCCACCGCCTGCCGGAGGCCTTGGATCTGCAGAGGGACATCGTCCAGGAAAACACCCATGATTTCGGCCAAGAAGGCTTCATCGTCTCCCACCCGCGCGAGCAGTTCTTCCCTGTCGAAAACGTATCTTTCGGATCGGGAAGCAGCCTGGGCCGTGTGAGATGGAGGGAGCGAAAGAGATCGTCGCAACATTCGCTCGATTCCCTCGACAAGTTCTTCGGGGCGGATGGGTTTGGAGATATAATCGTCCATTCCCGCCTCGATACAGCTTTCGCGGTCACCCTTCGTGGCGTGTGCCGTCATGGCGATAATGGGAATGTGCTTTCCCGTGCCTTCCTCCGACTTCCGAATCAGTCGGGTTGCCTCGAACCCATCCATCACCGGCATTTGAACATCCATGAGGATCAGGTCGTAAGGAATCATTTCCAGTGCCCGTAACGCCTCTTGCCCGTTTGCGACGGCATCCGCGCGGTAGCCCAGCTTATCCATGATGCGCAGAGCCACCTTTTGATTGGTCATGTTGTCTTCGGCCATGAGGATGCGGATCTTCCGTTTTCTCGCCTCCGCTACAGTGTGTCGCGTTACGATCTGTGGAAGAACCAGAGTGCCGTCTTCATGTTCGATACTGCATACCGTGACCAGGCAGTCATAGAGGTCTGATCGCCTGACGGGTTTTGTCAGGAAAGCCGAGAAGCCGATCTCCTTGAGTCGTACGGCGTCACCGCGCAGCGCGGCCGAGGAGAGAATGACCAGGATGGTGTCCTTCAGTCGAGGATCCTTCTTGATTCTCTTTCCCAAATCTTCACCGTCCATATCCGGCATATGCATGTCCAGGATCGCTATGCGGAAAGGATCGGACGCTTCAGCAGCCTCGGCCAGCTTGTGGAGGGCCGCACGGCCGCTGGAAGCCTCATCCCATCGGCAGCCCCAGGACCGCAGACACTCCTGCAGTACGAGGCGATTCGCCGGGTTGTCGTCTACGATGAGGATGCGCTTGTCGCGGATATCGCAGGGAAGTGCAGTATCCGGCTGTACTATGGGGGATTGTTTCAGGAAGGAGACGGTAAACCAGAAGGTGGAGCCTCTGCCCGGTTCACTGGATACGCCGATTCTTCCGTCCATTTTTTCCACCAGCCGGCTTGAAATGGCCAGGCCGAGGCCGGTTCCCCCGTACTTGCGTGTTGTTGAAGTGTCGACCTGGGAAAATATCTTGAAGAGTTGGGCCATCTGGTCCGGTTCGATGCCTATGCCCGTATCGCTTATCGTGAAACGAACCATCGCCTGCGACCTGCTTTCCATTTCGCAATGCAGGTGCAGCGAAACCCCGCCCGAGGAGGTAAACTTGATGGCGTTGTTCACCAGGTTGACAATAACCTGCCGGAGCCGCCCGGGATCACCGCGTACAAGTGACGGGACTTCGGGATCGATGAGGCAATCGAAGGCGAGGCCCTTGGCATGGGCTTTTGATGCAAGAAATTCCGCGGTGTCTTCGACCGTGGTCCTCAAGTCGAAGTCCAGTTCCTCGAAATCGAGTTCCCCGGATTCGATCTTGGAAAAATCAAGAATATCGTTGATGATTCCGAGCAGAGAATAGGCCGATGAGTACACGATCTCCGCGTATTCACGCTGTTCGGAGGACAGGTCGGAATCCAGGATCAGACTCGTCATTCCGATGACCGCGTTCAACGGGGTCCGGATTTCATGGCTCATATTGGCCAGAAAACGGCTCTTGGCAGTGTTTGCCGCCTCAGCCGCCTTCTTTGCCCTCAGGAGTTCCTCCTCAACCCTCTTGCGCCCGGTGATATCCCTGCCGATGCTCAGCATCGCCTTCCGACCCTCGAAATCGATCACCCGGCTGTGGATTTCCGTATGGACCCTGTCTCCCCCCGGCGCAACACGGACCGTCTCGAACATGGCCGGCCCGCTTTCGATGAGTTCCGGGGTCATTTTCCCCATCGGCATGGTGATATTCAGGGCTTGAACGCCTTTTGCATCGAGGTTGAGAAGTTCCTCCCTGCTGTACCCGAGACGCTCGCAGGCTACACTGTTGACCTCGATGATTCGAAAATCGAAATCGTGTATGAATATGGCGTCACCTGCGCTGTTGAACAGCGTCTTGAACTTCTCTTCGCTCAACCGCAGCACTTCCTCGGCACGCTTTCTGTGTATGGCGAGGGCATAGAAATCGGCCAGCCTCTGAACGGCCTCCACATCGCGCTCGCTATAATCCCTCGATGAGTTGGCCAGGGCGACCTGGCCCACCAGTTCGTCCCTCAGCATGACCGGCACGGACAGAAAGCGTTCGAGGGGAACATGCCCTTCCGGAACTCCACGGGATGCCGGATGTGTCTGCGGCGAATTCGTGAAGAACGATTCCAGCATATTGAGGGCATGCCCCCATAAACCTGCATATTTCCCGTCCTTCCCCAGGGGAAAGGTGATAGAGGTGTCCATGTGGCGAATGGTGCACTTCTCGTGGCTCCCTTCGGAAAATGTCAGGATCCTGGTGTCCTTCGTAGATGGATCGATGGACGATACAAAGCCGTCCGCACTCCGCGTCAGCTCCCTGGAGTGCTCCAGGACTTTGACGGCAATATTTTCGAGAGAGGAAAAAGGGGAAATCAGGGGCTTGTACAGATCGGACAGCGCTGTGTTGACTTCCAGTTCCCACTGCACCTCCTCCTCAGCCTGCCGGCGTTCCGTAATGTCGTAACAATAGCCCACGTACCCGGTAAAACCGCCTTGGGCGTCGTACAGCGGGCGTCCATAATCGACCACCCATCGGTACTCGCCGTCGTGCCTCCTCAACCTGTATTCCATCTCGAACGGCATTCGAGTTCTAATCGAATCGTAAAAGAGAGACATGCACCGTTCTCGGTCGTCAGGGTGCACCGACTGTGTCCAGCCCTCCCCCTTCTCCTGGTCGAAGTCTCTGCCCGTGAATTCATACCAGGTCTTGTTGAAGTAATCACAGTGCCCCTCGGCATCTGTTTTCCAGACGAACCCCGGAAATTCCTCCAGCAGGGAAAAGGGGGATCGATGAGAACCTTCTGAGTTCTCAGTCCCCTTCTCTTGGCAAGTCACGTCCATCATGGCAGGGTAGTCCTCCTGGAGTTGGGGAGTCCAAGGCATGCCGCCGTTGCGGAAAGGAAAGGCGCAATCCTGCACAGGTCGTCGGGAGTCATGCCGACAGGGCAGGATTCGAACCCCCTCGATTCGCTGATCCGTTGTCAGGAAACCGGCAGCCCGGCCGCCATCGGAAAAGCGGCCCGAAACACGGCCATCGGGCTCGAGTCAGAGTCCGGATCGGTTTTCCTCCCCATCGACCAGGATTGCCGGCAGTTCCCGGCCCGGACACAGGTTCCTGCGGTAACCAAACCCGGCCGGAACACCGTGTGAGTCTCCACAGGGCACCGGAAGGGGAAGATACGACCGCCTCAAAACGGTTCGGGTGTCCTGTGCCTTTGCTTTATTCCGATTTGCCGGGCATCATCGGCATGGTCATTTTTTCATACCCGGAGGGGAGTTCAAACAAGGAATCAGGAACAGACCCTTCCTTGATATTCCTGTACTCCATGGTGACCTCGACATCTTCCACCTTCACCGGGAACGGGAATTTCTTGGATATCCAGAAATAGGTCTTTTCGCCGTCCTCAATGCTTTCATACTTTCGAGACTGAAGCCCCGACACGGTCTCCTCGCCCAGAAGTTTGGCCTTGCTTTCCTTTTCCGCCGTCCATTCCTCGAAAGTCTTGTCTTCCGCCTGGTAAGGCATTTCGAGATAGGTCTTGTCTTCGGGGATGATCATCCACGTGACCTTCTTGTCCGGCCTGATGATCATGATCTGTACTTCACCTTCCTCGGTCATTTCCTGCCGGACCTTATCTCCCTTGACGTAGATCTTGCCCTTCAACGGTTCTTCGTCCTTGGGCTGGATGAACATGTCCGCAGAAAATTCGATGGCCATGGCAGGGCTTGAAAAAAGGAACAGACTCACAACCAAAAGAATCGCCAGTTGAAACGGTCTTGTGCCCATCTTGTTCTTCATCTTCGCTTCCTTATTATTTGAAGTTTATGCATCCGGAACATTCCAGAAGTCCAACGCTCCTTCTCAACCCGTGGCGTCATGTACTTTCATCGAAAAATGCGCAACAGGGCTGTCGATGCAATTTTATATTTTACTCACCATTGCCTGTCAATACTACCGAAATGTCTCAAATCATTGATCGGACTGCAGATTGAATCATACCGGCCGGCGGCTGTGAAAGATCCGGGAAGGAAGTGCAGGCATCTGGTCAGCTTCCCGTGAAAAGAAAGAAACCGGGAAGGTCATGACAGGATGGATTTTCCCGGTTTAAAGTCGGCAGGATGACCAGTCGAATACCTTGTCCGGTTCCTCCTCAGAGAAGTCGAAGGTGAACATCACACCTGTTGTCCCGCCCAGTAAGCCGGCTGCAAAAACCAGCTTGTTCTCCCTTCCCAGTGGATGGCACAGGGGTGGAACTTCTTCCGAGACAATGGTGGATGTCAGAGCCCTGCCTCCAAGCCCCGCGGAACCGCCGGGCGGCTGCTCCAAAGCCCTGATACCGCCTTCAGCTCCCGTATCGATTCGCAAGATTCTTCCCATCCATGTCCTCCTGCTGATTTCTTGACGATTGGGGAATGGGCAGGTAAAGCCGCGCCGACCTTGCTGGAAACGCGTTGTTGATCTTCTGCCCGAGGAAGTATAAAGATGTCGGTACAGTTCGTAATGTAGAATTTTTTGCCTTGTTTTGCCAACATAATCAATTTTGACCTAGGAAATGTCTATCCGGTGTAGGATGAGCGAAGTGGCTTCTTTTCTCAAGGCAGGCACGGATGGTGTCTTTATCAAGGTCTACGTGCAGCCGCGGTCGGGAAAGAACGAAATAGCCGGAACGCACGAGAATTCCTTGAAGGTCCGCCTTGCGGCTCCTCCAGTCGAGGGGGAGGCGAACAGGGAGTGTGTCAGGTTTATTTCGAGGCTGCTCGGGATTCCGAAATCCCGCGTCGAAATTGTTCAGGGTCTGAAGTCGCGTCACAAGACACTCTTTGTCCATGATCATTCCCTGGAATCCGTCGAAAAGGCATTGATCCGGAGCCTGGAGCAGGCAGGGTAGGAGTTCGCTTGCAGGGGTTTTTCGAGGATTCGTTGCCTCTTCGCACGGCGTGCAGGCAGATCCTCTGGTGTCCTGCCCGGCGATCGACGGCGTCTCGCTTTGCTCGTGCTGTGCGCGATGCCGGCCGGTGAGGTTGTGCGTGGGCGACCCGGGTTTGATGTAAGCATAATTTTTTTGAAAAAATGGAAACCTTTTGATAAATATGCGAGTCTGTTTTGGTCGTTTCCGCAGGGAAGCGAATCTCATTTTGCCAGGAGGCGGTTATGCGGGAAGTGGTGATCGTCAGCGCAGTGAGGACTCCACTGGGGAGTTTCAACGGTTCGTTGCGTGATATTGGAGGAACGGCGCTGGGGGGGATTGTGATCGAGGAGGCCGTACGGCGTGCGGGAGTTTCCAAGGAGGACGTCGACGAGGTCATCATGGGCATGGTTTTACCTTGTGGCTATGGCCAGAATCCTGCCAAACAGGCCGCTGTCCGTGCCGGCATGCCTTGGGAGGTGGAATGCGTGACGGTCAACAAGGTGTGCGGATCGGGATTGAAGGCGGTCATGCTGGCAGCCCAGGCCATACGGGCAGGCGATGCCGACGTGGTGGTGGCGGGGGGTATGGAGAGCATGAGCCGGGCTCCTTTCTACCTCGAGAAGGCCAGGTTCGGCTACCGGATGGGTGATGGAACCCTGCAGGACCACATGGTCCATGACGGCCTCTGGGACGTGGTCAACGACTTTCACATGGGGATTTCCAATGAACTATGTTCCGAGAAATACAACGTGAGCCGGGAGGATCAGGACAGGTATGCCGCCGAGTCCTACCGGCGTGCGCTTGAATCCGTGAACGGGGGCAGGTTCGACGAGGAAATCGTACCCGTATCGCTCCCGGGGAGAAAAGGGAAGCCTGTCGTGTTCTGCAGGGACGAATGTCCGAGGGAGACCTCCTATGAATTGCTGTCCGAGATGAAAGCCGCCTTCAAGAAGGATGGGGTTACAACGGCCGGGAACGCTTCGGTGATCAGTGACGGAGCTGCCGCGGTGCTTGTCATGGCCAGAGAGAAGGCCGAAGCTCTCGGGTGCCGCGTGCTGGGAGTTGTCGGAGCCCAGGCGTCCGCGGGCATCGACATGAAATATGTTCTGGTGGCCCCCATATGGGCTGTATCCAAATGCCTGAAGAAAGAAGGTATTGGCATCACGGATGTGGACCTGTTCGAAATCAATGAAGCGTTCAGTGGCTCCACCGTCGCCGTTCTGCGGGAGTTGCA
>JABUEY010000223.1 GCA_013314815.1 Syntrophobacteraceae bacterium
ATCGGGAGTGCCGATCACCTTCGGAGTCCTCACGACGGACACCCTGGAGCAGGCCATCGAACGGGCCGGTTCGAAATCGGGCAACAAGGGCTGGGACGCCGCTGTGTCCGCCATCGAAATGGCGAACCTCATCCGGCAGATCGCCTGATGAACCTCGAACCGGAAATGTCGAGGACCGCCTTCTATACCATGCAACTATCGATCTTTCCCGGGGGTGTACATTCCCCACCCCCTTTCCTTCCCCAACCACAACAGTGAGTAGGTGACATGGGCCGGCGCAGGCGTTCCCGGGAAATCGCCCTCCAGATTCTCTACCAGATGGAAATGACGCATCTGCCTCCGGAGGAAGCGATCGACCTCTATTACCAGATCTTCAAGGAAGACGACGACCTCGAATTCGATATTCCCATGTCTGTTCGGCCGTTTGCCGAAGATCTCGTGAAAGGGGTCGACCTGCACCAGTCCGAAATCGACCGCGTCATCGCAGCCGCTTCCGAACACTGGCGGATTCCGCGCATGTCCATCGTGGACCGCAATATCCTGCGCATCGCCCTGTTCGAGATGCTCTTCTGCCCCGACATCCCCCCGAAAGTCTCCATCAACGAAGCCGTCGACCTCGGCAAGACCTTCGGAAACCCCGATTCCGGCGCATTCATCAACGGCATCCTGGATCACATCCTCGCCGACATCAGCTCCCACGACAATCAGCAAGAACCCTGAATCCCCCAGGTTCGCGGATCCGCGCCTCCACACCCTCCAACATCCCACGAAGCTCTCCAGCCCAGGTTTCGGGTCCACGGAAAGGCGATGAGGCGAAACGCCTGTCAATCCGCTTACATATGGATTCCCGTCCAAAAAGTCGTGTTACTCCATTTGATAGCGCAATCCGCGATTGGACTGGATTCCCCCCCCCGTTCGCGGGAAGGACGTCGTGATCTTCGCGGGTATGACGTTCTGGTGCCTGATGTCGCTCTGGCGCCTGATGACGTTGTGGTACCTGATGATGTTGTGGTGCCATCGATCCTTTGCGTAAGAAGCATCTCGTTCGAGAAAAACATTGGATGCGTTAAAAGCACGGGAGGTATTCGTTTGCTGCATGAACCAATCTTTTGCCGGTTTCTTCATGCCGTTGCCCTCCCCAAAAACCTGGGCTGCTTCTTCTCTTTCGGGAACCTGCAACCCGGTCGAGGTTTACACCTGCGCGACTTTTGTGGCAGAATTTGAACGGGCGGCGAAAGGATCCGACCCGCGGCCGATTGCCGTCCAGTGGAAGAATACTTCATCGCGGGTGAACGAGGGGAGTTTCTCAATGGATCTGGGTTTGAAGGAAAAGGTAGCCGTCGTGACGGGTTCGAGCCGGGGAATCGGCCGAGGGATCGCTCTTGGCCTCGCGTTGGAGGGATGCCGGATCGTCCTGTGCGCGCGCAACCAGGTGGACCTCATGAAAGCCGAAGAAGCCGTCCGGGCCAGGAACGTCGAAACACTGGCACTGCCTCTCGACATCACCAAACCGGGCAGCGAACTTCAACTCGTGGAATCGACGCTCAGGAAATTCGGTCGCATCGACATCCTGGTCAACAACGCGGGAGGCAACCGGCGGGGCAGGTTCGAAGCCACGACAGACGTGGACTGGAAGGAAATCATCGACCTGAATCTTCTTTCGCATGTCCGGATCAGCCGTGCCGTGGTGCCTCACATGAGAAAACAGGGTGAAGGAGTCATCCTGTTCATGGCTTCTATTTTCGGGCGGGAATCGGGAGGCCCGAACCTGTCCATTTACAACACGACCAAGTCCGGCATCATCAGCCTGGCGAAGATCATGGCCGTGGAACTGGCGCCTCACGGGATACGCGTCAACAGCGTCGCGCCGGGGTCCATCCGCTTCCCGGGCGGAAGCTGGGACGGGCGGGCGAGGGAAAACCCGGAGGCCATCGCGAGTTTCGTGGAACGGGAGTTGCCTCTGGGCCGATTTGGAACGGTCGAGGAAGTCGCGGATGTCGTGGTCTTTCTGGCCTCGAAGCGCGCCGGCCTCATTACCGGGGCATGCATCAGCGTGGACGGCTGCCAGTCCCATTGCCTCATCTGACCCGATTCCCGGTGATTTCAGAAACGGCCTTCGAGGGATTCGAGCCCCTTCTTCCTTCGGATGGCTTCCAGGACACCGGCTGTTCCGGTCATCATGTTGTCGCCCAGCGGAGCTCCAGGTATGACGGGCAGCCGGGTGCCCCTGACCAGGTTCCGCCTGGGTCCGGTCGCCACAACGGCACCGATGGATTCGAACCCGGGAGCGCCGCGCACATAGGCGCCATGGCCGCCTTCCGTGATCACCCTGTCGTGCCGCAGCTTCCCGTCGGCAAGTTGCCTTACCAGGAGATCCAGGCGTTCGACGGTCACATCCCGGGTGTGATATTCGAAAAATCCAACAATTTCAATGCCTTCGAGGGCAGCCGCCACGGTGTGGGAAGTTGCCACATCGAGTACGATGCTGTTCGCGGCGGCTCTTGCATGGAAGTCGAGAGACGCTCCCAGAATGGCCGCCATGCCGCTGTCCATGACATAGACCTCGGGAATGGACAGTTCTCCTGCGCTTTGCGCAATGGACTTCAGGCGGTTGAACGTCGGCGGCACCGACTCTTTATTGAAAAGCAGCGCGTCGGGGCGGGGGGTTGAGTCCAGAAATGTCCTGAACACGCTCTGCCTGTAGTCCAGGTGAGACACGCCGCGGGGAGGCATACCGTGGTCCTGAGCACAGACTCCCAGGACGTCGAAGGAGAAGGGAATACCCATTCCTTCCACGATAAGTCTCAGGCGGTCGGGTTCGAGGTCGCCTAGGGTGAGGACGGCGTACCTGCCGGTTCCTCTTCGTTCTTCCGCGTCGTCGTCGTCGATGAGTTCCATCCCCGAAGCCGAGACCCTTTCCAGGTCGTGATGAAGAGTAAGGGCCGCGGAATGCGACATGACGACCCTCGATGACCGCGCCTTCTCTTCCAGCACACGGGAGACGGGCCCGCCGCCCATTTCACAGCCGACGACCAGGATTTCCCCCGACATGGCGGAAGCCTTTTCGGCAACCGTCAGCACGGGAGACCGCACGACGGCCTTGAAGTGATGATTCGAGTCGTCATCGTAACACAGAACATCCATTGTGCCCGCACCGACATCCACAAGCAGAAACCTGCCCATTCGTTTGCCTCCTTGCCTTGATTGCCGAAAAAGACGCTCCCGGAGTCTACTCCGTTGTGCGCCCCCTCTTGCTTATGCTAATGTTGAAGCCGCCCGATGGACGAACCTTCGATTCAGCGCCGATTAACCAGGGAGAAAAGACCATGCGCAGCGGAAACCGTTTCAAAGTCAACGTGGAAGACCTCGCCGCAGCGGACACCATTCGATTCGGAACCCGGAGACGCCGCGTGCTGAGCCGGGTTATCCTGGTACTGTGCGCATCCTGCATGGCCCTGGTGCAGATCCCCGCGCCTGCGGAGTCCGCCTCGCCGGTTTCCCCGCCGGACTTCTCGAAAATCCAGGCCGTCATGGCGGATTTTGAAAAGTA
>JABUEY010000224.1 GCA_013314815.1 Syntrophobacteraceae bacterium
GAAGGCGGGAATCCAGTTCAGGCACGGATCGCGCCGTAAAGATCTCTCCACACGGGATTGTTTGGACTCCATGAATCCTTCGACTACGCCCTGTTTGTGATACCATACCCCCTGCACCGGATTCGATGTTGCACCAGCCTACAGCGTACCGCCTGGTCCACTTTCCACGATGTATACAATGAACTGTTTCTCCGTGCACGGTTACCCTTCCTGGATTCCCGTCTTTGCGGGAATGACCTTGTTGAGGGTGTATTCCACCTTTGATCGGCAGCTGTCCGGGTACGCGTTTTATGAGAACCGGCATTGTTGCTGCGCGGTTCCGTGATGCGGATCTCTCGGCACCGCTTCCCTGATGCTCCCGCGGGGATTCCTCCTCCTACCAATGCCGCACCGGTCCTACGTCGAGATGCACAAAGCAGTCGTATATTCCGACGCCACCCTTCTTCAGTGCCTTTGCACTGCGCCGGATATCCCTCAACGAAACCCCCTCGATGGCGATATCGGCGGCCATTCCCCTGGTATGAAAGCTCTTTTTGGCCACATCGGGATCTTCTGCCTTGAGCACCCTGTTGTACTCGGGAGAACGATATCCGGAATAGAGTACGTACGGCCGTTCTCTGGCTCCCAGACGACATCGCACGGAATCGAGAAGGACAAAGAGCTTCGGGTTGATCCTGCAGATCGTTCCCGTGTGGTGGCAGCGGAAAAAGCGGTTCAGCCTGGCACAGGCATTCTGGTCGAACCGGCCCTTCTTGTCGAGGTATCGGACAGCGATGGATTCACCCGTGTTCCGATTGTGCAGGGTCAGCCGTCCCGTGCAGTGTTTTTCAGCAACGGCTGCCTCGATTTCATCGGAAGGAATCCAGATCAGAGGTTGAACGGCAAGAACGGTCATCTTGAGAAGATCTCTTCGAGTCATACTTCCCCTCTTGTTCACGGTTCACAAAAGAACTGCGCCGGAATGCTTCGTGACCGGGCATGCGCACGAGACGACATGGGTCGCCGCAGCGATTCAGATCGTGCCGGCCGGGAAGCCTCCGTGCTTATTGACCCCTGGAAAACTGTGGTGAGCTAGAGGGAAACGGGAGGTGCGCGAACCCGGTTTGAGTGCGCAAAATTCCTCGATGGAGGGCTTTCCGTCCCTGCCTCGCGAACTGTGGGGACAGGAGAGGGATCGGAAGGCGGGAAAAGGTAAACTGATATTTTTGCGGAATGCATGGCATGCAGGAATGCGCATGCCGGGCATGTCTCGCCGCTTTCGTGTTTCGGACTGGAGGAATCCTGTGGGTCCTGGTGCCCCACGAAGGAAACCAGGCTGTGCAGGATCGGGGAATCTTCCGATGTGCACGTGTGGGTAAAATGGACAAAAGACGTAGCCAGAAGGAGGCCAAGCAGCACAATCCGGCCGATAATCTTGCGACCCGGCGGTGTGCAGGCTTGAACCATGTGATGGCCGGTCATATCATGACATCCCGTATGGTTTGTGGAATTCATGCCGGTCATCCGGATACGGGCTGAAGTGCGGAACTGGTGCCGGCATTCCTGTCCAGGCACAAGCAATAAAGGGAGACCGATGTGCATGTCAAGCCGAATATTTCGTGACGTCTTCGGATTTTCGGGATGTCCGGCATGCTCAATCTGGATGTCTCTTTTAAGTTGACTCTGGTAAAGCCGAGTGAGATAATCCGCCTCCACAAAAGGGAGTAGCTATTCAGGGCAAAGTCACCAGTACGGTGTGAACCACCTGGCTTTGCCGTTGGCTTGGAGCCAATCAGCGAGACTTTTGGCGTGACTGATCGTGCCGAGGTCTCGTTTTTTTTATGCGGGTCCCCCGGCAGGTGCGGATCTCAGCGAATCGTATTCATTTTTGGAAAGGGGACCATGATCAAGACAAGACTTGTTCTGCCGTTTGTTGTTACCATCCTGTTTACCATTCCCGGGTTGTGCCTGCGCATGATCCACGCGGAACTCGACCCCCGGCTGACGGTTCTCGTCACCGGGTCGGCGATCCTGGGTGCTTCATTCCTGCTGCTCTGGGCATGCGACGCCGCCCAGAAGGATATTTCCCAGGCGCTGGCCCTGGCGGTGGTGGCGCTGATTGCGGTGCTTCCCGAATACGCCGTGGACATGTACTTCACCTGGCAGGCGGGGCAGTATCCCGAAAGCAACTACGCCCAGTATGCCATAGCCAACATGACGGGAGCCAACAGGCTGCTCATTGGAGTTGCCTGGGCGGTCATTGCCGCCATTTTCTGGATCAAGGCCGGCCGTGGAGTGGTCCTCGAAAAGGACCGGCAAACGGAGGTGCTCTTCCTCGGGATGGCTACCCTCTACGCCTTTCTCATCCCCGTCAAGGGCAGCCTGGCCTGGTATGACGGCCTGGTCTTCATCGGACTTTATGCATGGTATATCAGGATCGCCAGTCGCCGCCCCTGCGAAGATTTCGATCTCGAAGGCCCGGCGGAACTGCTGGGGCAGTTGACCAGAAAGAAAAGACGCATCGCGACGGCAATCCTGTTTCTCTTCTCGGCCGGAGTGATCCTGGCAAACGCTGAGCCTTTCAGCGAATCCCTGGTTGCCACGGGAAAGCAGCTGGGCATCAATGAATTCCTGCTCGTTCAGTGGCTCGCTCCCATCGCTTCGGAGGCGCCGGAGTTCACCGTAGCCATCATGCTGGCTCTTCGAGGTCACGCGGGCATAGCTTTGGGGAGTCTCATTTCTGCAAAACTCAACCAGTGGACTCTGCTTGTGGGCATGATTCCCGGCGTCTACGGCATATCGAGCGCCTCCCTGAAAAACCCCATCCCCATGGGTTCTTTCCAGATGAACGAAATTCTGCTTACAGCCGCACAGTCCCTGCTGGCCGTAGCGCTTCTCGCGGGCATGCGATTCGGCATGAAAGGTGCCCTGCTCCTTTTCGGGCTGTTCGTCGGGCAGTTCATCTCGCCGTACCTTATCGACTCGTTTCCGGGAATCCTGCCCTTGAGTTCCGATGCGGGGCATGTTCATCTGCTCCTGACTTCCGTCTACCTTTTCGCATCGGGCTGGGTGCTGTATGTTCACCGGAAGAGGCTGTCCGGACTGTGGAAAGGATTCAGAACCGGAAGCTGCCCTGAATCCGGACTGCTCCGTCCGGCCGTTTCCAAGGTGAATAAACCGTTGCCCCAGGCAGCTCCAGAACCGGCCTGGCCGGTGCGGCGGGGCGCATGACCAGGATTTCCGTGCTCTGTTGAAGCTCGATGCCCCTTTCCTCCCGGTCCATTTCGCGGAGGGAACGGGCGAGATGAGCCATGTGCCGGGAAGCGGACTCCTTGCAGTCCAGGAACAACTCTCCCTGCGGGCGGGCGGCCCTCAGCCCGGATTCACAGAGACGGTCCATTCATCATGAGATGCATCCCAACGTCATCCCTGCAACAACGTGATTCCCGCCTTCGCGCATTGCCGTCAAGTTAAGCAATACTCTTGAGCGAGCGCGGTTTGGGAAGTTTACGACGCCGCAGCACCAGCGTGTTGCCGTCCTCCACGTACCACTCCAATACT
>JABUEY010000039.1 GCA_013314815.1 Syntrophobacteraceae bacterium
AAAATGTGCAGCCCTTGTCTTCCTCGGGATTGGGGCTTTCGACCCAGATGCGTCCGCCATGGTTGCGAATGATGTGCCTGCAGATGGCAAGACCAAGGCCCGTGCTTCCGGGGTGCGTGCTCTGGTGCTTCTCGACGCGGTAGAACCGTTCAAAGATCCTGTGCTGGTGCTGTTTGGGAATCCCGGGACCGTTGTCCCGGATGCCGAACGTAGCCCTGTTTCCTTCGATACGGCAGGAGACGATCAGTTCATCGTCGGAGGTGCTGTACTTGATCCCGTTTTCGAGAAGGTTTCGAAAGACCTGTACGAGCTGGTCGTAGTCTGCCGACACATGCAGTGTGTGCGGTGCGATGTCACTCTTGAGAACGATATTCTTGGATTCGGCTAACGGTGCGCAGGCCTTCCATGCAGCCGTAATGGCATCAGCCGGATCGACGGGGGCGGGTTTGAAGGATTGATGACGGGATTCAAGCCTTGCGAGGCGGAGAAGGTCGTCCACCATGCTCACCATGTGGTTCGTGTTCTTGGCGATGACCTGAAGAAAAGAGGACAGCATCTGTGGGTCCGGCTGCTTTTCGGCCAGGAGAGTCTCGGTGTAGCCCTTGATGGAGGTGAGAGGTGTCCGCAGTTCGTGAGAAACATTGGCGACGAAATCCTGGCGGACCGTTTCGAGGCGTTTGAGTTCACTGATATCGTGGAACACCGCGATAGCACCCATTCCTCGCTTTCTTTCAGGAAAGCCCACGATGGTCACATCGTAGGTGCGATTACCTCCCAGGACGATCTGGAGGTTGTAGGGCTTGGAAACGGCGGTGCTGGAAGACGATAGAATAAGGTCACACGCCTCCTGCAGTTCAAGACTCATGATGACTTCGAGCGGGCGCTTGCCGACGCTGTTGGAAGCGGTGGCAATCAATTCGGACAGGGCCCGGTTGATGGTGCGGATCTTGCCCCTGGAATCGAGCACCATGACGCCTTCCTGCATTCCGTCGAACACTGCTTCAAGTTGCTGCTTTTCCTCTGAGATTTCCGAAATCTTCTTGCCGAAGTTCTCGCCTGTCCTGTTGATGGCCTGGGCCAGAGGAAAGAATTCGTGGCCGGGGGAAAGTCGGCTTCGCCTGCCGTAGTCACCGGTTCCGAGCGCTTCCACGACCTCCACCAAGTTGCCGATGGGCAGGCGAAGCTGTCGAATGAGGGCGTAGCTGAGGACAACGGAAGCCAGGAATATCAAGGCGGTCACAATGAGAAAACTGTTCCAGAGGCGGTCGAGGAGTCCCTTGAGCGGTGATATGGGACCTGCCAGGCGCAGGATCCCCGGGGGGATCGGATCGTCGGGCTGGATTCTCCTGGCGACGAAAATCTGGTCCTGCCCGCTCACGCGACTGTACCGGATGGTCACACCCACATCTTCGGTCCGAGCCTGCATAATCTCGGGGCGGGAGGCGTGGTTGTCCAGGTCGCGTATGCTCGACGCAGGCACTTGCGAATCCGCGATGACTCTTCCTCCCGCGGCCACGTAGGTGAGGCGGAGTTGGGCGGGTCCAGCTGTTTTTTCGAACCAGGTTTGAAGATCCGCCACGCTGCGAATGTTCGAGTCGTTGAGGATCAGGGCGTGGAAAAGGTTGAGCTGCCGTACGGCAGCTTCCCTGGCGTCATTCATGGCCTGCTGGGTCAGATTGCGGTAATAGTACCACGTCGGCAGGAGCATCGACAGGATAAGGAGAATCCAAAATGATAGAAGAAGATAAGATCTGAGAGATAGATGTTTCTGCATCGTCAGCCTTTGAACCGGTAGCCCACGCCTCTCACGGTTTCAACCCACTTGGAGTAGGAGTCGAGCTTTTGACGGAGTCTTCGGACGTGCGTGTCGACGGTTCGAGCGTAGCCGTCAAAACTGTAACCCCACACCTTATCAAGCAGTTGATCACGGGTCTTCACTTTACCCCTGCTGTGAATAAGTTCAACCAGGAGTTTGAACTCCGTTGCAGTGAGCACGATCTCGCGGTTGTCCACTGTCACTTTGTGTGCTTCCATGTCCACCCTGAGTCCTTCCTTCTGCCACAGGTTCTCACTGGCGGCGGGGGAGATCCCTCTGCGCAGTATCGCCCGAATCCGCAGGATAAGTTCTCTCGGGCTGAAGGGCTTGACCACGTAGTCGTCTGCGCCGAGTTCCAACCCCACGATGCGGTCCACCTCCTCTCCCCTGGCCGTAAGCATGATCACGAAGATGTTCCTGGTCTCAGGGCTCCTCTTCAATTCCCTGCACACTTCGAACCCGTCGATCCCCGGTATCATCAGGTCGAGCACGATGAGCGTCGGCAGATGACTTCTGGCGATGTTCAATGCATCGTAGCCTTCTTGAGAAGTCAAAACATCATAGCCAGCGGCCTGAAGGTTGTAGGTCAGGAGTTGCAGAATATCGGAGTCATCTTCAACAATCAGGATACACGCTTTGGACATGTCGCCCCCGGATAGTCATCTTGCCGAACTACATCATGTTTTCGTAACGGATTGATGTCCGTTGCGTTACATAGACATTACATTCATATCCAAAGGGAAAAGAAAGAGCAACTTTTATGTCATTTTCATCTCATTTCCGTATTGCAGCAATGAAAACCCTGTTCGAAACGGGTTCCGGGCATCCACGAATTCACGCCGCGCAGGCAATCTTTTCTCACCCATCCAGTTGCGGCACAGAGAGCATCTCCTTGCCGGCAACTCCGTTATCATCGAACTACGGTTTCGCGGATGAATGCAGATTCTGATGTATGCGCCGCGTTGCATCGAACAGGTGGATCATGTACATTGCTGCACGAAGCCCGTTGAGTATGACGATAATATCTGTTCGAGCAGAAGCGGAGGCATCGAGCGGAAGGAAACATAAAGCGGAAGAAAACAGAAGACGTGCTGTCCTCGATCGAACAATGAGCGTGCAGATCCTTTTCCGGTTGAAGGGTTTCAGGAGGGGGGACTCGTATGGAAGGTTTTTTCCAGGCGGAGAGCGTTGCCGTGGTGGGGGTTTCCAATTCCCCCGGCAACCTGGGCAGATTCATGGCTGCGAATCTGATGGAGTTTCAATATCAGGGTTACATTCACCTGGTAGGGCCAAGGGGGGGGGCATTCTTCGGGCACAGAATCCACAGGAGTGTGAGTGATATTGACGGCAGAGTCGACCTGGCCACTGTTCTCGTTCCGGCGCCCGCCGTCCCGGGGGTGCTGAGGGAATGTGGCGAGAAGGGGATCGGGAGGGTGGTCGTCCAGTCCGCCGGTTTCAGGGAGTTGGGGGAGGACAGGGCCGGACTGGAAGAAGAGGTCCTGAAAATCCTGGAAGAATACGGAATGCGTATGATCGGTCCGAACTGTCTTGGAGTGATCAATCGCCGTAACGGTCTCGCGGTCCCTTTTCTGCCTTTGAAGGCGGGGGTCCCGGTGGGACGTGTTTCGGTCATTTCGCAGAGCGGCGGCGTCGGGGCCACGATCATCAATGCACTGGAAGCCGAGAATATCGGGTTGAGCAAGTTCGCCAGCATTGGAAACAAGCTGGATGTCGATGAAGTGGACCTTCTTCGGTATCTTGTTCAAGATGAGGAAACGGAGATCATATACTGTTATCTGGAAGGGATCAGTGATGGCCGGAAACTGATGGAGGTCATCTGCGGGTCGAAGAAAACGATCATCGTTCATAAGTCAAACAACGGGCGGACGGGATCTGCGATCGCCCGGTCTCATTCCGCTTCTCTTTCCACGGACGACCTGGTCGTGGAATCCGCCCTGGCGCAGTGTGGAGCCATAAGGGTGCGGGAGATTCACCAGGCCATGGACTGCTTGAAAGCCTTTCTCCTGCCCGCCATCAGGGGCAACCGACTCGCCGTCATGTCACGGTCCGGTGGACATGCGGTGATCACAGCCGACGCAGTCGAGGAGTACGACTTCCGGTTGCCGGCGTATCCGGATGAATTCATTCGTTTTGTTCAGGAGCATTCGAGGGCCAGCGTGATCAGCTTCCAGAATCCGCTCGACCTCGGAGACATCTACGACGTCGATCTGTATGCGGTGCTGGTGGAAAAAACCCTCGCCAGGGACGATATCGACGGAATGGTCTTTATTCACAACTACCAGGGGCTCTTCAACGTGGAAGAGTCCAGGGCTCTTGCCATCAAGCTCGGAGGCCTGCTCTCCACCTACCGTAAGCCCATAGCCGCATGCATTTACACGACCAAGAGTGAACTGGATGATTTGAACAGGAAGATCGACTATCCTCTTTTCGGTGACCCCCGGGAAGGAGTAAGAGCGCTGGCAACAGTGCGGGACGCCGCCACTCGGCGCCCCTTGATGCTCTCGTCTTCCAGGCCTGAGAATGTAGACCTGAAGACGGCGGGTTCGATCCTCGACGCCATGCCGCCCGGACCGATTCCCGCGGACAAGGCTGCGGAAGTCCTCGCCGCCTACCGCATCCCCCTCGTTCCCTGGAAAATGGTCGAAAACCTGCAGGACGCCCTCCATTGCGCAAATGAATTGGGATATCCCGTGGTGCTGAAGACAGCGCGGATCGATGTGATTCACAAGTCCGACATCGGAGGCGTCTATCTCGATATCCAGGATCAACCATCGCTGGAATCCGCCTTCAGGCAACTCATGCAGGCAGGACCTCCGATCATGATACAGAAGATGGTTCCGGGGGGATTGGAGTGGCTTGTCGGAGGCAGGCAGGACGGCAATTTTGGTCCTGTCGTCGTAACCGGGCCGGGCGGCATCTATGTCGAGGTTTTGAGAGAAACGGTTATCCGGGTAGGCCCTGTCAGCACGGAAGAGGCCGGCCGGATGCTGGATCAATGCCGGGGAAGCGTGCTGATGAGCGGACTGAGGAGCAGGCCGTCTCTCGACAGAACGACTCTTGTGGATGTCCTGGTCCGAATCTCCTGGTTGCTCCATGACTTCCCCCGCGTGACGGAGGTGGACCTCAATCCGGTCGGAGTCTTCGAGAAGGGATGTTTGGCTCTTGACTGGCGCGCCTTTATCGGGGAGGATTGAGCATGCGCCCGCAGTCGGAACGGGAGGACTCCCGGCTCGGTTTACGGTGATCCAGGCGAGGTCCTGTCCCTCTTTTCAATCTTGCAGGCGGCCGGTTCGATGAACGCTCATCGGGCTGCTTCATCCATGGGGATTGCATGAAATTTGCCTGCTGTACGAGCATTTTTCGGCTTCGGTCTCTTTCAGAGGCCATCGAGGGGATTGCACGGGCAGGGTTTCATGGGGTGGAAATCCGAGCGGAGCGACCTCATGCTTACCCGAAAGACCTCAGTGCGGCCCAGGTGAACGCCCTGCAGCAGTGCCTAGATCTTCATAAGATAAGGATCTGCTGCCTGAGCGGTATATCCGGCAATCCGACTCATGAAGCCAGGAAAGTTTCCTGGATCGATTCGGACCGGCATCGGCAGGAAGAACGGATCCAGTACACCAGGGAATGTCTGCGCCTGGCTGCCGCCATGGGAATCCCCTGCATTCTGACGGAGGCCGGAGGAATCGTTTCGCGGGATATGCAGCGAGAGGAGGCATGGGATCTTTGTGTAAACAACGTGGCCCGCGTGCTCCCTCTTGCCGAAAAACTCGGCGTCACCCTGATCATCCAGTCCGAACCGGGATTTCTAATTGAATCTACCGAACACCTGCTGGACTTTCTTCGAGACCTCGACTTCCACCCCCGATTAAAAGCCAACATGGATGTCGGCAACGTGTACTGTGCGGGGGAGGATATATTGGATTCATGGATGAAGATTTCGCCTCACGCAGCCCATATCCACCTTGCGGACATTGCGGTTTCAAAAATCTACAGGTATGTGCCCCTGGGGGAAGGCATCCTGGACATCCCCCGGTTTCTCGAGAAGGTAAGCGATGCCGGATACAACGGGTTTGCCACGGTCAGGCTCGACTTCTCTGACCAGAAGGCCGAGGACGTGGTGACGGCGTCAGCCGATTATCTGCGCAGAAAAGGATTTCTGGCCAAAAAGCCGGAATAGGACTCCTGGATGGATCAGGGTCATCCCTTCGAGGCAGGGGTCCTTGGCAGTTCCCTCTGCTGAGGGAACTGCATCCCTGCGCATGGGCACCCCTATCGCACACAATCCCACCGCAAAGCAACGGCCACAGCAGCATGACGACGGCCGTGCAGTCCACTGAACGCTTCCCTCGGCCCCTCTTACCCGTATGCTCTCTCACATTCCAGACCGGGGTCCAGCGTGGACATCCACCCCGGGAAAGAAGTTTCTGGACATTATATAATTATTGGAAATCATTATATAAATAAAGCTTAAAATACTTATGTACTTTGACCGTACTTTCTGTTATCAACATACGCCGATTCGCAATGAAGGCACGGTGTGAGAGCCATGCCATCGCGGGTTTCTTTGAAAAATGATCATCCGGTTTGCGAGAAGCAGGTTGAAGGAACCGGAGACCTCGTCTTGGAAGGGAAGAGTTGGGATCAGTCTTGGGGGCAGGCTTTCCCGAAGGTTTGCAGGTGCGCGGCTGTAGATGCGAGAAGGTTGCAGAGCGAGAAACCGGGGAAAGTCCTGAGAGATAAGGCGCGTTGTTGGGTTGTTTGCATGACCGAAAGGGATACGAGGAGAAGGTAACGATGGGCGGGAACTGCAAATTGTTGAGTGTTTTGCTTGGGATTTTCATCTTCTTGTTTGTTTGTTCTCCAGCATCGAGTCCGGTTTTTGCGGCTGAAGAGGAGACCATTGTAGGGGTGGTGATCAAGACGGAAAAGGGTTTCATGATAGAAGCTGAAGACGGCGACTACATCGTCAAGGGGAAAGATCTCTCGAAGATGGTAGGCAAGATGATCGAGGCTACCGGGATCATCACGGAAACAGACAAGGGTGAAGTGATCGACATCAAGTCGTTTGAGGAAATCAGGGAATGACGTACGGGCGGGGGGCGGCGTGTTGTGCCGTTCCCCCCCGGCGATCGACAGAAATGGATGTACAGAATCCGGGTGCATATGGAGATCCCGGAAGGAGCATAGAAATGAAGGACAATGTCTGCCTCGATAAAGATACCGAACCTCCGGACGAAGAAACGGAACCTCCAGGTAAAGATCCCTGCCTGTCCTCAATCCCTCCCATCATTTCGGCAAGTTCTTCCGTCACCCTTACATCCCTGCTTTTCCCTGATTCCAAGAAGAATCACCGCACCGGGCCTCGACACGAACACAGCGGCGCCCGGTTTACGATCAGTCCGAGATCGGAGGCCTTCCGGAAGAAGTTCTTCCCTGAGGTCTCCATAAGTGACTGGAATGACTGGCACTGGCAGTTGGGCAACCGGATCCGGACGCGTGAGATGCTGTCACGGATCCTCCGGCTCTCCAAGAGTGAACTCGGCGCTTTGCTCAATCGCAGGACTCCTCTGCCTGTCTCGGTAACCCCGTACTATGCCGGCCTCCTCGATGCCGACAACCCTCTGCAGGCATTGCGGAGGACTGTCATTCCTGTAGAGAGTGAGTGCATGCATGCGCGTGGGGAAGACGACGATCCTTTGAACGAGGAAAAGGACAGTCCCGTACCGGGCCTGGTCCATCGCTATCCGGACCGCGTCCTGTTTCTTGTCACGGATTTCTGTTCCACTTATTGCCGCTATTGCACAAGGTCCCGCATGGTCGGAAAGAGGAGCGAAGACTGCTTGAGCCGCGGGAACTGGGAGCCTGCGTTGCGGTACATCGAGAAGAACGCGCAAATCCGTGATGTACTGCTGTCCGGAGGAGACCCGCTCACCCTCTCGAATCATCGCCTGGAATGGCTGCTTTCGAGGTTGAGGCGAATATCTCATGTCGAACTTATTCGCATCGGTACGAAGGTCCCCGTCGTGCTGCCTCAACGGATTACCCCCGCTCTCACTCGCATGCTCAAGCGCTACCATCCCTTGTGGATGAGCATTCACTTCACACACCCGGATGAACTCACCCCCGAGACCAGGCATGCCTGTGGAAGGCTCGCTGACGCTGGGATTCCCCTTGGCAGCCAGACGGTGCTCCTTGCCGGTGTGAACGACGATGTGGAGATTATGAAACGATTGGTCCATGGGTTGCTCCAGTTGAGAGTCAAGCCCTACTACCTTTACCAGTGTGATCCGATATCGGGCTCTTTTCATTTCCGGACGCCGGTTCAAACCGGGCTGGACATCATCCGGGGCCTCCGGGGGCACACGACGGGATACGCGGTTCCCACTTACGTCATCGACGCGCCTGGTGGAGGAGGTAAAATTCCTCTTCTGCCGGAATATGTCGCCGGCCGGGAAGGAGACAGCCTGATCCTGACGAATTACGAAGGCAAAGCATTCCGCTATCCGGATTGCGGCGGCAGCGGTGCGGGCAACTGATTCCATGCAGTCGCGGAAGAAGGTATTTCCAACGTCTTCCTCGATCTTTTTTCGGAAGAACGAATGATGAAAGTCGGATTGACCTACGATCTTCGGCAGGATTACCTTGCCGCGGGATACGCGGAAGAAGAGACGGCGGAGTTCGACCAGCCGGATACCATAGAGGCCATAGAGCGGACTCTGCAGCAGTTGGATTATGAGACGTTAAGGATCGGCAGCGGCAGGGAGCTTGTGCGTCGTCTGGCTTCCGGCGAGCGGTACGACCTTGTTTTCAATATTGCGGAGGGATTGAGGGGATATGGGAGAGAAGCCATGGTCCCCGCGCTTCTGGATGATTTTGCAATACCTTATACCTTTTCTGACCCCCTCGTACTGGCGCTTGCTTTGCACAAGGCCATGGCGAAGCGTGTTGTAAGGGATCTGGGAATTCCGACGGCAGATTTTGTGGTGGTTGAGCGGGAAGCGGATGCAGCCGCCGTCGAACTGCCATTGCCTCTGTTTGCAAAGCCTGTGGCGGAAGGCACCGGCAAGGGTGTCGACATTGCTTCGAGGATTGTTGCCAGGGAGCAACTGCCGACGGTGTGCCGCCGCCTGTTGACCGCATTTGAGCAGCCCGTGCTGGTGGAGAGTTTTCTGCCCGGCAGGGAATTTACAGTAGGCATCGTGGGGACCGCAGAGAAAGCGGAAGTGCTTGGTGTGATGGAAGTTTTTCTTAAGGACGCCGCGTCGGGGGATGCGTATTCCTACGTGAACAAGAGAGACTACGCGAGGGCAGTCGAGTACGCCCTGGTCGAAGACGCAGAAGCATCGATGGCGAGTCAGACGGCGCTCAAGGCCTGGAGGGGACTCGGATGCAGAGATGGAGGCAGAGTGGACCTGCGGTCGGATTCTCGGGGGATTCCTCATTTCATTGAAGTCAACCCGCTTGCCGGACTGAATCCCGTTCATTCGGACCTTCCGATCCTCGCAGGGCGGGCGGGGGTTTCCTACCGGGAACTTATAAGCCGAATCATGCGCTCAGCCATGGAGCGAACGGGCTGGCACAAGAATCTGCGAAACTGACTCCTGGTTATTGAGACTGACGTCATGGGTGAAAAGGTCGTGGTTTTGCACAGCGAGGTGAAGGAGGGTGCCACCATGGACGAAGAGGATGTCCTTGTCCAGGTTGAAGCCGTATCCGAAGCGCTTTTGGATCTCGGGTACCGGCCGGTGGCAGTGCCTTTCACCCTCGATACACGACGCGTGCTGGACACCGCTGCCGGCGCGGCGTTCGTCTTCAACCTGGTCGAGACGGTCCAGGGGTCCGGGCGGCTCATCCATCTCGCCCCTTCGCTGCTCGAACACGCAGGAGTGCCCTTCACGGGAAACGGTTCGAGAGCACTTTTTCTCACCTCGAACAAGGTGGCTGCCAAGAGATGCATGAGATGGGAAGGGCTGCCGACACCGGAGTGGTTCGTTGCCGCGGATTTGTCGCCGGGTAGGGAATGGTTGCCGAGGACCTGCATCGTCAAATCGGTATGGGAGCATGCGTCCATCGGGCTGGACGATGCCTCCGTTGTGCGGGTGGACAGCAGAGAAAGTCTGTTGAACCAACTGCTGGAGAAAAGGGCACGCCGGGGCGGAGAATGGTTTGCGGAATCGTATGTTGAAGGCAGGGAGTTCAACGTATCGGTACTGGAATCGGAATCTGGACTCCACATTCTGCCTCCGGCAGAGATCGTCTTTTCCGGCTTCCCTCCGGGCAGGGCCAGAATACTGGGCTACAGGGCGAAATGGGATTCGCGGTCCTTTGAATACCTTCACACGGAGCGTAGTTTCAAGTTCGCGGGAGTGAAGCCGGATTTCCAGCAAGAACTCGAAGACCTTGTGCGACGGTGCTGGGATCTGTTCGGTCTGAGAGGGTATGCCAGGGTGGACTTCAGGGTGGACGATGACGCAGGAGTGTGGATCCTGGAGGTCAACGCGAACCCGTGCCTCTCCCCCGATGCCGGTTTCGCTGCCGCGTGTGATCAAGCGGGATTGAGCTATAAGAGGCTTGTCGAACGGATCGTTGCGGGGAGGCATTGCGTTGATTCATAAGGAGACACCGAGCATTCGAACCAGGCCGTGGCTGACCGGGGATGTTGGGTACCGCGAGCATGTGACCTCCCTCGACGTGGATGCCGTCGGATATCTTGTCGAATCCGCGGGTGTTTTTTCTGAAAGCGAGAAGAAACTGGCCGTCGAGCTTGTGAAAGAACGCCTCGAAAAAGGGATCGAAAGCGGCTACCTGTTTCTGTTCGGGGAAACAGCCGGCGGACTCCTGGGCTATGCGTGCTTCGGGCACATTCCGTGCACCGCGGACAGCTACGATCTCTACTGGATCGTGGTTTCAGACGCATGCAAAGGTTCTGGGCTTGCCGAAAGACTCCTGGAGAAGACGG
This sequence comes from Syntrophobacteraceae bacterium, assembly GCA_013314815.1. GTDB lineage: Bacteria > Desulfobacterota > Syntrophobacteria > Syntrophobacterales > Syntrophobacteraceae > JABUEY01. Next base: position 10,800 of record JABUEY010000039.1, read on the forward strand.
AAGGAATCATCTCGGCAGGAGGCGGCGGGAAAGTCTATGTCGAGACCTCCATGCGGAAAGAATACGCACGCAGCCGCCGGTTCTATTCGAAAAACGGCTATCGCATGGAGGCGGTTCTGGAAGACTTCTATGCGCCCGATGATCATAAGGCGATCTTCGTAAAGAAGATCGGGCAACGATGAGCAGCGAGGCCCGGGCGGGATGTCTTGCAGGCGGCCCGTCCGCCTATTCTGATTCGACTTGTTTGGCCGTGTCCCTCAGCTGGTTCGCCAGACTGCACACGCTGCACAGATCCGCGTAAGTGGGCTGCAGACATTGCCTGCAGGTGCCGAAGTCTGCATCCGCTGACGGGCTTTGCCTCCCGTTTACATAAGAAAAGAGAAAGTCACGCTTGGTGCCCGGCATCCTGGATTCGAGGAAATCGAGAGCTTCCTTGTAGTTGTGGCTGGTTGCACCCCGGGAATAGGGGCATTTGGCTCCGACGGGTTCGATGGACCTGATCGAGCAATAGGTCAGGATTTCGACGGAATCGAGCCTGTACAGGGGCTTCATTTTGGCCGGGATCATCGGGTGAGGCGAAGGAAGGTAAGGGTACTGCTTTTCGAAATACTGGGTTCGATGGCGCATGAGGTTGCCCAGCAGACGTCCGGCTTCGTCGTCAAGGTTGTGACCGGTGGCCAGGACTTTAGATCTTTCCCTGGACGCAAAACGGTTGAGAATTTGGCGTTTGAGAAGACCGCAGACGGAGCAGATCTTCCGGCGTGTGCGCCTGCGGATCTCATCGACACTGTAGCCGAAGGCGTCTTCAAGTGAGTACCTGACCCAGGGAAGGTTTCTCTCTCGTGCAAAGGCCGATATGGCTTCGGCTGAAGCCTCCGAGAAACCCTTGATCCCCAGGGACAGATGGAGACCTCTGGTCGGATACCCGAGGGAGTGCAGGACATCCCAGAGTGCAAGAGAATCCTTGCCCCCGGAAACTGCAACAAGGATGGGGACGGTTGAATCGACAGCGAATTTCTTCATTGCCCTCACGACGGCGCTGTGAAAGAAGTGGACAAAGCAATCGGGGCAGAAGAGTGCATGATGCTGAGGAAGCCTGATGTGTGCCTGCTGCCTGCAGCGGGTACATTTTGCACCTGGCGGAAGTGGAACAGAAGCTTTCGTCATGGGTTCACGGTTCCCTGGATTGTTCTTGTCCAAATGATAACTGATTCCTCCCGATCGGGCTATATGATACCATATTTTGTGCACGGAAGAGTAAACTCCACCAGGGAGAAGAAGAGATGGAAGGAATGCACTACGAGGGCACGATTATCCGCCCCCCCAGCGAGGCGGACAGCATTATTCTGCAGGTGACGGTCGGGTGTTCCCACAATAAATGTACGTTTTGCGGAACGTACAAGGGGAGGCGTTTTCGAATCAAGGACCAGAAAGTCATTGACGCCGACATCGCCTATGCGGCGGATCATCTTTCCTTTCTGCGGCGAGTCTTTCTGACGGATGGAGATGCGCTTATCCTGCCACAGGATCGCCTGGTGCGGATACTGACCCGAATTCGCGAGAAGATGCCCTCGATACAAAGGGTCGGGCTGTATGGCAATGCAAAAAGCATCCTGCGCAAGTCCGCCGAACAACTGGCCGAACTGCGTGAGTTGGGGCTCGGCATCGTCTACCTGGGACTTGAAAGTGGTGACGATGAGGTGCTGAAGTCGATTAGAAAGGGCGTCGCCGCGAAAAAGATCGTGGAAGCGGGAAGCCGGATCAGGGAAGCGGGGCTGAAGCTGTCGGTGACGGCTCTGCTGGGAATTGCGGGCCGGGAGCGTTCTCTGATTCATGCCCGGGCGACGGGAGAGGCTCTTTCGACCATGGATCCGAATTACGTGGGAGTATTGACTCTGATGCTGCTTCCGAACACGGAACTGTGGCGGGAAGTCAGGGAACAAAGATTCGAACTGCCAACACAGCCCGAACTCATGCTGGAACTCAGAGAAATGCTGTATCACACGAATATGACTCGAGGTCTCTTTTTCTCCAATCATGCCTCCAATTACCTCGCATTGAGAGTAAAGATGCCGGCGGACAGGGAAAAGGCACTGAAGGTCATCGACGGTGCCCTGCAAGGAAACGTTCCCTTGAAGCCTGAATGGATGCGGGCTCTCTGACGATCGAATTCTTGATGAGGAGATCCGGGCGGAAGGTGGACGAAACCTGGTGGAAGGGTCGAACAGTCATGGTTGGAGCAGCGAGAGGGCGGAAGCGGGGCGCCCTCGCGGCCCGAACACTCAGTTCTGACCCCACCTCAGTTTCGTCCTCAGGATCTCGAAATAGTCGATGGCGGGTGTCTTGATCAATCTGAGGGGATTGGCCGCGGCTGTGATGATGATGATGTCCGAGGGGGTGAGCAGGCATCCCACCTGGCCGTCGCATGTGAGTGTAACATCCCGGGTAGGTTCGGCCAGTTCCACCTGGATGGTGATGTTCGGTGGAAAAATGATGGGTCGGTTTGTGAGAGTGAAGGAGCATATGGGAGTGACGATGAGGGCCTTGGCCGTGGGGAAAACAATCGGGCCACCAGCGGAAATGTTGTAGGCGGTCGAACCGGTGGGAGTCGAAATAATGAGGCCGTCTCCCCGGTAATGAGTGAGGAAATGACCATCGATAGAGGTTTTGAGGTCGATGATTCTGGCCAGTGCCCCCTTGTTGATGACGGCGTCGTTGAGGACGCGCTGCCTGAAGATCTCCCGGTTATCCCGCCTGATGGAGACTCTCAGGCGCATCCGTTCCTCGATCTCGCACTGGCCGTCCAGGATCTTCTCCAGCTGGTTGAAGCACGATTCCACGGTGATTTCGGTCAGGAAGCCGAGGCCTCCCAGGTTGATTCCCACGATGGGCGTGGGCAGGGTTTCGATCAGCCTTGCGACACTGAGAAAGGTTCCGTCTCCTCCGAGCACGATCACCAGTCCCGCGGTCTTCGGGATTTTGAGCTTATCCGAAACGGGTGCAGCGTTGGGGTCATCGATATTTTCGGCACAGTGCACCAGAATACGACGCTTTTCGAGCCAGTCCTTGATACGCAGGGCCAGTTCCGACGCTTCCGGGCGGGAATGTTTGTAGACGATGAAGATCTCCTGCATGAACGTCCTCCCAGGTATGGATTTATAGGCAAATCGTTCAAAAAATACACGAAAAATATTTGTAAAAAGAACCGGTTTGAACTAATTTGGGCAGATTCATCCAGGCTGGTCGTGCCCTCCAGCCTGCCTGCACGGAATATACTCCATTTCGTTCATGTGATTATGTGGAACATGTCGGATCATGTAAAGGCACTACTTCGTTTAAGGAGGTCCTGTCCGGTGTGATGGAGAACGGTTTCCACCATTCGATGCCTGATGGAACAAGAAAGACGGGTCCAGGATACGTCTCTGCAGGAATGCCATGTCAGGAGATCCTGATTGTGGACGATGAAGAACCCATTCGCGAGTACCTGTCCGAAGCGCTCGCGTCTCTGGGGCACCATGTCGAGACGGCCGTGGATGGTGTAGATGCGGTCGACAAGCTGGAACACAGGTTCTTTGACATCGTGATCACGGACATGCTCATGCCAAGAATGGACGGGATGGAACTGATCAGATTTCTCAGTAAGAACCGCAACGCCGTCGACATTATCGCCATTACCGGGTTGTCCATGGAATACAAGTACACCGACGTCGTCGCGGCAGGGGCAACTGATTTCATCACTAAACCGTTCACCCTGAATGAACTGGAAGCGAAGTTGAACCGGCTGGTCCGTGAGAGACTGATGCGCGAAGAGCTGCAGCGACTGGCCATTCGCGATCCCCGGACCGGTTTGTACAATCGTCGGTTTTTTCAGAATGCCATCCGGAAGGAAGCCATACGCGCCATTCGCTATGGACACCCGCTGTTCCTGTTTTTCCTGGATATCGACCGGTTCAAGGACTACAACGATCAGAGCGGCCACCAGGCCGGGGACGATCTGCTGGTGAAGTTTGCGCAGATCCTCGTCCAGTCCATTCGCCGCGAAGTCGATTCGGCATACCGCTACGGCGGGGACGAATTTACGGTTGTTCTGCCCCATCTGCCGGCCAGCCACGCTTTGGCCGTTGCGGAGCGGATACGAAGGAATTACAACAGGCTGTCATTTCATCCCACCTCTGTTTCCATAGGCATAGCCAGGTACATCGATAAGTCCGTCGGCATCGATCATGACATAGCCGATTTGATTTCGAGAGCCGATCAGGCCCTGTATCACACCAAACACGGGATGGGTCGGGATTGCATCTTTTTTGATGAAGAATCAAGGGATTAGCGTTGCTGTCGCGCAAGTTTCCCGAGTCTTTGAGCGGGGGAAGACATTTTTCGATGACCGTGGCGGCGTGCGATGGATTTCTCTTGACACTATTCAAGCTGTCCTTTATATAGGGCTACACTTTTCGCGCCGCATGCGCCAGTAAGCAATGGAGAATCTTTAAAAAGTTTTAGATCTCAGCAGTCGGAAATCGGTCCGAAGGTTCTTTTAAAAAAGTTGGAATCCGGGTTGACTGAGTGCCGTTGTCTTTTTTGTTTGGGTTCTATTGTGCCCACCAGGCATTAGCGTAAGATAGTAGTCCGCCCCTAGTTTTCAGGATGTGAGCCCATCATTTGGAATGGCTGAGGACATGCAAGCCCTGCACGGTTCTCAGGAGTCTCACGGTGGCATCTCCAGGTAATGGGCGGCAAGAATTGATCTGGTTACTGAGAACGGACGGTTCTCCAATGAAACAGGAGGTGACTGCCATGGGCATGGGCAAACCGGAGTTTGGCTTTGGGGTTCACCTGATGCTGGATGGTTATGGCTGTGACCGAGCCAACCTTCAGGACATGGGCCTGATCTACAACTTCTTGGAAGAATACCCGGCCAAGATGGACATGACGAAGATCATGCCGCCCTATGTATTCCGTTACAACGGTTCGGTTCCAGAAGACTGGGGGATATCCGGGTTTGTGTTGATTGCTGAGAGCCACATCAGCATCCATACCTTTCCTGACAAGCAGTATCTGAGCATCGACATGTTTTCGTGCAAGCCGTTCGACACGCAGTTTGCGGTGGAGACGATCAAGGCATACTTCAGGATTCAGAAGTTTGAGATGAAGGTGCTGGACAGGGGCCAGGAGTTTCCCAACACGATCCATGAGTCCGCGCAGGTGGTGCGCATGGACAGGATGCTCATGCAGCGTTCCAGATAAAGAGCTTTTATGGACAGCACATATGAGATGGGGCCCGGGGGGCTTGAATGCCTCGGGCCCCATAGTTCTTTCCTGGGTTTGGATCTGCCCGAAACGGGCTTCGAAGGCGTGAGGGCGCTGATCATTCCGGCGCCTTACGACGGAACGACCACGTACCGGTCTGGAACCCGAGAAGGTCCAAGGGCTATTCTTGCCGCGTCCAGGGAACTGGAACTCTTCGACGAAGAGACCTGCACCGAAGCGTACCGGCACGGGATTGCCACGCTGGCCGAAGTCCCCGTGACTGTCTCTTCGCCCAGGGATATGGTGGACAATGTGAGAGCGGCCGCGTCGAGCGTGATCTCGGCAGGCAAGCTCCCGGTGCTTCTTGGCGGTGAACATCTCCTCTCGCTGGGAATGATCGAGGCTGTAGCGCAAACCTGGCAGAATGTCACCATTCTGCATGTGGATGCCCATGCGGATCTCAGGGAAACCTACCAGGGCAGCCCCTACAGCAATGCGTGTATCATGCGGCTTGCCCTGAAGCATGCGTCTCTCGTGCAGGTGGGTATTCGGGCTCTGACCGCCGAGGAAAACGACTTCATACGCGACCGGCACATCCCGTGCTTTTTCGCTTACCAGCTTCACAGGCAGCCCGAGTTGTACGGCCGAATCCTGCCTGCCCTGGGAGAGAACGTCTATATCAGTATCGACCTCGACGGTTTCGACCCTTCCATCATGCCCGCCGTCGGGACGCCCGAACCCGGAGGCCTCGGATGGTACGAGGTGCTCTCCCTGCTCAGGCTGGTCACGAAAAATCGTCGTGTGGTGGGTTTTGACGTGATGGAACTTCTGCCGATTCCCCAAACGGCAGCACCGGACCTTCTCGCCGCACGCCTGGTGTACAAGCTTCTATCCTATATTTTTCTCGACAACCCCCTCCCTTGTTGATAAATTGCACACATTCATGTACTATTACCGTGCATTCGCCTCGATGTGCCTGCGGGGGCCGAGGTCTTGAATGTAAGTTGCTCATTCTACAGGAAAGAGACCGACATTGGATGAGGAGTCAGCCAAAGGATTTCAAAATTGGCTCAGGATGTGCTTTCGAAGGCTTGCCAGGATTGAAGACAAGGAGAACATCGAGAAGGAAATCCAGCAGCTGATCGACGAAGGAGAACAGGCCGGGCTCATCTCGGAAGACGAAGGAGAGATGATCCAGGGTATTTTTTCCTTCCGGGACACGATAGCACGAGAAATCATGGTGCCGCGTACGGATGCGGTTTTCGCGCGCGCCGAGACGAACATAGTCGATATCATACAGCTCATCATACAGAGCGGGCATTCCCGCATCCCCGTCTACCAAGAAAACATCGATAATATCATCGGAACGCTGCATGCCAAGGACCTCCTCAACTACTGGGGAAGAGATGACCTGGATGTGAGTACCATCGTTCGAAACCCGTATTTCATACCCGAGACCAAGAAAATCAGCGAGGTTTTGAAGGACCTGAGAGACAACAAGTCTCACATGGCCATCGTTATCGATGAATACGGCGGGACGGCGGGTATCTTGACCCTGGAGGACATCATCGAGGAAATCATCGGTGATGTCATGGATGAATATGATTCCGAGATGAAGTTCATCGTGGAACACGAAGACGGCTCCATTTCCGTGGATGCTCGACTGGACGTCGAAGAACTCGAAGACTATCTGCAGTTGGATCTGCCTGAAGGCAAGTTCGAGTCGGTGGGGGGGTTTGTCATCAGCCTGCTGGGTAAGGTCCCGGATGTCGATGAGAAGATTACATACAAAGACCTGGAAATGACCATCGAGTCTGCCAACAGCCGCAAGATTGAGAGGATCAGGGTTCGCAAGACCGGAACCGATCACGGCGAGTCGCGTTCCTCAGGAGGTGCCTCCTGGTAGGACTGCTTTTCTCCAGTCTTCTCGCAGCCAAAGACCCGGTAAGGGGGGAGCCGGAAGTGCATCCGCAGGCTCTGCCTACCCTCTGAACTGCCCTCCGGAAAACCTTTTTGAATCGTTCAGGATCATATTCGAATATGCCTGTTTCTGGAATCTTACTCAGCAGTTTAAGCGGTATTCTCCTGACCGCCGGTTTTCCCTTCTTTGACTTCTACTACCTGTCGTGGATCGCCCTGGTTCCCCTGCTTGTGGCAGTCCGCGGAAGGACTCCGCGGCAGGCGGCTCTGCTGGGATACCTTTGCGGAATGGTTCACTATGTGACCACCATGTACTGGATCCGGTATGTCATATACCACTACGGGGGACTTGCCTTTCCCCTGGCGGCTCTCATCCTGCTCCTGCTTTGTGCCTATATGTCCGTGTATCCGGCAGCCTTTGCCTTTGCCGCAAAGAAACTGGAGCGGTACCCGATGGCGTGGGTTTTCGGACTTCCGTGTGTGTGGGTGACCCTGGAATTCATCCGGGCTCATGCACTCACCGGATTCCCATGGGCCAGCCTCGGATACACGCAAACGCCTTTCAGTCTTCTGATCCAGGTTTCCGATATCACGGGCGTGTTCGGTGTCAGCTGGGTGCTCGTGCTTGCCGGAACGTCTCTTGCCGCTTTGCATTACCGGTTTCGAGCCTGGCCGGGGTTGCTCGTTCTGGCGTTGACGTTATCAGCAACAGCCTTCTACGGATCGTGGCGCATCGAGCAGATCAGGGCCATGCAGGACCTGGTCTCCCCAGTCAACGTTGCGGTCGTTCAGGGCAATATCGATCAGAGCGTCAAGTGGGATCCTGCATTTCAGCAGGAAACCCTGCAAAGATACAGGCGTCTCACTCTTGAAGCAGTGAAACACGACCCCCAGCCCGATCTCGTCGTCTGGCCCGAAACGGCGGCCCCCTTCTTCTACGGCATCGAACCGAAGCTCACACCCCAGCTCAATGAAATCGTCAGGGAGGCCGGGAAGCCCGTTCTGTTCGGAAGCCCCGCGGCAAGGAGAGTGGGCACCGAGGCAAGGCTGCTCAACCGGACTTACCTGCTGGAAAAGGATGCGACGGTGAGCGGGGCGTATGACAAGCGTCACCTGGTGCCTTTCGGGGAATATGTTCCACTGAAGACACTTCTGTTTTTTGTCAACCGGCTTGTGGAATCCGCGGGAGACTTTGTACCCGGCGACGATCCTTCTCCGCTGGGATTCAATTCGCTGTCCATGGGAATTCTCATCTGCTACGAGGGGATCTTCCCCGGATTGTCGCGCGATACCGTTCTGCGTGGAGCGACGTCTCTGTTCAACCTGACCAACGATGCCTGGTATGGAGATACGAGCGCACCCTACCAGCATCTCGAGATATCCCGGTGGCGTGCCGTCGAGTTTCGCGTACCCCTGGTGCGCGCGGCGAATACGGGAATCAGTGTGATGTTCGACGCCACGGGTGCTCCCTGTGGAACGATTCCGTTGAACCGGGAAGGCTATCTGATCTGCAACATTCGTCCGATACGGCTGCTGACGATTTATGCCAGATGGGGTGACTTCTTCGCGTGGTTTTGCACCTTGACCGCTGCCTGTGCAATGTTACTATGCATTTACACAAGAGAGTCCGAGTCGAACGACTCACAAAAGGAGGTATCCATATGACCATCACCTTTGATATCGGTGAAACAAAAGCCGCCTTGAAAGATCTGTCTCAAAGATTCCAGACACTGGGAGGCTATCTTTGACATAGAAGGCAAACAGAAACGCCTGCTGGAAATCGAGCGGATTCTCTCCAACCCGGAGTTTTGGGACAAGCCCGAAGAAAGCAAGGTCATTCTCAAGGAAAGAGCGGAGTTGAGCGATATTCTTCAGACCTGGAAACGCCTGTCGGATGAACTCGAGGAGAACGAGCTTCTCCTGGATATGGCGCTGGAGGAGACGGACCAGGAAACCTTTAAAGACGTTTACGAGAAGACGGGCGAGCTGCGCAGGGACCTGCGGAGTATTGAACTGCGGCAGATGCTGAAGGAAGAAAACGACGACAAGAACGCCATTGTGAGTATCAATGCAGGAGCCGGGGGAACGGAAGCCCAGGACTGGACCGAGATGCTTGTACGCATGTATCTGCGCTGGTGCGAAAGAAAGGGCTTTGCCGTTCAGATTGTGGATTTGCTGGAGGGGGAAGAGGCGGGAATCAAGAATACGACTTTCACGGTTTCCGGGCCCAATGCCTATGGACTGCTCAAGGCCGAATCGGGCATTCACCGGCTGGTTAGAATTTCCCCTTTTGACGCAAGCGGTCGTCGACACACTTCGTTTGCTGCCGTTCTTGTTTTTCCCGAGGTGGATGACAGGATAGAGATCGAGGTCAAGCAGGCGGATCTGCGTATCGATACCTATCGAGCCAGCGGGGCCGGCGGACAGCATGTGAACAAGACGAGTTCCGCCGTGCGGATCACTCACCTGCCTACCGGCATAGTGGTACAGTGCCAGAACGAAAAATCGCAGCATCGAAACCGTGACATTGCCATGAAGATCCTGAGAGCGAGGTTGTACGAGCGGGAAAAGCGCCTTCAGCAGGAGAAGCTTCAGGAGACTCACGACAACCTCGACGAAATCGCCTGGGGCAGCCAGATCCGTTCCTACGTGCTGCAGCCGTACAGGCTCGTCAAGGATCATCGCACAGGGTTTGAAAAGGGAGATGTCGAGAGTGTGCTGGACGGAGACCTGGATGATTTCATTGAAGCCTATCTTATGAGCCGGCTGAGTGGAAAGTAGGAGTTCGGATCCTGCACTACAATGAGGCGAGAAGCCGGGCGAGATTGTACCGTGTTCCGGCCTTCCTCACGCTCATTTCCCGTACCCTCATCGCTATAAAGCTGATACTTCAGCTGCTTCTCGATGCAAACACTTCCGTTGTTTACCGAAGGCCTGTACAAATAAGGTTGTTTCCAGGGGGCATTCATAGTAGGTAGTCGAACGATTTGCCGGGCAGCAGGGTACGAATGCCGGGTTTCGTGGATGGAGAAAGGTCGATAACCTCGAGTGAACGAGACCGCCGGGTTCCTGCGCGGGATAAAGCTCCGGACGCGTCTCATGAGCATCGACGGTGATCAGACCGCAGCGGGGCGTTTCCCGGAAGGATGAGAGGCGTTTCTTTACCGGAGTTGAAAAGGCAAGGCAAGTATGAATATCCTGCAGGGTATTATTCTAGGGATCGTACAGGGTCTGACCGAATTTCTGCCGATCAGCAGTACTGCGCACGTAACGATAACAGGCAAATGGATGGGCCTGATTTCCCTGGATCACCCCGAACAGTGGACGGCCTTTATCGCCGTAATCCAACTGGGTACGCTTGCCGCAGTCCTGCTGTATTTCCTCCGCGACATCATCGAGATTACCCTCTCGTTTCTAAGGGAGAACCTCGGGGAGCGCCGGAAATTCCGGCACCAGTCGCTGCAGTCCAGGCTGGGTTGGTACGTGATTATCGGATCCCTTCCTGTGTGCACCCTGGGAATAGTCTTCAAGAAGATCATCGAGGGCCATCTTACCAAGAGCATGCTCGTCATCTCGCTCAGCCTCATCATCCTTGCCCTCATCCTCGCCTTCGCCGAACTCACGGCACGGTTTTCCAAGTCGCTGCAGAAAATCACATGGTTCGATTCGCTGTGCGTGGGCTTTGCCCAGGCGCTCTCTCTCATACCGGGTTCGTCCCGTTCCGGGACCACCATCACCGCGGGTCTTCTCGTGGGGATGAAGCGTGACGTGGCTGCGCGGTTCTCCTTCCTTCTGAGCATCCCGGCGGTGCTGGCAAGTGGTCTTCTCCAGTTCTGGGAAAGCCTTAGGTTCATGAATTCCCAGGACATGATGGTCATGGCCGTATCGACCGCCGTGTCGGCTGTGAGCGGATACGCCGCCATTGCATTTCTTCTGAGGTTTCTTCGTTCCCACTCCACGTTCGTCTTCGTCTTCTACCGGATTGCCCTGGGCAGCATTCTGCTGTGGCTTGCCCTGCGCTACGACTTTTCGTGACAGAAGCGCTCTATCGGGGATTTCAAAACAGCACGCCTCCCCCATTTCTCCAAGTTCCTGCGTCCCGTCTTTTTCCGACAGGCGGGCAATGCCCGGTGAACGGACATCATATCGTACAAAAATGTTCAGAAATTCATAGAGAATTTCATCGCTCTACAATCTTGTCCTCCGATTTTTCACTGCCACACCCGTTTGTATGGGGTCATCTGTAAACTAATTTAATAAGCATTATCCATAGGTTAAATGAACACAGACCAGTGCGGATCGGTAGTTGGCACAAGACTTGGTATTACAAACCGCCGAAAGACGGCTGCTCAAGTAGAGAACGTAATGTTGGATGAAGTTACCGGAAATGGAGGTGCAGGAGAGATGATCAAGATAGAAGCCATCATTAAACCGTTTCGCCTGAGCGAGGTGCAGGAGGCGCTGCTGGCTCTCGGGGTGCAGGGAATGACCGTGGTCGAGGTCAAGGGATTCGGGCGCCAGAAGGGACACGTGGAGCTTTATAGGGGAGCCGAATACCAGGTGAACTTCGTTCCGAAGCTTCTGGTCATTGCGGTGGTCCTCGATGTTCTGGCCGATCAGGCTGTGGATGCGATTCAGAAGGCTGCTGTTACGGGGAAGATCGGCGACGGGAAAATCTTTGTTTCACGCATCGACGAAGCGGTGCGCATCCGCACCAAAGAGACAGGCCCGGAAGCCTTGTAGCGTTGCCAATTTTAATACGGAAAAACCGATTAGGGGATTTTTCCGGGTTACAGGTGAGGAGGTTTACATGTTTTCATTCGTGACATCCAGATCTGCAAAGTCAGCAATGCCGGGTTTCGCGGCAGCATTGGCCGGGTGGGCCGGCCTTCTCGTCGTGCTCGCAACGGGAGGGACGGCCCTTGCGGAGGAAGCTGCGGCACCGGTTTTGGATTCGGGAGATACGGCGTGGCTGTTGACATCGAGCGCTCTTGTCATGTTTATGACCCCGGGGCTTGCCCTCTTCTACAGCGGCCTGGTGCGCCGGAAAAACGTACTCAGTTCCTGCATGCATTCCTTTGTCGCACTTGCAGTCATTGGAGTCCAGTGGATGGTGATCGGGTATTCGCTCGCTTTCGGAGAGGGAAACAGCTGGATCGGGGATTTCAGTCATGTATTTCTGGTGGGCATCGGTCCTGATTCGTTGAGCGGAACCATTCCCACGTACCTTTTCATGTGGTTCCAGGGGATGTTCGCCATTCTTACTCCCGCTTTGATCAGCGGTGCAATCGCGGAACGCATGAAGTTCAGCGCCTATGTCCTCTTTCTTGTCCTCTGGGCGACGCTGGTCTACGACCCCGTGGCTCACTGGGTATGGGGCGGGGGCTGGATCCAGAAAATGGGAGCCCTCGACTTCGCCGGGGGAACGGTGGTCCATCTGTCATCGGGAGCGTCGGCACTTGCCATGGCCATGCTTCTTGGCAAGAGGCTGGGGTATCCCAACGAGCCTTTCATTCCTCACAACCTTACCCTGACGCTGCTCGGACTCGCCATGCTGTGGGTGGGGTGGTTCGGGTTCAATGCGGGCAGTGCACTGGCAGCCAATGCAAGTGCGTGCCTGGCCTTCACGACCACCATGATTGCATCTGCGGCGGCGGCTTTTTCATGGATGATGATGGAATGGATGCTGCACAGAAAACCGAGTGCTCTCGGTATCGCTTCAGGAAGCCTTGCCGGCCTGGTGGTCATCACCCCTGCCGCGGGTTTTGTAACGCCGACCTGGTCTCTCGTGCTCGGTCTTTCAGCCGGAATCATCTGCTACTACGGGATACGAATCAAAACGAAGCTCGGTTTTGACGACTCCCTCGATGTCGTCGGGATTCATGGCGTGGGAGGTGCCTGGGGCGCAATCGGCACAGGTCTGTTCGTGACGGTCGGAGGGGAAGGGCTCATATCGGGCAACCCTATGCAGGTCTGGACCCAGTTCGTCAGTGTAGCAGTGGTGGGTGTCTATGCCTTTGGAGTCACCTATGCCATCGGGTACCTGCTGGATAAGACGATTGGACTGAGGGTGGAAGAAGACGAGGAAGTGATCGGGCTGGATCGCGAACTTCATGGTGAAACGGGATACAGCCTCTAGAAGAGGTCCACGGTAGATCCGGCAATGGTGCCGCCGAAACGTTTGGACACCGGATCCGTCAACGCCCGGTTCGTCCGCTTCACAGGTGAAGACGAGCCGGGCGATGGCTATTGGATCGAACAGTTTGAATGGCAGAAAAACCTTGGCCGACGAGGAAACCGCATCAACCGAAGTCGGGCAGTTGCACCTTGAGGATATCCTCCCTGGGATTGATTCTCTCCAGTTTCACGCGAGTCATCTGCCCCGCCTGCAGCCGTGAATTCTCAGGAACGGGCGCGTTGATTTCAATCAGGAAATCCGGGAGAAGAAGATGTGCATACCGGTCGTTGCGTTCGAGGATGATGGCGTCCAGGATCTGTTTGTCTTCCTGCTCCATGTATTTCAGAATCCAGTAGCGGTTCCATCTGCGCTGGATGAAGAAGATCCTGGACTGAACAACTCCCAGCTTGACGATCAACTGCTGCAGTTCGTCCTCCATGTAAGGCTGCGGCTGACCCGCAAGAAGATGTTTGATCTGGCGCTGAACGACCAGGTCGGTGTACCGGCGGATGGGTGAAGTCACCGTGGTGTAATGAGGAAGGGCGAGTGCGCAGTGGGCCTTCGGCCTCGTATCGAGTTCCGCGCGGGCAAACAGGCGCCTCTGCCTGTAGATATGGAAGATTTCGTGTTCGCTTTGAGTGAAATCCGTTTCCGGTTTGCATTCTCCCTGGCTTCTGAATATGGAGGGAATGTCACGCTTGGCGAGAAAGGACGCAGCCAGCGCGTTGGCGGCGATCATCCATTCGGAAACGGTAATCTGGCTGGGGGATTCCTTTTCATAGCGATATACCTGGATCATGCCCGCCGAATTGACATAAACGTTGATTTCCGGGAGGGGAAGAATCACCGCTCCGTTTTCTATCCTGGCGGCTCTGAGCTTTGCGGCCAGATCATGGAGATGGGCGAGTGCGGGGTCGTTTTCGATGCGCTGGTTGGCCTGTTCGTACGTAATCTGTTCGCGCACCCTGACCAGGCTGGAGGTGATCTCCCAGTCTCGAACAATTCCCGTGCCGTCGACCTTGATGAGGAAGCTCAGAGCCGGCCTGTCTGCTCCTGCCCGCAGGCTGCATATGCCCTCTGAAAGGAAGGGAGGGATCATGCAGATGCGCCCGTCGGGCAGGTAAATGGAGCTCGCCCGGGATTCCGCCTCACAGTCGATGGTCCCCCCTTTGGGCACGAAATGAGCCGCATCGGCAATGTGGACTCCCACCTCGAAAAGCCCGTCATCGAGCACACGAAGGCTGAGAGCGTCATCGTAGTCCCTGGTGAGTGGACTGTCGATGGTGAGCACGTGAAGGTGCCGCAGATCGCGGCGGCCCGGGATTTCCAGGTCTCCGACAGGATGGGCGTCTTCGGCAGCTTCGGCGGCTCTTGTGACTTCCTCCGGAAAATCGGGAGTGATCCCCTGTTCATGCAGGAAAAGATTTTCATTTTCGTGCCAAACCCCCAGTCGAACCAGCAGGCGGAAGACGGCCTGAGTTTGACAGGGAACAGCGGCTCTCTTCAACAACTCTTTCACAAATCCGCTTTCCGGAGATTCCTGGCCGAAAAGACAGAAGCTCTTCAGACTCCCGATCAGCCTCTCCTCATCGTCAAGTGGCATGCGGGGCTTGCGGTTCCATACGGCGTGAAGCCACCTCGAACCCTTATCGAGCCGCTCCTCCCTTTCCACTTCCCTTTGCATCTCCAGGCGCCGCTGTTCGACCTTGTCAGCGGACCGGGCGAAAAACTTTCCATCCTTGAACTGAAAATAGAGGCGGTCGAGGAGCAGTACGCGTTGAGTTGCAGCCACCTGGTGATCGGTAACGGGGGTGGGAAAAACGAATTCGGCCAGCTGCCTCACATCGTATCCGTCTTCCTCGCTTTCGAGCAAAGACCAGAGCTCTTCGACATGGATGCCTTCCATGAGTTCGCTGCGCAAGGCCCTGATAGACAAGAGCCGTTGAACCAGCTGGTCGCGGCTGATGCCGGCGGGCAGAGGTTCCGAACCGAAGTGAATGATACGGCTCTGCGCCAGGTTGAGTTCACGATTGTGCTCCGTGAGTATGCTCAGGCGCCCGTTCTTTTCCGCCAGGCAGACGCCGCAGACGATTTCCCTGGACTCGAAAAATTCGAGCACGGTGCCGACCGGGACGATCCGGGATTCATCATGACTCATTATTGATCTCCAACCCTGGCAAATGTCTTCATTTTTTTCATATACGATTCGATCCCCGATGCGATAGCCCCGGCGGCATTCTTCTGAAAATTCCTGTCTTTCAGCAAGAGCTCCTCCCGTTCATTGCTGATGAAAGCCGTCTCGATCAGTATGCTCGGCATTTCAGCGCCCAGAAGCACAAGAAACGGCGCCCGTTTCACTCCAAGATCCCTCAGGCCGCCGTGGCGGGCCTGAAGGTTTTTTACCATACTTGATTGTACCTCATGGGCGAGCAATGACGACTCGTTCTGTTTCGTGTTCTGCATCAAATCCTTGATGATCGCCTCGAGATCGCTGATCTTTCTGCCCGCCGGCGCATTCTCTCTTGCCGCCACCCGCGCCGATTCGTTGTCCCTGGAAAGATCCAGGAAGTAGGTTTCGATCCCGCATCGGGAACGGTCTTCATGTGCATTGGCGTGAATGGAGACAAAAAGGTCTGCTTTCCTGGCGTTGGCGAATGCGGTTCGCTCTTCGAGCGACATGCTGCGGTCCCTTGTCCTGGTAAGGAACACCTCACAGTCGGTTCGAGTCTCGAGGATCTTCTTCAATTCCTTCGCTATGGCAAGTGCGATATCCTTTTCGTAGACATTGTTCGGGCCGATGGCTCCCTTGTCCTTGCCTCCATGGCCGGGATCCAGGACGATTCTTTTCACGTCGAGAGCCAGCTGTCGTGCCAGGCTGGGGCTTCGAGCCGGATCCGCTTCGCGTGCTCCCTCCTGTTTCAAGACAGTCTTTGACGGTTTCGCAGCCGACTTCACGGATGCGGAGGATTTCGAGACCGGTGGATGCTTTTCGGATGGCTGCGCAACGGCCGGCTTTTCCTTCCTTGTCTTGTGTCCGAGCCTTGCCTGGAGATCAGTGGCCATTCGAGCTGCCTTCGGCTGCATGTCTCCCTTCGGAAAATACAGGCTGACCTTGGCAAATTCCAGGTAAGCCTGAGCGGGATCGCGGTGCATCATGAGTACGCCGGTAAGGTACTGGGCATCGTCGGCAAGGGGGCTTCGAGGAAAGACCCGTACCACTGTCTTGTAGTTTTCCAGAGCTGCCTGGAAATCGCCGGCGTTTTGAGTCGTATCGTATCGCAGGTGATAACACTGCCCGAAAAGATAATAGCACCTGTCGGTGAACTCCCCCCTGGTATCCGCCCGCAACACCTGGTGAAGATTCTGGATGCTCCGGCTTAGAGTCTCGACTCTCTTCGAATCCGGAGGCATGGACAGGGAGGCTTTGTAGTTCTTCAGAGCCTCGTTGTAAAGATGTTCCGGGGAGTCCGCTCGGGCCGCCCCGGCTGCACACAACACAAGAATGCAGCAGCAGAACAGTCGTATGTGGAATCCCGTGCGGAAAGAATGCCTCTTCATGATTTCCCCGTCGTGACCGGCGGAGTATTCCCCGCTCCATTCTTTCGTTTCGAACCGCTCTGCAGCTGTTCCTGAAAAGCGTAGAGGGTCTGAAGGGCGGCAAGAGGGGTGAGACGATCAAGATCCAGGGAGACAATCCGGTCTCTCAGCCATTCCGGGGACCGCTGGAAAAGACTCAACTGGACCCCGGTCTCCTTCTCCTTCGCCATTCGCGGCCGTCTTGCCGGAGGCTTCGGCACCGGAAGCAGTGACACCTGGCCCGCCTCGAGCCTTCCCAGGATCTCCCTGGCACGTTCGATGGCTTCCTGGGGAAGTCCGGCAATCTGGGCCACATGAATCCCGTAGCTTCTGTTGGCTCCCCCTGGCACCAGTTTATGAAAAAACAGGATCTCCTGGTTCCATTCCCGGATCGCCACGTTGAAATTCTTGACTCGAGGCCTGGTTCGAGCCAGTTCGGTCAGTTCATGATAGTGAGTGGCAAAAAGCGTCTTGACTCCGACGCCCTGGAGATCATGCAGGAATTCAGCAACTGCCCAGGCTATGCTCAGACCGTCGTAGGTGCTCGTGCCCCTGCCGATTTCGTCGAGGATAATCAGGCTGCGCGGAGTAGCCTGGTGCAATATGTTGGCGGTTTCCTGCATCTCGACCATGAAGGTGGAACGGCCCCGGGCCAGGTCATCCGAGGCGCCGATTCGAGTGAAAATGCGGTCCACCAATCCGATGTGCGCCTCGGAAGCAGGAACAAAGCTTCCCACGTGGCTGAGCAGAACGATGAGAGCCGCCTGACGCAATATGGTGGACTTGCCCGCCATGTTCGGACCGGTGATGATCATGATCTGCTGATCTTCCTGGTCGAGATGGAGGTCGTTGGGAACGAAGGAGCCGTCTTCGAGAAAACGTTCAATGACGGGGTGCCGGCCGTCACGGACGAGGACGGAATCGGAAAGGTCGACGCGCGGTCGGTGGTAGTCGTTGCGGGAGGCAACCTCGGCCAGTCCCGCAAGGCAGTCGAGACGAGCCACCTTCTCGGCCATGCCTTGAATACGCTCACTTTCTTTGCTCACTGCCTCACGAAGCCGGGCGAAAAGGACCTGCTCGAGTTCCAGCCTTTTTTCATCCGCTTCCAGAACCTGGGTTTCAAAGGACTTCAGGTCCTCGGTAATGAAACGTTCGGCGTTGACGAGTGTCTGTTTGCGGAAATAGTGCTCGGGAACGGAGGACAGGTTGGATTTCGAAACTTCGATGTAGTACCCGAACACCTTGTTGAAACGGACCTTGAGGGAGCCAATGCCGGTCCTGACGCGTTCGCCTGCTTCGTATTCCGCCATCCAGCTTTTTGCATCGCGGCTGAGGCGAACGTAATGGTCGAGTTGCTCGTCGACTCCCTGCCGGATGACGCCTCCCGAGTTCATGAGGGGAGGAGGGGGATCGGTAAGAGTATTTTCGATGAGTGCAGCCACATCTTCCAGGTCGTCCCAGGTTTCTGCAAGCTCCGAGAGAAGGCGGCTTGAACACTGCACCAGGGCAGCCTTGAGAGCGGGCAGGAGCTGGAGGGATCTTTTCAGATTGGTCAGGTCGCGCGGGCTGGACGTGCCTGTGCTGTTCCGACCGTTGAGACGTTCAATATCGTTCATTTCTTCGAGCAGACGCAGGATGTCGTTACGGAGCCCGCTTTGGTAAACCAGTTCTTCGACGGCATCCAGCCTGGCATCGATCCGCTCGACATCGAGCAGAGGATAACGCAGCCAGCGCTGGAGCTTACGTCCGCCCATCCCGGTCCGGGTCTGGTCCATGACGTCCATAAGGGATCCCTTGCGGCCGTCGAAGCTCAGCGAATGAAAGATCTCGAGGTTGCGGACCGTGGCCTCGTCAAGAATCATGAAGTCGGACCGGTTATAGGGAAGAAGCCTCCTGACATGTGGGCACGAGGTGAGCAAATTCGCCTTGACATATGCCAGGATCGCTCCAGCCGCACAGATGCCGGATTGCATTCCGGCAATGCCGAACCCATCGAGGGAATGAACGCGAAAGTGCTCCACGAGCATCTCCCGTGACCTTCTCCGGTCGAAATGTTCCGAACCGAATCGGGTGCAGGGAATGGTATGCCTCCTCTGAAGTGAGGATAACCAGGCGGGTTCTTCGTCGTCGGAAACGAGCAGTTCACCGGGGGAAATCCTGATGAGTTCTTCGACCAGAACATCCTCGGAATCTATTTCAACAGTTCTGAACTCACCCGTCGAAATATCTAGGAAAGCAAGCCCGTAGCCGGGTATGGTTTTCAAGGAGTGCACTGCGGCCAGGTAGTTGGGTTCCTTGGCATTGAGGTTGCGGCTTTCGAGAATGAGCCCGGGAGTGATGATGCGTGTTACTTCGCGGCGTACCAGGCCTTTGGCTTTCCTGGGGTCTTCCACCTGGTCGCAGATGGCCACCTTCTTCCCCGCTGACACCAGCCTGGAGATGTAGCCTTCCGCCGCATGGCAGGGGACTCCACACATGGGGACGGGGTTCTCCGCCTGCCTGTCACGAGAAGTCAGGGCGATATCGAGTATGCGCGAGGCGGCAACGGCGTCGTCCATGAACATCTCGTAAAAGTCCCCCATTCGATAGAAAAGAACGGCATCCGGGTGCTTTTCCTTTATTTCGAGATACTGCTGCATCATGGGGGTGATCTTGTTCATGCCTGAACCGCTTCTCTTTCCTTCTCTATCGGGTTTGCCGATGCTTGTGCACCAAGGGTTTTTCGACCGTCAGAAGTCTGAATTCTCAACCATTGCGGAGTCAAGATCAAGGAGTAATAGCCATTGAATTGAAAATTCACCCTGTCCGCTTCAAGCACCTGAGTTTTTCCTTCAGGCGACCTCTCAAAAACGGGACCAACAGTTCCGGCATTTCATCAGAAACGCACACCCGGACAGTTGTCGCGCAAAGGTGAAATAGACCCGCGAAAAACGTCATTGGTGCAACAACGTCATTCCCGCCATGGCGGGAAGCCAGGAAAAGTACCCGTGGATGGCGAAACAGTTTCGGGAAACGGCAAAGAGCCTGGAAGATAAGATGGATAGAGCAAGGCCTTCCCGTGTGGAGAGATCTTCATTGCACGATCTGCGTTTAGACTGGATTCGCGCCTTTTGCGGGAAGGACAATGTGGAGACGTGCATTCGCAGAAATGACGATGTGATGCCATCGATCCTTTGTGTGAAAAGCATCGGATGCATGAAAAGCATGGAATGCATGAAGACCACCGAGGGTGCTCGTTTGCCGGATGAACCAGAAATGTTCTCATTCTTTGCGGCATCGGTTAGTATAGTCTCTCAGGACAATGGCTGCGGCCGGGGCCGGGACCGCGGGCAGTTCAACGGTAAGACCTGGATGCGCAGCGGTTGTGGAATCGGCTGGACTGCACTGCATTGACTGCAGGTACGGGGTGGTTCTTTCGTCCTGCGTGTGAGGAACAATCGTTCGGAGTTCGGCATTGACTGAAGATTCCTTTAGTCGTCTCAGGGGAGTACGACAGCACAACCTCAAAGG
>JABUEY010000225.1 GCA_013314815.1 Syntrophobacteraceae bacterium
ATGGCGGATACGCGCGTGGTAACCACTGGAACCCCCACCGCCATCGCCTCGGCCAGGACATTGGGAATTCCGTCCCGATCCCCATTTCCGGCCACTTTGCATGCCAGGGCGAAGCAGTGCGCCAGGCGGTACCAGTCCAGCACCTCGTGGTGGGGAAGGGTGCCGAGCATGCGCACCCGGCCGGTGAGTTCGAGGGCGGACACCAGGTTCCTTGTTTCCCGCTGCAATTCCCCGCTGCCAATGTGCACGAACCGGAAATCCACTCCCGTTTCTTCGAGTCTTTTCAGAGCTCGGAGCAGGTCGTCGTATCCCTTCTTGGGGACCAGGCGGCCGACGGAAAGGATCAGGAAGGGCAGGGCAGGGCGGGGATGGCCGCGAAACGAGAACAGTTCGAGGTCGATGCCGTGATAGACGGTGTGGATGGGTGTATGCGGTTCGCAGTGATCGATCAGGCTGCGCAGATAACGTGCATTGTATTCGGTGCAGGTGACCACGAAGCGGGCTCTTTCAATCTTTCGCGCAAGCTGGTCGGGTTCGGAAGTATAGATGTCCTTGGCATGGGCAGTGAAACTGAAGGGAAGTCCCGTGAGTTCAGATGCGAAAAGGGCCACGGACGCTGGAGTATGACAGAAGTGGGCATGAAGGTGCACCACTGGGGAGCCGTTCAGCCGCTTGGAGACGAGGTACCCGGCCTGGAGAAAGTGCCTCACGGTGGCGGGCTTGCGGCGTTGCACGGCTCGATGCAGGGCGGAGGCCAGGCAGCGTGTGTAATGCGATCCCATCCTTCGGCAGACTTGAATATTATGACCGATGACTCTCCTCCAGTGAGGCAGGACGTATTCAGGCAGGTAGGTCACGGGGGCCTGGATGTGCTTCACGTGATCGTGGGAGAAGGATTCCCTGGGAAAGCGCAGGGAAAAGATTTCAATGGGAATTCCCATGGCCTCGAGAAGCAGTATTTCGGAACTGATGAAGCTTTCCGAGATGCGCGGGTATCCCTTGAGTACCATTCCCAGGTGACGGGTTCCTGAATTCAACCTCGCATCTCCGTCTTCCCGTTCATGATCCGTTGCTTGATGACATCCAGGGCGGTGAAAGGAAAGGAAGCCATGTTTTGAAGGCTCGATGGCGAATGTTCGAGGAGGTGGAGTACCTTGCGGCGCAAAGTGGTGGGAGTGAGATCGCGGGGATCCAGGTAATCGCAGAACCCCATGCTGCAGAGCACCTGGGCTCTGATCAGCTGTTCCTCGCGGGGGACGGTGCGCGGAACGATAAGAAGGGGCTTCTTCTGGCTCACGATTTCGCAGACGGTGTTGTAACCGCCCATGCTGACGACCACCTGGGCCGCTCCAATCAGCCGTTCCATGGACCGGTAAAATTTTTGGGTGATGAATCCGAGCGCCTCGGCCTTCCTGACGACGTCCTGGTAATCCCCGGGGGAGATAAACGGTCCCGTAACAATGACGACACGTATTCCGCGCGGGACCCCTCCCTGTGACGAGTCAAAGGCGGACAGGAAGGTCCGCACCACCGGGTGGCCGTCTCCGCCGCCTCCCGTTGTCACTACTACCAGTTTCTCGCCGGTTCGAATTCCAAGTGCCTGTCGAGTACTCTGTATCTTGTCGCGCGAAGGGATCTGCCTCGGAATGTATCCCGTGAACTGAATCTTGGAAGCCACATCGAGGGGTATGCGGTACTCCGCCACGGGATCGTAGAAATCCTGGCACCCGTAGACCCAAATTTCGTCGTAGAGTCTATCCATGGCCTCGTAGATCCCCTTGTCCGTCCAGTCCTCGATGGTCGATGCGGAACTGTCCATGATGTCTCTCAGGCCCAGAATAGACTTGCAGGACGGCAGTTCGTTCTTCAGCCAGTGGAGTGTATCGACGACTTCACGCTTGAGGCCGAGTGGAGCCTTGTCCACGATGAAATAGTCCGGTATGAAGGCCTTCGCTGTGGCCAGGATGATCTCTTTCCTGATGTCCAGAACCTCGGTCGCCTCGAGTTTCATCGAAAGTGGCAGATATTCTTCGTTGGTGACCTTGATCATTCCTGGAATGCGCACGAAGTCTATACGGCTCGGGATCTTGTATCGGCCTGCGATGATGGATCCGGTGAGTATGAGGATATTGGCTGGGCAGTCCCTGAGGCTCCTGGCGATGGCCAGGCACCTGCGAATATGCCCCAGGCCATAGGTGTCATGGGAATATATGAGAATCTTATAAGGGCGAACGCTGTTCAATTCCGATTCTCTCGACAAGACAAAAACATTACTGAGTTCAGTATGTTGGTGCAGAAATGCCGGCCCCTGAAATGACTGTCCGAAACATCATAAATACAAAGACTTGTCATGGCAACAAAGATTTTTTGAAGATCCTTCGGGCATCACCGGAAGACGGGCAGACTTGTCATTTCCGGCAGGAGATGCTTATGTTGCTACCGGCATGACGTTGCCGCGGGCTGCCGGAAAAAGCATGTCCCGGCTGTGTTCGCGGGAGGGTTCCTGTTTCCGCGCCGGCGGCGGGATATGGCGGTTCCGGGAATTCGGGGTTCTTCATTTTCAGAAGGGAGGTCGGCAATGGGTTGTCAGGTCATAGGAACGGATCGTGCCCCCGCGGCCATCGGTCCGTATTCACAGGCGATCAAGGTTGGGCCGTGGGTTTTCGTAAGCGGCCAGATCGGGCTGAAACCGGAAACGGGAGAACTGGCGGGGGACGGGTTTGCGGGTCAGTCGCTGCAGGCACTTGGAAACCTCGGCAATATCCTCGAGGCTGCAGGGTGCCTGCTGACGGATGTCGTCTCCGTCGATGTCTATCTGACGGATATTTCCCTGTTTGCCGATTTCAATGCCCTGTATGAAAAGTTCTTTTCAGGGCATAAACCTGCCCGGGCGGTCGTGGAGGTGAAAGGACTGCCGCGGGGGGCGAGCATCGAAATAAAGTGTATCGCCCACCAGCACGGTTGAAGAACCCGGGGAGGCTGTCTTTCGCTTCCCCGCGTGTTTCTCGGGATTCCTGGTTCGTGCACCCGGCCGCGGCGTTTCCCCGCGCGCTGACGCATAAGGCTGCTGCCATGGAGGCTGCCTTGGGAGCCTCCTCGCGCCCCGTCCGCCGTTTCAGGTGGATTGACACATCGCACAGGTGAACATCGTGCGGGGGAAAAGCAGGGGAGGAGTGGAGCCGCCCTTTCGTTTTCCCGTTTCTTCTTGATCCAATCCTGTCCATTTGTTATTGTTCTTCCTGTTTTTTGACGTGCCACCTTCCCTTTCTCTTTCCAAACAGCTGCAGTTTAATATATGAGTCGAATTCCAGCGAGGAAGGATGTTGTGCTGGTGAGGAAGATGCACTCTATGCAGAAGGAGATCGCAATGGGTAAGAAAGCTTTGATCGGTGTGTTCCTGGTTTTTTCACTGTTGCTTTTGGGGATGGCTGAGTCTTCCTGTGCCCAGGACAAGGTTTATGTGAACGGCATCGATGCCAATTTCCCGCCTTTTGCCTTTGTGGATAAGACGGGCAAGC
>JABUEY010000040.1 GCA_013314815.1 Syntrophobacteraceae bacterium
GGGCAGAGGCAAGATAGCACACAGGAGAGCTCAGCAGACAGAGCGCAAACCAACAACAGAGGTCGGCCAGGGAAGCAATCCACCTTAAACAAGACCGATTTCTGTCTTGACAACGGGGTACACCTCAGGAAATGCATGGTTCCACATCCGTGAAGGAACACTGCCACACAGAGCGAAGCCGCTGGAGAAACGAACCCCGCATGGAATCGCCGGGAAGATGATACCGCCGTTGTCGGCGGTGGAAAGAGCTTTGTGAGATTGAACCTCCACGTTGAGCGGGAAGCGATGCAGAAGGATCAGCTGAAAAGTCCACTCCATTTTCTACTGGCTGATACGCAACCATACTTCCCTGCTTCTGTCAATCAGAAACTGCCTGTATAGACTACCTCCGCATGGATCTATGCATCAAAACCGGCAATAGACAGAATAAGTATGTTAATCAATGCCTGAGTTTCAGGTAGGATTGATATTTTAGGAATGGTAACCCATCCAGTGCAAGCCGTCTCAAGCTTGCGATCTCCTTTTCTTTCACGAATCAAAAGGAAGTGAAAAGCTTGAATCAATGCCCGACTGCCCGTTTTTCGTTTGCAGCCTGATGACAGGCAACCGGGAACGGCCGGATTTCTCCTCCAGCAAACGATTGATCTTCCATTTCCCACCTCTGGACAGCCTGTCCAAACACATCCTTACAACCAAAACCCGCCCGCGGAGGAATGACATGCCGCAGGGGCGAAAAATTTTTCGCCCCTGCATCGCGGCAACGGCCGGGGCATACATCCTAAACAACGTCTACAGGCACATGGAAGACAATCGGTTCCCTTGTTTGTGGCTCATGAAGAAATGCCGGAACCGTTTGGCTCGTTTTTCAAATGGATCGAGTGAGTACTGCCGGATGTCCGGGTGAAACTTGTATGGAGAATCATTATCTTTGCATTGTTAGTGTTAAAGATTCATTGATCAAAGGGAAGTGGACGTACTGGGAGGGCGTGGAGGATCCGGCCCATGAAGGCGTTTTGGATCGGAGTGCTGGCCTTGCTGGCGGGAGCCGTTGTATTGGGTTCCGTTTATTTGTCCGGACGTGACGGGGAAAAGAGGACTGCAATGAAAGAGGGGCATGCTGCTTATGAACAGGCGACGTTTGCGGGGGGCTGTTTCTGGTGTGTCGAGGCGGATTTCGAGAAGGTAGACGGAGTCGTGGAGGTCATTTCGGGGTATACGGGCGGGGAGTCGGAAAATCCTTCGTACGAAGAAGTCTCACGGGGAATGACGGGACATGTCGAGGCGGTGCGGGTGGTTTATGACCCCGGGAAGATCACGTACGAGGAACTTCTCGAACTGTTCTGGAGACACGTGGATCCCACCGATCCGGGCGGACAGTTCGTGGACAGGGGTTCTCAGTACCGCACGGCCATCTTCTATCACGATGAGGAGCAGAAGCGGCTTGCGGTGGAGTCCAGGAGGAAGCTCGACGAATCAGGACGATTCAACAGGCCGATCGCAACCGAGATCGTTCCCCTGACCCGTTTTTATGAAGCTGAATCCTATCACCAGGACTATTATAAGAAGAACCCCCTGCGCTACCGGTTCTACAGAATGAATTCGGGCCGGGACCCGTTCATACAGGGTGCCTGGGGCAGGCAGATGCAGGTGCCGGGTAAAACCGAGAGTCAATCCCGGCACTCAAAACCGCCCGACGATGTCCTCAGGGCCAGGCTCACCCCCCTCCAGTACAAGGTGACTCAGCAGGAAGGCACGGAACCGGCCTTCAGGAATGAGTACTGGGACAACAAGCGGGAAGGGATCTACGTGGATATCGTTTCAGGAGAACCCTTGTTCAGTTCACTGGACAAGTTCGACTCGGGAACGGGATGGCCGAGTTTCACCAAGCCGCTGGAATCGGCCAATATCATCGAGCGGAAGGATTCGAGCTTTTTCATGGTGCGCACCGAGGTGCGGAGCAGGCATGGAGATTCACACCTGGGCCACGTCTTTCCCGACGGTCCGCCTCCGACGGGCCTCCGCTACTGCATCAATTCAGCGGCCCTGAGATTCATCGAAAAGGAGAGCCTCGAAAAGGAAGGATACGGAGAATACACTGCTCTCTTCTCCGGCAGGTGATCGATCCACTGTACCATGAACCGTCCCCGGCAAGGATTCCACGTACCGCGAACGGGTCAAAAGTGGACGGTGAAGGCCTCGATTCCCCTGAACCTGGACATCTCGGCGGGAGTGAGAAACCCGTCCTGGTCCCGGTCCATGACGGCAAAGTTGCTGTGTATGTCCGGCATTTCGTTTGAAGGATGTTGATATTCGAATAGGGTCACTCTCCCGTCGCCGTTCCTGTCAACGGATTCGAAGTGACGACGGGCGTCGGGTCTGTTGTCCACCCGCTGCCATTCCTCCCATTCGACGACACCGTCCCCGTTCGTATCCATGGTTCTGAAAACCTGGATGCTGTAGCCCTGGTAGAATTCCTCTTTCGACAACCGGCCGTCGCTGTCCGTATCGAAATCGGCGATGACGCCGGAGTGCCAGGTGTCCGTTGTGGCACACGCACCAGGAAGAAGCAGGATGCAAACAGCCGCCAGTATACTGAAGGAACGTGACTTCATGCGTCTCTCCTCGTCAAATGTTTCGACTCAGTCCATGGCTTCGAATCGGTCTCGCCGGAGGCATCGACGACGGTTTAACGACGGATTATGGGGAGTTTTTGCCGACCGTTCAAGAGAAGATTGACCTTGCCGGATTTTTTCGCGAATTCCTGGACGCTCAAGAAGGGAAACAGGCAGTGGAAGTTTCCTGGCAGGGCCGGAGGACAACCGTGCGAAACGAAATACGGGCAACTCTTTTACCTCAATTCCGGGCAACCCGCATTGTCAATGCGCACCATGCCGCTGTCTGGGATCTGTTGACGGACACGTCCCGCTGGCATGAGTGGGGACCGTCTGTTCGGGCCGTAAAATGCGGGGACCGGCGCATCCAGGCGGGCAGTTCGGGGCGGGTGCTCACCCTGGCGGGATTCTGGGTGCCCTTCGAAGTGACGGCATATGTGCCGGAGCGCTACTGGTCTTGGAGCATCCACGGCATCCCCGCGACGGGCCACGAAGTCTTGCCCGTGGGAAAGCATGTCTGCAGGCTGACTTTACTGGTTCCCTTTTTCGCCGCTCCGTACGTGGCAGTGTGCAGGATAGCAGTGAACCGCATTGCTCGGATCGCGGAAGATCAGACCCGTTGCGAACCTGCCTGAAAAACGCCCCGAGACTCTCCTTTTCTGTCTCCGGCACCGCGAAGGGGAAGAACGGATCGCGGCACCTTTGCATGAACCGTCGGTTAAAGAGTCTTCTTCGAGAAGTACCAGTCCGTCACGTTCAAACCAGGATCCTTTACCCGCTTTTCAGCATCCTGCACCGTCCCGGGCGGTGGGACAATGACCGCTTCCCCCGGCTTCCAGTCGGCGGGGCAGGACACCCCGTGCGCATCGACTGTCTGGAGCGCATCGATTACGCGCACGATTTCATCGAAATTTCTCCCGACGTTAAGCGGGTAATACACCATGGCCCTGATGCGCATACCGGGATCGATGAAGAAGACGCAGCGCACCGCCGCCGTGGTGGATGACGGTTCGTGGAGCATCCCGTAGAGCCTGGCGACCTTCATATCCACGTCGGCGATAATGGGAAACTGTATCTTTACTCCGAATTTCTCCTCGATATTGCGCACCCAGGCAATGTGACTGTAGTGGCTGTCAATCGAATTGCCGATGATCTTTACACCCTTTTTTTCGAAATCTTCGAAACGTCGCGCGAATTCGATGAATTCCGTGGTGCAGACGGGAGTGAAATCTGCTGGATGCGAAAAGAGAATGACCCACTTGCCCTCGGCCCATTCGGAAAACCTGAGGGGGCCGTGTGTCGAGTTCGCTTCAAAATCCGGCGCCGGACCGTTGAGTTCGAGCCTGCCGAACGGGTCGGTTTGATGAGTTTCTGACATGATCCTGTCTCCTTCCCGGAACGAAACGTCGATTCAGCGTTCTACACCTTTCGTCTTGCCTATCACCTAAGATAAGCAACAGGTATTCCATCCGAAAGGCCTGTCCGACATCCCTATATTCTCTTCACTGGATGAGCAGAGCACATGTATAATAGTTGTTGAGTCTATACATTCCAGCCGGCATGAAAGCGGCAGAATGCGATGAGGTTGCAGAGAAAACCGGTTCATGAACGAGTACCCGGACAGTTGCCTCACAAAGACTCACAAAGATGGAATACACCTGCGACAACGTCATCTCCGCGGCGACGACATTCTCGAATCCCTGTCATTGCCGCACCTACGTC
The DNA here is from genome assembly GCA_013314815.1 of Syntrophobacteraceae bacterium. Classification (GTDB taxonomy): domain Bacteria; phylum Desulfobacterota; class Syntrophobacteria; order Syntrophobacterales; family Syntrophobacteraceae; genus JABUEY01. The sequence continues at coordinate 4,335 of JABUEY010000040.1, forward strand.
ATTGCCGCGAAGATCACATCGTCATTGAGAGCATCAATGACCGTCATTATGAGCATCATATCGTCATTCCGGAGAACACTCCGACGCCATTTCCGCGAAGGCAGGAATCCAGGAAAAGTAACCGTGCATGGCGAAACAGTTTCAAGGAATGGGAAGGAACCTGAAAGATATGATGGATAGGGCAAGGTAGCCAGCGGGTGAAGAGATCCTGATGGTGCGATCCGCGCTTGGACTGGATTCCCGCCTTTTGTATGACCGTTCGAGGGAATGACGTCGGGGTCTTAGCGGAAATGACGATGTAGAAGCAATGACGTTGTTGTGGCAATGACCTTGTCGACGGACTGACGCTGCTGCGAAATCGACGTTGTTGTGGCAATGATGTTATTGTGTGAATGACGATGTGAAGGCCATGACATTGTGATGCCAAATGACGTTGTGATCTTCGCAGGGATGACGCCATGATGCCATCGATCCTTTTCGAGAAAAGCACCGGATGCACGATAAGCACCGGAGTACTCGTTTGTGACCCGGAAGACCTGCTTCGTTTCGGATGACACTTCGAGAACCCGGTCATTCGATGCTGCGGGCGTCGACGATTCCACCTGCCGAAGATTTCTTCTGGATGCCGGTGGAGGTCGATGCATCGGAGATAAAACGCATCAAGTCCGATTCACTTCAGGGGGAGGATTCCAATGACTTCATTCGTCAAGCTTTTCCTGGGAACCGTCTTGATCTACACGGGCATTTTGACGGCTTCCGAGAGCACTTTCATGGGAGTCGTCGTGGGAGCCGCGGGGCTTGCCCTGGCTGCCAGGCCCCTGGTCCAGCTCCGGAGCGAAATCAGGGGACTGGCGGACTCCAGCCGCGGGCTGCGGCCCGGGAACGCGAGTCGTCGCGCCCCCCGGGCCAGGAAGAAGAGGAGGATCACTTACCACTGAGAACACGCCGGGCCTGATGGAGGTACAGGAGATCGAAATCCCGCCAAGACGGTCGATGAACTGCGTCGCAGTCGCACTCGAATCCTTGATCTTTTGTTGAATCATGATACAGAGGAGGCAACGTCGACAATGCCTGTCACAATTCGCCCTGCGCGCACAGAAGATACCAATGCCATCTGCCGAGTCCATCGCGCCTCGATCTTCGGGCTTAGTGGCAATCACTACAATGAAGAACAGCTGGAAGACTGGGTGGTGAGTCTCGACCCGGATCAGCTTCACGCAGCCATTGCGGAAGCGGACGGGATCGCCTACGTGGCCGAGGAAAACGGAAGAATCGTGGGATTTTCCGTTCTTTGCGACTGTGTTGTGCGCGCGGTCTACGTGGATCCCTCCGCAGCCAGGCGAGGAGTCGGCAGCAGCCTGCTCAAGGCCGTGGAGGCGGCAGCGGCCGATCTGGGCATTCGGACGCTTTACGTCTACGCATCGTTGAACTCCCGATGTTTCTATGAAAACAACGGTTACACCGCCATCAAGGTGGCCGATTATCCCCTTTCGAAGTCCCGGAGTATGGTCTGCATTGAAATGAAAAAAGACCTGCAAAACTGAAAAATGGCTTCCAGACTCGTTTTACCTTTGACCTTCCTCCCGGGCATGTGGTAGTAACCTTGCTGTGATGAAGGTGCAAAAAGCTGTCAGATCCAAGCCACGCAATCCGTTACGGGCTTCCGGAAGGCCGTTTTACATTCGGAAGAGGGCATTGGTGCTGCTGGTGACGTTGATCACGATCATGGCGTTTCAGAGCACCCTGTCTTCTCCAAGCGTGGCACCGCCTGCACTCCCCGTCCCGACGGCGTTCTACCCCGATTACGTCAGCCCCTACCGCATGGAAAGCCACATCGTTCAGCCGGGCGACACGCTGACCAAGGTTCTCAGCCGGTATGATCTGCCTGCCGAATGTCTTTTCCAATGGCAGGAAACCTGTTCGGATCTGTGCCGGTTCAATCGGCTGCAGCCGGGGGAAGAGTTCAACTTCTACACCAGCGAGGAAGACGGGCAGTTCGTAAAGTTTGTCTATTCCACCGTGGACGGCGGAGTGTACACGTTCAGCAGGTTTGACGGGGAATGGGAATGTCACGGGGAGGTACTCGAACCGGTTGCCGTGGAAGAAGCCGTTTCGGGCACCATTTCGGACAACCTTTATAATTCATGCCTTCGTGCCGGTCTGCCTCCAGGGCTGATCATGCAGATGGCGGACATGTTTGCGTACGATATCGACTTCAATACCGACCTCAGGCAGGGAGACACCTTCGCCGTGCACTTCCAAAAGAAGATGCTGGGGGAAAACACCGTGAGCGGAGGTTCCATAATCGCGTCGGAAATGGTCGTGGGCGGCGCCCGCTATACGGCTTTCCTCTATGAATTCCCCGACGGATACAAGGACTATTTCGACGAAAACGGAAGATCGCTTCGCAAACTCTTCCTCAAAGCGCCCCTCAGCTACAGCCGCATCAGTTCGACCTTCACGAACGCGCGATTTCACCCGATTCTGAAGATCACACGCCCCCACCACGGGATAGACTATGCCGCTCCTCAGGGTACTCCCGTCAGCGCGCTGGGCGACGGCATAGTGACCTTCATCGGGAAAAAAGGCGGATACGGCAAGTATATCGAAATCACGCACTGCAGCACGTACAAGACCACCTACGGACACCTGGCCGACTTCGCGAAAGGTCTGAAGAAAGGCAGCCGCGTGTCCCAGGGGGATCTGATCGGGTACGTGGGCGCCACCGGTCTTGCGACCGGACCCCACCTCGATTTTCGCTTCTATATGAAGGGAAATCCCATCGATTTCCTGAAAACCGAATTCCCCAATTCCCGGTCCATACCCGGTTCTCTGCGGGCCGACTTTAACGCAAGAAAGGAAGCATACTTGGCCGAATTGCGAAAAGGAACCGTCGCGCGACAGAACGAAGACAGGGATGCAAAGGACAAGGAAGAGTCGTAGGAAGCCTGCACAGCGGGTTTTCTTCCTTCCGCCCTCATGCCTGCCGCCGCTAGGCGTCCGCTCCCACCTCACCCGTCCACAAGCTGAGGGATGATATCGCCCGCTTTGCCGCTGATGCTGATGTGGTAGGCGTCGGTGTAGGGGGTCGGATCGAGGTTGATCTCAGCCACGAGCGATCCCGTCCTTTTGGCAAGCACCCCCATGGACGCCGCGGGTTGAACCGTTCCCGACGTGCCGATGACCAGCATGACATCGCTCTGCTCGATGGCTTCATACGATGCATTCAAGACCGGCGGTTCGAGCATTTCGCCGAACCAGACCACGTGAGGCCTGAGCAGTCCCCCACAGGATCTGCATTTGGGCAGGACGGGCAAAGGGACCGTTCTGTCTTCTTCCTTCATGCCGCAGGCAGTGCACCGTACCCACCAGAGGTTGCCGTGAAGTTCCAGCATATTCCTGCTTCCCGCCACCTGGTGCAGACCGTCGATGTTCTGCGTGATCAACGTGAATTTCGGCAGTCTTTTCTCGAGTTCCACCAGGCCCAGGTGCCCGGGATTGGGGCGCAGAGGAGCCAGCAGTTCCCGGCGCCAGTTGTAGAACTCCCAAACCAGTTTCGGATCTTCCTGGAAGGCTTCGGGGGTGGCAAGGTCCATGGCACGGTACTGGCGCCACAGACCGTCCTGCCCTCGAAACGTCGGCACACCGGATTCGGCGGAGATCCCGGCACCGGTCAAAACAACCAGGTGTTGAGCCTTCGCCAGCCTGTCTCGCAGTTCACCGATCTTCTCCCCTGCTGTCTTTTCCGCCATGGGATCCCCTTTCTCCATTCTGGAGTCTATGGATTGCCCTGATAGAATACAAAATGCTGCATACCCGGACGCCGAAGCGACGGTCCGGTGGACCGGCCGTTCCGGTTTCCGGATGCAGCGTGGAATCGTGCATGAGCCGTCGTCTTGCCCATTGAGCGGGCCTTGAGGCGGTTTATGCCATTAGAATCTCATGTTTCCGGATCTCATGAGGTCGTCGAAGTAGTCGATGGTCTTTCGCAACCCTTCGTCCAGCGGGACCTTGGGTTCCCAGCCCAGGACCTCCTTGGCCAGGCTGATATCGGGCTTTCGCATGATGGGATCGTCTTCCGGCAGGGGTTTGTGGATGATTTCCGATTTCGACCCGGTAAACTGGAGGACCTTTTCCGCAAGTTCGGCGATGGTGAATTCGGTGGGATTGCCCAGGTTGACAGGACCCGTGAAATCGTCCCTGGAGTTCATCAGCCTCCAGAAGCCCTCGATGAGGTCATCCACGTAGCAGAAGGACCTGGTCTGCGTTCCCTTGCCGTAAATGGTTATGGGATCTCCGTTGAGAGCCTGGACAATGAAGTTGGACACCACGCGGCCGTCATTGGGGTGCATCCTCGGGCCGTAGGTGTTGAAGATCCGGGCGACCTTGATCTTCAGCCTGTGCTGGCGATGGTAGTCGAAAAACAACGTTTCGGCGCAGCGTTTTCCTTCGTCGTAGCAGGACCTTCGACCTATGGGATTCACATGCCCCCAGTAGGATTCGTGCTGCGGATGGACTTTGGGATCGCCGTAGACTTCCGATGTGGATGCCTGCATGATCTTGGCCTTGAGCCTTTTCGCCAGTCCGAGCATATTGATGGATCCGTGCACGTTCACTTTTGTCGTTTGCACGGGGTCATTCTGATAGTGAATGGGGGAGGCGGGACAGGCGAGGTTGTAGATTTCGTCCACCTCCACATATAGCGGGTACGTGATATCGTGCCGGTACAACTCGAAATAGGGATTCTCGAGGAGGTTGACGATATTTCGCTTGCTGCCCGTATAAAAGTTGTCCACACACAGGACATCGTGTCCTTCCTTGAGAAGCCTTTCGCAGAGGTGAGAACCCAGGAAGCCGGCTCCACCCGTCACAGCGCTGCGCTTTCGAAGATGCATGAAAGTTCCTTTCAAACAAAGTGTCGATAACATGGCCATCGAACAAACAGGCCTGGCGGTATTCACCTTCCGTATTCACAATATCATGAATACACTCCAAGGGTTCCAGGCGACCGTCATTATATTCCTTTAATCCGCTTTGACAATTGTTTTGCATCATTTTGCAGATAACGAGGTCAGATTGAGCGGACATGATTTCAGCTCGATCGAAATCTGCACCTGGATTCCGGAGAGAGCTCGTACTCCCCTGTTCAAATCCCTATATTTTAGTTGATATAAAGCTTGGTATAGGCTAGAAATCCCCACGTTGAAAACGGCGTCGAAAATGCCGGAGCGGTCGTTTCTTCAGGCCGCGGGAAGAGACCTCGACCGCCGGTATCGGCTGTCTCGACCAGGACAGGGATCCGGATTTCCCGGTCCTTCTTCGCGACGACGTCTGCAGATGGTTTTTCCGGATCGAACCCTTTCACCCCAGAAGCGATCCATGTCATGAGACGCAAATTGATGGCCTATCTAAGGCCCTATCGTTTCCCGTTTCTCTTTGCCCTGGCCCAGGTCTTTGCCATCAGTGCACTGGAAGTGCTCAAGCCCTGGCCTCTCAAGATCATTATCGACAATGTACTCGGCGACAAGCCTGCAGGATGGGGCCTCGCAGACGCACTCTCCAGGGATTCTCTGCTGATCGCGGCGTGTGCGGGAATGATTGTTATCTACCTGCTCCTGGGCGGAATCACTCTGCTCAACAATTACACGACCATCAGGATCGGTCAGCGAATGGTCAACGACCTTCGCAGGGACATCTATTCCCACCTGCAGCGGTTGTCTCTTGCCTTCCACAGCCGGCGCCAGGTCGGAGACCTCATGTACAGGGTCACGGCGGACACATACGCAATACAGAGCCTGACCATGAACGGCGTTTTTCCCATCGTCACCGCCGTCGCCCTGTTGTGCGGAATGTTCTTCGTCATGATCAAGATCGACTGGAGGTTGACACTCCTTGCTCTCTCCGTGTGCCCCGCCCTGTTTGTGACCATTTCGATCCTGAGCAGAAAGATCACCTCGGCTGCAACCATCGCGCGGGAGCAGGAGAGCGAGGTATACTCGGTGGTCCAGAGGGCCATGTCCGCCATGCGCATCATCCAGGCCTTCACAAAAGAGGAGGAAGAGCACAGGAAATTCATGACTGCCAGTCACCAGAGCCTGGATGCCAGCCTTCGCCTATACACGCTTCAAACCTTCTATTCGGGTGTCATCAACGTCGTGATGGCTCTCGGAACCGCTTTCGTCGTCTACGTGGGCGCACGCCATGTGCTCTCGGGCGAACTCACCGTCGGTGAAATCGTGGTTTTCACAACCTACCTGGCTTCACTTTACGCTCCCATAAACACCATAAGCCAGACCTGGGGCCTGATTCAGGGTGCGAAGGTGGGTGTTCAGCGCGTCTTCGAGATACTGGACGTCGAACGGGATCTCAAGGACGGGACGGTCACCTTTCCGGAATCCGGCGCGAAGGGCGAACTCGTATGGGAAGACGTCGGCTTCCATTACGTGGAAGGGCAGCCGGTGCTCAAGAACATTAACCTGCACGTGAAACCCGGGCAGAAAGTGGCGATTGTCGGACCCACAGGCGTGGGAAAATCGACTCTTGTGAGCCTCATTCCACGCTTTTACGATGTCCGCGAGGGCAGAATCCTCATCGACGGACGTGATGTCCGCGACTACCAGCTCAAGTCTCTGCGCAGCCAGATCGGCATGGTGCTTCAACCACCCCTCGTCTTTCCCGTTACGGTCCGGGAAAATATTGCCTATGGCCGGCCCGACGCTACGGACCGGGAGGTCGAGGCGGCTGCCCGGCTCGCACGCATCCACGACTCCATAGTCGGCCTGCCGAAAGGCTATGACACGGTGGTCGGAGAACAGGGAGCCACCCTGTCGGAGGGGGAAAGGCAGCGCATTACCATTGCCAGAGCCATTCTGCGTGATGCACCCATACTTATCCTGGATGAACCCACATCCTCGGTGGATGCCGAAACGGAAGCTTTCATCATGGAGGGACTCAACAAACTCACTGAAGGGCGCACCACTTTCATCATCGCACACCGCCTGTCGACGGTCAGAAGAGCGAACCTCATCATCGTTCTGCGTTCGGGAGAAATCGTGGAGCAGGGCTCTTTCGAGGAACTCGTCGGCGGCCGGGGCCCCTTTGCGTCCCTTTACCGCACACAGTTCAGCCTGGAAGAATAGGCACTGCCCGTCCGCTTCCCGGGAATTGCATGGAATACCCCGGGGCAGCCGTGGATCCATGATCGAGGATCCTGAGATATCCCGTTGAAGTAACAGATAAAAATTCGACACTACCGGCTCCGCGACGTTGCATTTTTTTCTTCCAAGCCGGGCTATCTTCCATTATGATACTGCGCCAAACGCGGGGTACATCTTTTAGAGGCTTGTTATACCCGGTCCGCCGCCGGCTTGAACGGTCCACACACCGGATCCTTCAGGAACCTGTAATCGCAGACTTTTGCACAGGGCGAGCAAAGTGAAATACTTGTTCGGATGTCTACTTGTCGCTTTTTTCTGGGTATCCGCCGGTCCATGCCATGTTCAGGCAACAGAGCCTTTCCTCCAGGAAGCGCTTGCACCCGCCTGCCCTCACTGTGCAAAGAAGTCCGGCCATGGGGCACAGACCCTCCCATCCTCCTCCCGCCAAAACGCGAACTACTTTTCTTACATTTCCTCCACGGAAATGCACGTTCCCGACGGTATTCGCCTCGTGGTCTTTGCACCTCACCCCGACGATGAAGCCCTCGCCGCCGCCGGACTCATGCAGAGAGTTCTGGAACGCAACGGCAGGGTGTGCGTCGTTTATGTCACAAACGGAGACGGGTACGCCGAAGGGGTGCGGCTCAAACTGAAGAAGACTCATGCGTCCCGTGACGACTTCATCGAGTACGGCAGGAGACGGCAGGAAGAAGCGGTCCACGCGCTGTGCGAACTGGGGCTCGATCCCGGCGACGCCGTGTTCCTGGGGTTCCCCGATGACGGTATCGATGACCTGTGGGGCAGATACTGGTCGAAGATCAGGCCGTACACGTCTCCCTATACCCGCTTCGATCGACCTCTGAGGAAGAGCAGCGACAGTCGATGGGTCAAGTACGTCGGTGTCGATCTCACGGAAGAGATGGAGCGGACTCTGAAGAGCTTCGTGCCCGACTGGGTCGTGCTTCCCGACCCGAGGGACTTTCATCCGGATCACAGCGCCACGGGTGTCTTTGTCCTGGATGCACTCAAGAATCTCAACCAGGACGGTAACCTCTCCTTCGCCGGAATCCAGGTGTTTACCTACCTGGTTCATTATCGAGACTATCCACATTCCCGCACCTGGGCGAATGAAATCAATACCACGGGTGTGGGAGGCTCGCCATCCGCAGCAAGAGTTCTTTCCTCCACGCAATGGCTCAACCTGCCCCTCACAGCTTCCGAACTCGACGGCAAGGAACGCTCTCTCATGGCCCACCAGTCTCAGCATGTGATCCTGGGCGGGTTCATCCAGCAGTTCCTGCACCCGTGCGAACTCTTCGGCAGGCTCGATTCAGCGCAGGTGATGCTTGTCCCACAGGAGTACGCCGCACACACGAAAAGACCCAGCAGTTGACAAGGCAACGGGCGCTCGACAGCCTCCAGCGTCGCTCATGCCATTCTTCTATGAGAGATGAGAGTATGGAATCTTCAGCGGAAGGTCCTCGGCCGGCAACGGCGGGAGGACCTTTCCGCCCGCGGGAAAAAAGATATGACGTTTCGATGCATTGCCTGGCTGGTCTTCTTCTCCCTGCTTTTTCCCGGTTTCGGATCCGCAGCGGCATCTTCGACGGGAACAAGGTGGAAGACGATCCAAAAAGACGGAATACACTGGCTGGTTACACCCGAAGGAAAACTGTTCTACTCCAAGGGAGTCAACATTGTTTCGGGCTGGGAAGAAACCCCCAAGACCCGCCTTGGACATGCTTTCTACTGGGGAGATCACTATCCCACCCTTGACGCATGGCGGGAATCCGCCAGGACCCGCCTGCAGGCATGGGGCTTCAACACCCTGGGCGGCTGGTCCGACCCCTCGGCTCTCCATGGAATCCCCCTCACCGTGGACCTCGAACTGGGCCGCAATTCCCGATTCCACTGGTACGACCCGTTCGATCCCGGAATGGACGAAAAGGCTTTTCGCGTTGCACTCGAACTCACCGAACCCTACCGGAACAACCCACACCTCGTCGGCTACTACTCCGACAATGAAGTGGGCTGGTGGAATACTCCCCTCTTCCAATGGTTTCTCGCCGCATCCCCCCGGAACCATACCAAGCAGGTGCTTCTGAAGCTGGTGCATGAACACTACGAGGGAGACTGGCAGCGGTTTCTTAAGGACTGGGTTCCCCAGGGGAATGAGGCGGGATTCGAGGATCTCGAGAAAGCGGGAGTCAAGCTGAAGCTGCGGCCGGGGGGACACGGCATACACCTTGTGAACCGCTTCATGCATCGCGTCGCCGCCCGCTACTATGAACTCATGTTCAATGCGATCCGCAGGGCCCACCCTGAAGCACTTGTGCTGGGAGACCGCCTGCCCCTGTATTATCACCAGGATGCCGTACTGGCGATGGGTGACAACCTCGACGTCATTTCCACCAATTATAACGTGGATGTTCCAGACGGCTGGGTGGCCCCCTATTATTTCGAAGGACTTCAGCGCCTCTCGAAAAAACCTGTTCTCGTAACGGAATTCTTCTTCGCGGCCCACGAAAACAGGAGCGGCAACCGCAACGAAACAGCGGGAAGTCAGCACTCGAAGCCCGGCCATCTCATGACGGTCAGCACCCAGGCGGCGCGGGCATGGGGAGCCGGAAACGCCGCCCTGAACTTCTCACGCTTTCCCAACGTGGTGGGAGCCCACTGGTTCCAGTACTACGATGAACCCCTTGGCGGACGCGAGGATGGCGAAGACTACAACATGGGCCTGATCGACACGGCGGACCGCCCTTATGAGAAACTCACCCAGGCCTTCACTCGCATCAACCCTGCACTCGAACTCTATCACCGGACGAATCCCCGAGCGCCGATCCACTCCGCCCGCCGGGACGAACACCCCCCTTCCGGTTCAACTCCCGAAATGGATGTTCATCTTCCCAAGGCTCGATTTCCCATCGACGTCAGGGACCAGTCTCTCATGGACTGGGACAAGCAAGCAACCCGGCTCAGCGGTTTCAAGACTCCGGAGCCTTATGTGCCCTTTGGAGACATCCACCTGACATGGACTGACGAAGGACTCCACCTGGCCTGCATCGCCAACACCTATGTGGAGCCTTCGTTTCTTGACTCCCGGGGCGAATTCCCCGCATCCGAAGCCTTCCAGATCCACCTGTTCGTCGAAGCAGCCGGTGTGGTGCACCAGTTCAGTGTCTGCCTGCTCCCGCAGACGGACCCGGCATTGCCCGACGGTTTCGATATCGTGCCGAGACTATTTCGGAACTCGGAAGGGGGCGCAATGGAGTCGCTGCCTGCCGAAGGATACCTTCAGAGGATCGAGAAATCCCTGCCTCACATGATGGTCGAAGCCTTCTTCCCTGCTGAATGGTTTGGGCTGAAGCGGCTCGAAGCCGGGATGTATGTCCGGATGAACATCGTCGTGTCCAACTACTTCAGGGAACTCACCATGACCTGGGCCGGACGACCGACCCTCGAGGATGCAGCTCGGCAAGATTCTCTCAAGACCGTTGTTCTCAAGGACGGTAGAGACGGGACGCACACAGACGCCGGATCCCCGGTAAAGGCGGAAAGCCCCGGCTGATCGCGGCCTGTCACCTCCGGTCCTGTTCGACATCCCTGGCAGGAGGCAACTTCAGTTCCACGGCAGGCACGGGTGCCGGCTGTGTACGTGCCATAATGCTGAAGACCCACCCTGTCATTCGATTGGTGTAATATTCCAGCGGGATTGCCGCCACGCTGATGACCGCCGTGACTGCACATGCCGTGATGACAAAGGCCGGCAGCTCGAAATCCCTCAGCCGCTCTCCGAAGGTGATGACGTACGGATGGTGGAAGAGGTAGATCCCGTAGGAATAGACACCGATCACGGCCAGCACCGAGTCTGCCCGGGGCAGGAAGCGCGTTGCGCGGGCCAGGTTGGCCACCACGATGAACAGTCCCGTACCGATGAGCATATCCGTAAAGCTGTACGTGAAGGACGGCCTGTAGCTGAATACTCCCAGCACGTATATCGCCAGCCCGAACGCCAGGGCGGAAAGGGAAAACAGCCTTTTCTCCACCGTTTCGGCATCCCGGATGTACGCACGGGCAAGCACCATACCCGCGCCGAATTCCCACAGACGGCATCCAGAAAACGCACCCTGCACGTAATTGCCGTTCGCCTGGAGGATTCCGAAGAACAGGTACCTGCTGAGCACGGTCACGGCGCCACACAGGACAAGATACTTCCACGGTCCGAGTTTCTCCAGCAGACCGCACAGAAGAGGGAAAACCAGGTACAGCTGGAGCAGGAGTCCAAAGAACCACCAGGAAGGACTCATGTAATAAAACATGGTTTCCACCGGGTAGACGCGGTTTCCCAGCAGACTGAATATCAACCGGTAGTCTATGGGATCCTGCCGATGTACAAAGGGGGAAACCAGGTAGACGAGATGTGCCAGCCAGTAAACGGGAAACAGGCGCACCAGGCGCCTCACGTACCAGCTTCCCCATCCTCCGGCAGGGCTGCCCTTCCCGGCGAGGCCGTACGTCAACCCGAACCCGCTCAGGACCAGAAAGACTCCCACAGCCTGGGCACCCCTCTGAAACAGCGCCACGCAGCACCCTTCCGACGCGTGGCACACCGCCTGGAAGATGGACACGGGAACACACCCGGCTATGTAGGAAGGTAGTGCAGCCAGGTTCAGCGGCCACGGGTAGCGCCCGCTGTGGCTGTTGTAGGCCAGGAAGAAGTGAAAGAAGACGATCCACAGGATAGCGATGCCCTTCATGATGTCCGGCCATTTGAGCCGGCCGGATGACAGTGGAGACGAGTGTAGGTGCATTCCGTATTCCGTTTGCGCAAAACTGCAATCCGCTCTAGAGGCCGGCTCTCCCCATCAGACTCTCCAGCACCTTCTCCGCTGCAAAGTATTCAGCGGCGATTTCCCGGGCAGCCTTGCAGCTCCCTTCGTAGTCGCAGGCAATGGCGTCTACGGCAGCAAGAATGTCGTCCATGGTGCTGAAGCCGAAGAGCCCTTTGCCTGTGGGGAGGTACTTGCTGAATCCCGTTTCCTGTGTGATTACGGGCCTTCCCGCCGCCAGGTAGCAGCAGCTGCGGTCACTGAACCAGCCTGTGCGCGGGCGGACAACCTGGTCCTTGGTCACGGTGAACTCGCCCCTGGATTTCTGGATGTATGCCCGATACTTGTCGATATCACCGGATATCTCGAGAGAATCCGCCAGGCGCCACCGATGGTCCGTGAGCAGCCTGCGTGTCGGTTCGTCCACGATGACGGCCAGTTCGAAACCCACATCGCGAAGCATGGGGAGGTCGATGAATTTCCTGAATTCCCTGTCCTTGGTCCAGTAATAGGTTTCGCCCCGGAAAGTCAGGTCTTTTCCCTTGTTGTGCCAGGTAGTGATGGTGCTGAAGGCCGAATCCGGCGACGGAGGATAGGGATTGTCCCACAGGTCCATCACCACGGGCTGACGAGTGGGAAGCCAGTTCACCCGTTCGACGGGCAGATCGCAGTCGGAGGCTCCCAGGTTTTCCCCGTAGCTGAAATGAACGTCATGGGCGGCCAGCGCGGCCAGGGTAGGCTCGTGCCCTTCGGCCGCCTTGACCTGTACGGCAAACGGATCCGATTCGACATAGATGCGGCGAGGGCACGCCAAATGTTCATCCCTCAATTCCTGGGAAGCTGTGACGTTCAGGAACGCGTCCGCCTCCCTGTACAGCCTCAAAATCTGCTCCTCCGACATGCCGTAGCATCGGCCGTCAGGATAATTGCCCCGGAACGCCCAGCGATCCCTGAAGCCGTGAGCTTCCAATATCGGAGCCACGGCTGCGATATTGCCCGAGGCATCGGGCGAGAATTCGAACTTCGCCGGATCGTAGATCCAGCGCCCGGAATCCTCCACGTAATAGACGTCGTAGCCCAGACGCCTGAGGCCGATGAGATAGTGAAGAAACTGGTAGGTCACTCCCGCCAGGGGATACCAGAAGACGATTCCGAAAACGATGATTTTTCCTCTGTGTGCTGCTCCGTTCACCATGCTGTGGATTCCTTTCACCATATCGTGCCGCGGAGATGATCGACCAACCCCCGCGGAGTCCTTCAGGACTGCCGAAACGCATCATCGATCAGCCTTTCGAGAACCTTTCCCGAATCGAAGTATTCCCGGGCCGCTTCCAACGCCGCTTTCGACTGTCCCGCATAGTCCTCTTCCACCTTTCTGATGGCCGCTGCGGCTTCATCCACCGTATTGAAAGCAAGTATCCCGTCCCGGGCGGGAATCACGCGGGAAAACCCGGTATCCTGAACGACCGTCGGACGCCCGGCTGCCAGGTAGCAGGCGGATCGGCAACTGAACCACCCCGTTCTCATGGCCACGTACACGTGTTTGGCCGTGGACAGTTCACCCCGTGACCCCCGGATGAATTCCTGGTAGTCGGCGGGAGTCACCGTCGCCCGGGGTCCGTCCACAACCTGCCACCCGGAAGCGGCGAGCCTTTCGAGAGGAGCATCGACCCCTCCCACCGCCACCTTCAACGTCGCATCCACCTTCCCAGGCAGCCTCATGACCTTTTCGAATTCCGCCCCTTTGCTTCCGTATTCGACCCCTCGATACAGCAGCCTGCCCTTGAATGCATTCCACGTCATGATCGTCGTCCAGGGTTGGGCCTTCGATGAAAAGCTGCCCGAAAGCGGTTCCCACAGGTCCATGACCACGGGCATGCGCGTGGTCTTCCATTTAAAATCCATTCTGGGAACGATGCAATCTTCGCCGTATATGTTTTCGGCATAGGTAAAATGCCGATCGTGAGCCGCGACACCGGCGCACCAGCGTTCCACGTTCTCCGACCACGCAAGCTTCTCACTCAACATGATCTGGTTGTAGCCGGGATCGGTGTCCAAAAACACCTTTACACACCCGGGCGACAGGTTTTCAGGAATCATGCATGCACCGCTGACATTGACAAAAAGGTCCGCATTCGCCGCCGCTTCATCGAAAAGCTCCCTGCTCATCCCGTAGCTTTCTTTATGCAAATGCAGGTAATGCCATCGATCCTCGAGGTCGGGAGCGTACGTCTTAAAAAAATCTCCAATATATTTCACAGTGTAGCCCGGATCGGACGTGTAGGTCTTTTCGATGGGGTGATACGGCCAACTCCAGGAGTCTTCGTGGTAGATCACGTCATGCCCCATTCGAGCGAAACCCACCACGTACTGCAGGTAATCCCACGCCACACCGCCCACCGGATAGAGCCCGACCAGTCCCGTGACGATAATGCGCAGCTTCGATTGCATAGGTTCAAACTCCAGTTTGCCTGGTTCCAAAATCCAACCGGGCGGAATCGTTCATTCCCGCTCCAATGCGGATCGGCTGTTATCCGGCTTGAAAGGATCGAGTCCCCGCCGGGGTATGGGAATCACTTGATGGCGAGCACCGCTTCACGAATCGCCTCGGAAAACGTCGGGTGCCCGTGGACCGTTCGAGCCAGGTCTTCCCTGGTCGCGTTGAATTCCATGGCCAGGACACATTCGGAAATGATGTCGGAAGCATGCGGCCCCATGATGTGCACGCCCAGGATGCGGCCCGTCCGGGAATGAGCGATCACCTTGACGAACCCGTCCACCTCCCCGAGACACCTTGCCCGGCCGACACCCGTAAATGGATAAGTCCCGACGCGGTAAGCCACTCCACGCTCCTTCGCTTTTTCCTCGGTGATGCCCACACTCGCCACTTCCGGAGACGTGTAGATAACAGACGGGATGGTGTCGTAGTTCACTTCTCCCGGCAGACCGGCAATGCATTCGACGGCGGCCACACCTTCCGCAGATGCCTTGTGAGCCAGCATGGGACCGTGAATCAGGTCTCCCACCGCATAAAGGGTGGGCAGGTTCGTACGGTAGTGAGCGTCTACGATCACGTGACCAGTGCGACCGTCGAGGTCGACTCCCAGCTCCCTCAACCCCAGTCCGCGGCTGAGAGGTCTTCGTCCCACGGCAACCAGGAGACAATCGAAGACCGCTTCCTCCTGCCTTCCTTTCTCATCGAGAACCACGCGCACTTCTCCGCCCACCGTTTGAGCCTTCAACACCTTGGTCTGGAGGCGAAAGCTGAATCCCTGGCGCGACAGGACGCGTTCGAGGGCCCTCGCTACCTGACCGTCCACGGCACCGGCGACGCGCGGCAGCATTTCGATGACCGTCACTTTCGAGCCCAGCCGGTTCCAGACGGATCCCAATTCCAGCCCGATATACCCGCCGCCGACGATCCCCAGGCGCCCGGGAACGGATTCAAAGGCAAGGGCATCGGTGGAATTCACGATTCTCTCGCCGTCGAAGGGCAGGCCCGGTACCTGCACAGGTTCGCTGCCCGTGGCGAGAAGAACCGCCCGCGAGGCGTAAATGGTGACGTATTCTCCCTTCCTGCCGCCTTTCGGCGTTACCCTCACCTCGTTTCCATCCGTCAGGCGGGCCGTCCCCCGAATCATGGAGATTCTCGACCCTTCCATGAGCCGCCTGAGGTTCTGGGCCAGGTCGTTCACCACCCGGTCTTTTCTGTTCATCATGGAGCGCAGATCGAAGTCGAGGTTGCCGACGCGAATCCCATGCTCCCGGAATCGGTGGCGAGCCGCCGCGTAGTAGTCGCTGGAATCGAGCAGGGCCTTGCTCGGGATGCACCCGAGGTTGAGACACACTCCTCCAACTCTTTCCTCCTTCTCCACGCAGGCGACTTTCATGCCCAGCTTTGCGGCATGAAGGCAGGCCACATATCCCCCCGGCCCCGATCCGACAACGATGAGATCATAACGTTCCCGGTCTGCCATATCAGATCTCCAGCATGATTCGTTCCGGATTTTCGACGCATTCCTTGATTCGCCTGAGGAAGGTGACCGCCTCCCTGCCGTCGATGATCCGGTGATCGTAGCTCAAGGCCACGTACATCATGGGACGGATCACCACCTGTCCCTCTACTGCCACGGGCCGGTCTTCGATCCTGTGCATCCCGAGAATCCCGCTCTGAGGCGTGTTGAGAATCGGGGTGCTCATGAGCGATCCGTAGATGCCGCCGTTGCTGATGGAAAAGGTTCCGCCCTCGAGGTCGCTGATGGTGAGGCGGTTTTCCTTGATCTTCCGGACGAACTCCGATATGGACCGCTCGATTTCAGCAAAACTCAGCCTCTCCGCATGGCGAATCACGGGAACCACCAGGCCCCGCTCCGCCCCGACCGCCACCCCGATGTGACAGTAGTTGTGGTAAACGATATCTTTACCCTCGATAAAGGCATTCACTTCAGGAAATTCCTTCAAGGCTGCCACAGTCGCCTTGATGAAGAACGACATGATTCCGAGTGATATCCCATACTTCTCTTGAAAAGCCT
Source organism: Syntrophobacteraceae bacterium (assembly GCA_013314815.1). GTDB lineage: Bacteria > Desulfobacterota > Syntrophobacteria > Syntrophobacterales > Syntrophobacteraceae > JABUEY01. The sequence goes on from JABUEY010000040.1 coordinate 20,856, forward strand.
GGCGGAGTTGACTCCTCAGTGCCTGAACGCGGCTCATGTCGATTTCATTGAAAGTGGTGAGCATCGCCGTGTTTCGCCTGGCCTCGAGAAGCCTTTCGGCTATCCTCTGCCTGATGGGACTCATCGGCTTTCGCACGACCGCTTCCTCGAACTTGCCTGCAGAAGGCTCGATTGCACGTCGTGCAACAGGCTCCCTCCCACCGGCATCTTCTTCCGCAGGCCGGGCCTCCCCCGGCATTTCCCGACTCGGAACCGCGCGTGGCACCAGGTCGGGCGCCTCTTCGAGATACTGGATCAGGTCCCCTCGAGTAATGCGCCCTCCAGGACCGGTGGGTTTGATTTTTGACACATCGAGCCCTTTTTCTTCCGCGAGCTTCCGCACGGACGTCGAGACTATGGGACGATCCGCCGGGGCAACGGAAGGCTGCCGGCCTCCGGCAGGTTCGAAAGCCGGCGGCGGGGATTCGGGCTTCTTCGCGGAAGCATCTCCCTGCCGCACCTTCACCGCGGCAGACTCAACCTCCTTCTCCCTTTCGGCATCCGTTTCAATGGTTCCCACCACGGCCCCGATGGATACGGTTTCGCCTTCCCGCACGAGAATTTCGAGAACGCCGTCCGCTTCGGCGGCCACTTCCACCGTGACCTTGTCCGTTTCCAGGAGAAGGAGGATGTCCCCCTTCCTGACCCTGTCGCCGTTCTGCCTGTACCACTGTGACAGAAGGCCTTCCTGGACCGATTCTCCCACTTCCGGAATCTTGATTTCGATCTTCATTTACACATCCCTTGCGCTTTCATGGACCCACTCCCGAAACAGAAGACAACGGAACCGGACCGTATGACTCCTGTTCCTCACGGGGTTGCCGACTTGCAGGATTCCCCGCCGCCCGGGCATCCGGGTTCGTCCTTATGCTGCGATTCGCAGGTTTATCCAGGCCCCGGGCAGCGTTGTTCCGGGTCAGGAATTCTCGGCAGGCCCCCGGGCTTCGGGAATCGCGCGCTCCACGAGTGCCGCCTGCTCCGCCTTGTGCACGCTGTGATAGCCCGAAGCAGGGCTCGCCGACGCAGGCCGTCCAACGTAGCCGGGCTCCACTCCCGCCTTTCTCAGCCTGTCCTTCACAAAACTCCAGCCGCCCATGTTTTCAGGTTCTTCCTGGACCCAGATCCATTCCCTCGCCGATGAATACTTCCGGGCAATCTCCTCGACCTTTCCCTCCGGAAAGGGATAGAACTGTTCCAGGCGAACGATTGCCGTACCGGATGCTCCAGCCGCCGATCTCCTTTCCACCAGGTCGTAATAAACCTTCCCGCTGCAAGAAATCACCCTCTCGATCCGTTCGGCGCCAGTCACATCCTCCAGCAGTTCCTCAAACCGGCCCGAAACCAGTTCGTCGATCTTTGAAACAGCTCCCGGATGCCGCAGCAGGCTCTTCGGGGCAAGCACGATGAGCGGCTTGCGAACTGTGCGCATCACCTGCCTGCGCAGCAGGTGGAAGTATTGAGCGGGTGTTGTGGGATTGCACACCTGGAGATTGTCCTGGGCACACAATTGGAGGAATCGTTCGAGGCGGGCACTTGAATGCTCGGCCCCCTGCCCCTCGAAGCCGTGGGGAAGAAGAAGCACCAGCCCGCTGAACCGGCGCCATTTCTGTTCGCCGCTCGAAATGTACTGGTCGATGATCACCTGGGCGTTGTTGGCAAAGTCACCGAACTGGGCTTCCCAGATGACCAGCGATCGCGGATTCACCAGGGAGTACCCGTATTCGAATCCGAGCACGGCGTTTTCAGACAGCATGCTGTCATAAACATGGAAAGGCGCCTGGTTCTTCCCGAGGTGAGACAGGGGTGTGTACGGTTCACCCGTTTTGACATCCGTAAGAACACTGTGACGCTGACTGAAGGTGCCTCGCCTGCTGTCCTGGCCGCTCAGGCGCACTGGAGTCCCTTCCGCCAGAAGCGATGCAAAAGCAAGTGCTTCGGCTCCTGCCCAGTCGATCCCCTCCCCTTTCTCGACGGCTTCGAGTCTCCTGTCGAGGATGCGCCTGAGCCTGGGATGGACAGAGAAATGCTCCGGATACTCGCTCAGTTTCCGTGCCAGGAAAAGGAGCAGTTCCTTCGACACCCCGGTATCGACGGGTTCATTCGTCCGTCCGCCTTCAAAGTCTTTCCAGTCTTCATAGAACCGCACCTCGGGCACCGCGCAGGTCCTGTTCCGGGCGGCGTTGTAACCTTCCTCGAGGCACATTTCGATGCCTGTCCGAATCCGTTCGACGTCCTCCTCGGTGACAAGACCCTCCTGCAGCAGCTTTTCGGCGTAGAGTCTATACGGCACAGGTCTCTCTTTAATGCGTTCATACATCTGGGGTTGGGTGTAATACGGCTCGTCTCCTTCGTTGTGCCCGTAGCGGCGGTAGCACACCAGGTCGATCACAATATCCTTCTTGAACTGCATGCGGTAATCGCAGGCCAGTTTCATGATTCGGACCGCCGCTTCAGGGTCTTCCCCGTGGACGTGGAACACGGGAACCATGAGCATTTTGGCCACATCCGTGGAATACCTGGTGGAACGCGCATTTTCAGGAAGGGTGGTAAAACCGATCTGGTTGTTGATGACGATGTGCAGCGTGCCTCCGGTGCGATATCCTTCGAGCTGAGACAGGTTAAGGGTTTCGCATACGATGCCCTGCCCCGAAAAAGCGGAATCGCCATGAATGAGCACCGGAAACACCCTTTGCTGTTCCTCGTCTTCCAACTGTTCCTGCCGCGCGCGGGCGATGCCCTCGACCACCGGGTTGACGGATTCGAGATGACTCGGGTTGCTCACAAGCAAGATGCGCATCGGGTTCCCGGATCGCGTCGTCAGGTCTGCCAGGTAACCCTTGTGGTACTTGACGTCTCCGGCTCCCACAATGGAATCAGGATCATAATTGTCTTCAAATTCACAGAAAACCGTCTCGTAGGGCTTCTCCAGAACGTTCACCTGGACGTTGAGCCTTCCCCGGTGAGCCATGCCCAGGATGATCTCCCGGCAGCCGATACCCGACGCATGATGAACGAGGGCATCGAGCATCGCCACCACCCCTTCGGCTCCTTCCACGGAGAACCGCTTCTGCCCCACGTACCTCGTATGAATAAACTGTTCAAACAGGGTCGCCTGGCAGAGCTTGTTCAGGATCCTCAGCTTGTCCTCCGCCGTCGGCCCCTCCGTGTTCGAGGTGGATTCGAGGCGTTCCTGCAGCCACAGGCGCTCGCCCGGGTCCTGAACATGCATGTATTCCACGCCGACGGAACGGCAGTAGATTTCTCTGAGTCGACCGACCAGGTCGCGCAGGGTACTCTGCCCCTTTTCAAGGTGCCTCGGTGTGTGGAAAACCCGGTCGAGATCCTCTTCATCCAGGCCAAGGCTCGTGAGACTGAACAGCGGATGATCCACGGGGCAGGCAGCCAGCGGATCGAGGCAGGCCAGGAGATGGCCGATATCCCGGTAACGATGGATAAGTTCCTGAACGCGCGCCTGCTTGAGGACCTGGTCCCGGTCGCAGATCCCCCGGACTTCCCTCTCCGGTGACCCGGCCAGTTCGAAGCCCTCAAAAAAAATCTGCCACTCCCTGGACACCTTCCCGGGATCGAGTCTCCAGAGCTGGTATTGTGCGTCGATAAAATCGGCATTCCAGGCTAAAGAAAAATCCATGCGGTTAGAGCCTTTCAGCAATGGAATTCGGCCGGACGCGTAATCCCTTCGAGCGAAAAGAACACGCGCGGTTCGGACCGGAGATCCTTATATCCCGTGATCACAGGATATTACTCCTAAAACGGATGCAGGCAAACAGCCGATTCGTCCCTGCCTTCTGAAGCTAGCAATCCACCATGAAACTTGTCAAGCTCCACCCCGGTGTCAGCCGGAAGAACCAAAAAGGGTGCCGCTCCGCATTGGCCCTCTTTCAGGCTCCCGGAACAGCACCCTTCTTCTTGTCTCTTGCACCCCGCACGGAAAGCGTTGAGGCGGAGCGTCTTCGTTACTTTGAATCCCTGCCTTCGCCCCTTGCGCGGGAGAAAACCTCTACCATGGCCGCCATGGCCGACGAGCATTCCTTGAACACCCTCACCATAAAGAGCATGGCCACGGCGTTGAGCACACCACAGGTCACCCAAGCTTCACTGGCCGCCGCCAGCGCAGCCAGGCCCGCAAACAGCAGCGTCAGCACGATACCCGCCGGCGTACACCTCGGCCAACTGCGGAACCTCAGGTACTGCTTTCCGCCTCCGTGCTCTTCCACAGCCATAAGCACCCTCACGCGGCCAAGCAGTCCTCCACGAAGTTCGAGATCCCACCGGTCGTAGTCACCTCCGCGCATAACCACAGTGCGCAGCGCCTTGATGTTCGATTCGAGCGATTCGAGCCAGTCGGGCGTCGACCTCCACTGCTCGCTCCACAGGGTGAATGTGCGAGGCCAGGGCCAGGGCAGAGCAACCCCGGAAAGCACGCACCTGCGAAACGGGGTGAGACCGAGCTTGATTCGCCCGAGGAGCCTGGCCAGGGGCTGCATGAGATGCAGGAAGGCCGTCAGGGCTTTGAGCTTCAGCGTTTCGGTGCGCGAACCTGCCGGTCCCTGCAAGGTCACACGCATGGCGCACAGGCTTGCATGAAGCACGGGCACAAACACCGCCAAAAAGAGCAGCGGAAGAGCCAGCAGCAGCGGCGTCCATTCGAGTCCAAGCATGGAAAGGCCCGCCAGCACGGCAATCACCACGTACCATTCGGGCATCATGGGAAGCGACCAGAGCAGGCTGGGAGCCGGCTGATAGATGGACTGAAAGAGCGCGGTGCCCCAGGTGCCCTGGTACACACGGCCGCGGTTCCAGCTCAGAAGCTGTTCGAATCCCTTGAAGTAAAGCCGGCCTGCCCAGGGCACGTGACCGGCGGCGTTGTACTTTTCAGGCCACTTCTTCTCGAGGTCCGCCTCCGCCTTGCCGTAATTGAGCTGTTGCTTCCAGTAAGCCTTCACCGAATTGCGACGATGGTGCCAGACCATGGCGGCCGGGCTGAACCCGAGAGTCCATCCCTGTTTCTGCAGCCTCCAGCACAGGTCCACGTCATCACCCGCGATGCGGAACCGGTGGTCGAACCCGTCGATGGCCTCGAGCGCCGCTTTGCGGAACGCCATGTTGCAGCCCGGAATGTGCTCCGCTTCGCGGTCGGTCAAGAGAACATGAATAGGGCCTCCCGGCGAGTTGGCCACGCATTCGGCCACCGGGCCGTCGTTCGGAGGGGGCAGGTTCGGCCCCCCCACACCTGCATGATCCGTTGTGAGGAATGTCGCGGCCAGGTACGTCAGCCAGTGAGGGTCGGGACGCGCATCGTCGTCGATGTAGGCCACGATTTCCCCCTTGGCCGCACGCATACCTGTGTTCCGGGCGCTGCTGAGGCCACGGTTCTCCGTGGTGATCACTTTGAACCCGTATTCCGCCGCGATGAGTTCCGTTCCATCCTTCGAACCGTCGTTCACCACGATGACTTCAAAATTGGGGTACTCGAGCTTCTTCAGGCCGTCGAGAGTATCCCTTATGGTGCGGCTGCCGTTGTATGTACACACCACCACCGAAATGCTCGGCCAATCCAGGTCCGGAGGAAAGGGAACCTCGGAATAAGCCTTCCTGACCGCCTCGATGGACGGTTTGGGATTGCGATCCCTGTCCGTGATGCCGAAACCCCAGTCGGTGATGTCGAACCCGCCCCGGTACCATTCGTCGGTCCAGGAAAAGACGAATACCCCCGCGCAGCCCGAGGCGAAAGTGGACCGGATCTGCCAGGCCAGGGTGTCCGACTGCTTTTCATCTCCGTTCCGGATGCTGTCCAAACCTACCTCGGCCATGACCAGCGGTCGGTCTCCGGCGATGTTCTGCAGACGAGCCAGGTATCCTTCGAGCTTCTCCCGTGTTTCCAGGTAGACGTTGAATGAAACGAAATCCACGAAGGGAAGCTGCAGATATTCCGTGGTCGGGAAATTGACATAGGTGATCAGCACCTCGGGATCTTCGGCCTTGGCCGCCCTGTAGAGCCGTTCGAGAAAGCTCTCGATCCTCTTGCGTCCGTGCCATCGCACGATGGATGCCGGGATCTCATTCCCGATGGTAAAACACAGAACAGCAGGATGGCCGGCGCATTCACGCACTCCCTCGCGCACCCGCCTCTCGATGTCCCGTGCCGTCCTGCTGCTGTCCAGGAACGCAATGTGCTCCTCCCAGGGCAGCCCGATCATGACGCGCAAGCCGTGCTTCTGAGCGATATCCAGGAGCCATCGAGGTGGAACGGTATAGGTTCTTACGGAATTGATGCCGTTTTCCGCCATCAGAGCGAAATCCCGCTCGACCAGTTCCGGCGTGTGATACTCACAGCCATCCTCCTCGGGATGGAAAGGCCCGTACGTCACGCCTCGCATGTAAAACTTCTCTTCGCCCACAAAAATGAACTTGCCCGCAACGCGCGGACGGACTCCGTCCACCACCGGGATGCGTTTCGGAGGACTGAGGAAAAACTGCGCCACGCCAGTGGAACTCGAAGACCTCGGGAAAAAAGGCCTCAGCACCACGGCTTCGCCGGCTGGAGCCCGGTAAAGGCCGACAGGGTCTCCAGATTTTTCCATATCCGGCGTCGATATCTCTTCCCCGGGGACGAAGGGAACCCTTTTAAAAACGGGTCTGACAACACCCGGCTCATCGGGCCGAGTATCGGTCGAAACAGCCCCCGCTGCAGTCTCCGTGACCTCATCCACGGCCGACCCGTCGGTGTCCATTACAGCAACTCTGTTCAGTGCGGGTCTTACCATATTCTGTCCTCTCATCCTTGAACTTCATTTGATTCAAGACACATCTGTCGACATCCGAGACGCTTCTCATATCAATAAGCGTACCAAATCAATATCAAATTGAAATAACAGGAATTTTATCGCCTGCAGGGCAAGTGAGCAGCGGGTCCGATTACGATTCTTGCGCACCCGGTTACGATTCCTGCACGGGTTACCATTTTGGGTCCTTCCGGCAAACAGGCGGCTGAAGAAAATCCCGGGGTGTCGAAGGCGCAAGCCCGCGAAACCATTAGGCCCGAAGCCACACAAACCCGCCACGTCCCGTGTCCCTTAACGGGAGCTGTTTTGACAACAGGCGGTTTTTCTGGTAATTTTTGAAATATCTTGAGAAAATCAGGGTACTGTTGGTTTGTGGTCCCGCCCTCCACGGGAGATGAACCTCGGAGAACGAGGATATTCGGGTACCGGTTTGAAGGCAAACGGCTGAACGGAACGCACGAGGACGAATCCTTCATGACCTCCGTACTGCTCTCTGTAGAAGATCTGCAGACCTTTTTCTTTACGGAACGAGGTGTGGCCAGGGCAGTGGATCGTGTGAGCTTCAGCCTGGCCGAAGGCGGGGTGTTGGGCATCGTGGGAGAATCGGGCTGCGGGAAGAGTGTCACCGCCCTGTCCATCATGCGCCTCGTGCCTTCCCCTCCAGGAAGAATCGTAGGGGGCCGCATCCTGTTCGACGGCAGGGACCTGCTTAGTCTGCCCGAATCGGAAATGGAATCCATCCGAGGAAACGACATTTCCATGATCTTCCAGGAACCCATGACTTCGCTCAACCCCGTCTTCCGCATCGAGGACCAGATCATCGAAGTCATCCAGCGCCACCTGCGCCTTTCGAGGAAGGAAGCCGCGGACAGGACCGTCGAACTGCTCGCCCGCGTGGGAATTCCGTCTCCCGAAGTTCGCATGAAGGATTACCCGCACCAGATGAGTGGAGGCATGCGCCAGCGGGTAATGATCGCCATGGCTCTTGCCTGCGGCCCCAGGCTGATCATCGCCGACGAACCCACTACGGCCCTCGACGTCACGATCCAGGCCCAGATTCTCGACCTTCTCCAGGACCTTCGAGAAAGCACCCGCACCTCCATTCTGCTGATCACGCACGATCTCGGAGTCATCGCCGAAACCGCCGAAAAGGTCGTGGTCATGTATGCCGGGCGGGTGGTCGAGGAAGCCGATGTGATGGATCTGTTCAGCAACCCTCTTCACCCGTACACCCAGGGGCTCATGCGCTCGATTCCCGCTCGAACCGCCGGTGCGTCCGGCAGCCGCCTGGAAGTCATCCCCGGCGTCGTCCCGAGCCTGCTCCATCTGCCCCCCGGCTGCAGGTTCAACACGCGATGTCCCTATTCCTTCGACCGATGCTTCCACGAAGTGGAACCGGAACTCGTCCGTCCCGCAGGTGGACATTCCGTGCGATGCCTGCTCTACGAGGAGTGACCATTTCATGCCGAAGTCACAGGGCGGCGAACTGATCGTTTTGTGCGGGGTCAGGAAACATTACCCCATCACCCGCGGGCTTGTACGCCGCGAGGTGGGAAGAATACGGGCGGTGGACGGCGTGGACCTCACCATCCGCAAGGGCGAAACCCTCGGCCTTGTGGGAGAGAGCGGCTGCGGCAAATCGACCCTGGGGCGAGTCATACTCCGTCTTGAAGAACCAACAGAAGGCGAAATCTACTTCGACGGCCACGGAATGCTTTCCCTCTCTGACAGGGAGATGCACCTTCTCCGAAGGCGCATGCAAATCATCTTTCAGGATCCCTATTCGTCACTCAATCCGCGGCAGGCCATCGGACGCACCATCACCGAAGGACTCGTTATCCACGGGATCGGAACGAGATCCGAGCGCGCCGAACGATTGAGCTACCTCATGGAAGTCGTCGGCCTGCGCCCTGAACACGCGGGAAGGTATCCCCACGAATTCAGTGGAGGCCAGCGCCAGCGCGTATGCATCGCGCGTGCACTGGCTCTCAATCCTGATTTCGTCATCTGCGACGAACCTCTCTCCGCCCTCGATGTCTCCATACAGGCCCAGGTGCTGAACCTCCTCCAGGATCTGCAGGACCGGTTCAGCCTGACCTACCTTTTCATCTCCCACGACCTTTCCGTTGTGCGCCACATCAGCGACCGGGTAGCCGTCATGTACCTCGGAAACATCGTGGAACTCGCCCCGAAACGCGAACTGTTCGACAACCCTCTCCATCCCTACACCCGCACACTCCTCCAGGCCGTGCCTCAGCCCGACCCGACCCTTGATCGAAAACGCCGCCACCTCCCCGATGCATCCCCCGACCCCCAGAGAGACGAAAGGTCCTGCTCCTTCCGCCCCCGCTGCCCACAGGCCGCCCCGGAATGCCGGAATGAACCGCCTCCGCTCGTCGAACACGCACCCCGTCATTGGGTAAGGTGCCACAGGGCGGGACGGACGGGTTGAACGGTCCGACCCCCCCAGATCCAAGATCCGGTCATTATCGTTCAAGAACGGGGTTCGAGTCGGGGAAACCGGACGGGCGAGATGGTTGCCGTCCCGGCAGGCGCCAGCCGGAGTCTGAGGCGGTACTCGAAGAACACCTGGCTGCAGAAACACTCGACTATGCTGCGGGATGCCTTACGCGGGGAAATGGTGCATGCCTGAAAAGTTGTAGATCATGCCTGGAGAAAATTCCACGCATTCGAACTCCGGGCGCGGCTAATGGACGGCCAGGTGGACCGTGAGAATCCCCCAGAATTCCTCAGGCCGGCTGATGTCCGACACGGCTTCGTAGTGCCAGCCGAGATGTTCACCACACCGGGTGCAAAACGCCAGGCGCCAGCGGTAACCGGCAAACCAGGTGTAGGCCTCGGTGGCTCCACCGTGGCATGTGGCTCCGGGACAGGAATAGAACGTATGGAGGTCGCAGCGGATGCCCGAGGGATTCGTGAAGACGTGGCGGTTGATTCCCCCGATATCGAGAAGCCGGTCGGAGTAGGTGACCGCTGAATGGCACGTAAGGCATCGATAGGCTTTCGCCCCGTTGCCGCTGATTCCGTCGGTGGGAGTATACAAACCGGTCATACGTGATCCTGTGCTGAAAAGAGAAGCTCCGTTGCGAAAATGCTTCTTTCAGACCGGGCGTTTCTCGAAAGGCAGACGGAGGCGAAAAGAGAAACATCCGGGAACAGTGCTGAGACTTATGGGGATCATGGAGATCCTGAGACCTGGCCATGGTTCACAGGGCCTGGAGCAAAGGGGAAAAGCCGCCGGCTCAGCCCCCTGTCACGCGGGCAGGGAATCCAGGACCCTCTTCGT
>JABUEY010000226.1 GCA_013314815.1 Syntrophobacteraceae bacterium
ATATCTCGATCATGGAGAGGAGATTGCCCTCCTTGAGCCTCTGTTCGATCATGTGGCTGACGGTGTGAGCTCGACCCGGTTCGGTTTCCTTCAGTTTTTCGTACTCGAACAAGAGCCTCTCGATCTCGTCCAGGTCTCCGTAGAGTTCCCCCTGGACCATTACCGCCTGCATGTGATCGACGAGTGTCGCGTAGCTGCGTCTCTTGGCAATGGTTCCCTCGGGTGGGTTGTCCGCGTTGTAGATATAGAGGTGGGGCATTTCGTCCACCCCGATATCGGGAAAGCAGCCTGATGAAAGGCCGGTGCCCTTTCCCGGGAGAAATTCGAGGTTGCCGTGAGTGCCCACGTGGACCACGGCGTCGGCGTTGAAGGACCTTGACAGCCATTTGTAGGTGGCCACGTACTGGTGGGGAGGAGGCACATCGGGGTCGTGGAGAATCCTGCACACCTGGCCGTCACACCTGGCTCCCGCGCATCCCCGCTTGGGCTGCACGCAAACCACCGCGTTTCCGTAGTCGATTCCCGTGACCAGGATTTTCCCCTCGTGCACCATTGCCGCTGGAATGCCGTCTTTTTCCTCTCCCGGAGGCGCTCCCCAGGCCTCCGTCATCCTCGCTCTCACGATTTCGGGAAGTTCGTTGAACCACGGCAGGTATCGGTCCACATCGATTCGAGCAAGGCAGCCTCCCTTGGCCACGATCTCGCGGGTGCTCGTCCAACGGAACTCGGAGATCGCCTTGCGCGAGAGGATGTCGTTGATGAGTTGTCTGCCGCTTTCAGGAGGATCGACCAGGTATCCCGCCTCCTTCATGCGTTGGAGCATGAGAGCGACACTCTCGAGTGTATCGAGATGGGCGCCGGCTCCCACTGTGGCTTCGACGGACGCACACGGGTTGTTGTGCAGGATGAAGGCCACCTTCTTGATGCCGTTGGGTTTGGAACGCAGATCGACCCAGCGCCGGATGCGCGACGCAAGGCGTTCAACCCGGTCCGGAATGGGTTCGGTCATTTCCTCTTCGGGGTTGCTGACCCCTCTGGCAGCTCCAATGATGATGGGTTCGATGACTCCTTCAAATTCGGGAAGAGCAATACTCCAGGCCACTTGCTGGCCAAGACCCCGCGGATCCTCCAACCACTTCTCCTTTTCCCTGTAGTAGGAAATGACCGGACCGACCAGGGGCACATTGAGTTCTTTCAGAAGTCTTACCCCCGAGTCGGCTTGAGATTCGTGCATGCCTCCGCCTTTCTGCCCGAGGAAAAAGACCGTGTTCTTGATGACGACGTTGACCCGAGGTTGTTTGGAATCATCCAGGAAATACTTTCGGATCACTTCCTCCCCGCCGAGGTTGCCGAGATTGCTGTCCCGGATCGAGTAGAAGAATACCGGAATGACTCCCATGCCGTGTTTTTCGAGAGCGTCCACAAGAAGGCGTTCCGTTTCCATGTTTCCTGAAATCCAGTTGGATCTCGAAAACAGCAGCCCGACCAGGGGATTGCCGGCATACGGGTATACGTCGAGGTATTCCGCCGGGGATCCGAAAGGACCTCCGTAAACGGGATGGTATATGCCTTCCCAGGCGGTTTCCCGAGGCGTTTTGAAGGAGACATCCCGGGAAAAGATACTTGAAGCCAGGTATTTCAGCATTTCCTCGAAGTTCTGCACTCCGTTGTAAAGGATGTAGCGGTGCACGGCGCCCACGATTTCGGGTATGACGCTGGAGATCTGCCAGGAAGAGGGATCCGCGCCCACTGCAACCACGGGAATTCTTCTGCCGAGGCTTCCGATTTCGTCGTCCACGTATTCCCAGAACGGGTCCGCAGTCCTGTAGAGCAGGACGAGGTCCGCGGAGCGTATGTCACGGCGGACTTGTTCGATCCATCGAGCTTCGAGGTTCAGCTGTTTCGTCGAATAGGCTTTCAGCTCAAAAAGCCCCGTTCTGACGGCAGCTTCCTTCAAAATGGGGATGTAGCTCGACCACATGATGGAAAAAAGCTTCATGGAACATTCCCTTTCAATGTACTCGTTGTGAGACCCGGCATGATTCGGGCCTTCAATGAAACAGCTTCGGGCAGATCATCCGCATCCCTTTGCCGGCCAGGAATTCCACCTCCAGCCCGTAAACCGCCATCAGGTTGTCCCGTGTCACGACTTCCTCGGGTTTTCCCTGGGCCACCAGCCTGCCGGCGTCGAGAAGCAGCACCCTGTCTGAAAAAAGAAGCGCCAGGTTCGGATCGTGCAGGTTCATGAGCGAAAGGAGGTTTTTCTCCTTCACCAGTTCCTTTACTTTTGAAAGGATCATGATCTGGTTCCTGAAGTCCAGGTGTGCAGTGGGTTCGTCCAGGAGCATCACCGGGGATTGTTGAGCGAGGCAGCGGGCGAGCAGAACGAGCTGCCGCTCTCCGCCACTGAGCCTGGTGTAGGGGCGCTCTGCAAGATCTTCGATTCCCGCCGTTCTCATCGCGTTTCGAGCGACATCCCTGTCGCGTTGCGAGGGAGAAGAAAACAGGCCGACGTGAGCGGTTCTGCCCATCAGCACCACGTCGAAGGCCGAATAGGGAAAGGGAGGATCGTGATCCTGAGGTACGACCGCCACCATCCGGGCGATTTCCGGTCTGCGAAGGTTTCCGACGGACTTGCCCGACAGGAGGACGCCGCCCTCCCTGGGCTTCCATGTGCCCAGAATGCATTGAAAAAGCGTGGTCTTTCCCGAACCGTTGGGCCCCAGGACGGTCAGCACTTCTCCAGGCTGAGCCTGAAAATCGATCCTGGAAAGAACGGGAGTCGTCCCGTTGTGGCTGAAGGTGAGGTTTTCGACCTTGATCATTTTCCCCAGCTTTCTGCAGCTCCCTTTCTCATGAGGTAGACAAAGAAGGGAGTGCCGCAAAGGGCCGTGATGATTCCCACCGGGATGTCGAACGAAGCCAGGTTTCTGGCCAGGGTGTCGGCGAAAACCATGAAGGCCGCTCCGGCTGCCATGGAAAAGGGCAGGAGCACCCTGTGGTCCGGTCCGATCATCATTCTCACGAGATGGGGGACCATGAGTCCCACCCAGCCGATAATGCCGCTTACCGAAACCGCGCAACCCACAGCCAGAGACGCCGCCGCAACCATGATCAACCGGTCTCTTTCCACGTTGACTCCCAGAGCCCGAGCTTCTTCATCTCCCATGGAAAGAGCGTTCAGGCGCCAGCGCATGAGATGCAGAGGAACGCAGGCCGCGGCGCACCCCGATGCGGAGATCCAGACGGAAGGCCAGTCCGCGAGGGAGAAGCTGCCCATCAGCCAGTAGACGATGCTGGCCAGCTTGTGCGGGTCGACGAGAAACTTGAGGATCGACACGAGTGCGGTGAAGAAGGCGGAAACCACGACTCCCGACAGAACGAGGGGGAGTCTCGACACCTGCCCCTGGCTTTTTGCCAGGCTGTAGGTGACGAAGGATGCCGCCAGGCTGAAGGCAAAAGCGGCGACCTGGACCGGAA
>JABUEY010000041.1 GCA_013314815.1 Syntrophobacteraceae bacterium
TGTCTTGTCGAAAATAACGGTGCTCAAACGGTGAGCTTTCTCCAGGCTTTCAGCGCCCTTGATCAATATCCCGTTCTCGGCGCCCAAACCTGTCCCGACCATGACGGCGGTGGGTGTAGCCAGCCCGAGGGCGCACGGGCAGGAGATGATGAGTACGGAAACGAAGTTCAAGAGGGCCCTGCTGAAGAGCGGTTCCGGAACCGCGAAGTACCAGACGGCAAAGGTGATGATCGCAATGACGATGACCACGGGAGAGAAGATGGACGCGACCCTGTCGGCGAAGCGCTGGATGGGCGCCTTGGAACCCTGCGCCTCCTCGACAAGTCGTATGATCCGGGCCAGGGCCGTCTCCGAACCCACCCGGGTCGCTTGGAAAGTGAAGCTTCCACTCTGGTTGATCGTTCCCGCAAAGACCTCGTCGCCCGCCTCCCTGGTCACCGGAATACTTTCCCCCGTAAGCATGGATTCATCCACGCTCGAAGCGCCCGAAATCAGCACACCGTCCGTGGGAATCCTTCCTCCCGGACGGACCACCACCACGTCTCCCTCCACCACCTCCTCGACAGGGATTTCCACTTCACCCTCTTGGCGGATCACGTGTGCGGTTGCGGGAGTCAGCCTCATAAGCTTCCTGATGGCCTCCGAGGTTCTGCCCCTGGCCTTCATTTCGAGGAGCCTTCCCAGCAGCACCAGGGTAACGATCATCGCGGCGCTGTCGAAGTAGACGTGAAGTTCCGCTCCCGCCATGTCGAAGAATTGCGGTACAAATACGGCAAAGGTTGAATAGCTGTAGGCTGAAATCACGCCGATGGCCACGAGGGTGTTCATATCGGCTGTTTTCTGAAGGGTAGCCTTCACGGCACCCTTCAGAAAACGGCTTCCTACCCAGAAAACCACAGGGGTAGTCATGACGAAAAGCGCATAGAACATGAGTTGCCGAGGTATGCCTTCCAGGAAGGGAAACCAGTGCGGCATGCTCCCCATCATGATGAAGACATTCAACACCGCACCGACGGAAACCTTGATCCGCAGTTCCCTGAGTTCCCTCTGGCGGGATGCTTCAAGGGGGTCTTCCACTCTTTCCTGGAAGAGCCCAAGGTACTCGTAGCCGCCGTCTTCGACGGCCTTCTTCAGGGAGGCGATATTCGTCGCGTGCGGCGTATAAAGAACCGTAGCCCTGGATGTGGCCAGGTTTACCGACGCATCACTCACGCCCTCGACGGACTTCAAAGCGGATTCCACCCTGCGCACACAGGCCGCACACGTCATACCCCCTACCAGGAGGATGGTCTTCTGCATGCCCTCATCATGAATGGCCCCTCTAGCCGGGCTCATAGCCGGCCTTCTTGATCTTTTCGCGGATCACCTCGATGTCCACCGGCGTCGCCTCCTCGAAGGTGGCTTCCCCGGCCGACAGGTCAACCCTGACGTCAGTCACTCCGTCGATCTCACTCAGCACCTTGGCAACGGCCTTGACACAATGCATGCAGGACATACCCCTGATCTTGACAGTTTTCATCGCTCGCCTTTCCTTCGTTGACCTCCTGATGGTCCTTTCCAACCAGCCCATCATCTCATGGTGTCGATCTGCTCCCCTGCAACGATTCTTTTCCAGAAAGCCAGGATCCCGTCGCGACCGAAAGCAACCTGGAGCAGTTCCCAACCCTTCTGGCCGCGCTCGTTCAATAGGCTTTCAATCTTGGCGATCTGGTCCAGGGGCACCCTTTCCAGGCTGCAGTTTCCTTCCTGTGAACAGAAATAGACCATTTCCCTGAATGCCTCAGCGGGATGAGTGGTGATCTTGTACTCGAACAGATTCATCGTCGTCTTTATCTCCTCTCTTGCCAGTCCTGCAATGCCGGTTTCCCGCACCCACGAGTACACCGGCGCAAACAAGTCCTTTCGTCCACTTCGCCCGCCGCAAATCCCGAGGCGGCGGTTCGACCCTTTCAAAGAATACAGGTCGAGTGCGCTGCAGTTGGCAGCACCCGTCCCGACGGACACTCACGGGGCCGCCCCCGACCGGGCGCCGATGGATCCGCCTCAGGTGAAGCCACTGCCGGATGTGCATGCATAGCAGTGGTCGGATGCCACTATGGCTCCACCCGCCCCGGGTGCGCCGGCCGCTTCGGAAACATGAACCTTCCTGCCGCCGCAATAAAGCCCGGCGGCAAGGTTGAAATCGCAGTCGTAGAGGTACCCTTCCCATGAAACCGATACGAGGGAACGGCACATCAGTCCATCGAGGGTGCACGGATTGAAGCTTTCGGCGAGCCTGTTCATGTACTGTTCGTAGTTGCCCGACGCCAGGAGCCACCTGCGGAACCTCCCCAGCGGGACATTGGCAAAAACATACAGGCTGCTGAAGGTTATGCCCGATTTCCTCTCGAGGTCACGCCTGAATTTTCGTTCGAGCTGCTCCTGCGGCGGCGGAAGGAAGGCCCCGGCCGGATTGGACACAATGTGGAGATCGAGTCCCGTGCCGGCACGCCCGTATCCCAGTGCATTGAGTTCTCTCAGGGTGGCGATGCTGCGGTTCCATACCCCTCTGCCGCGCACCGATTCGGTTTGAGTCTCATTGACGGAAGGAAGCGAAGCGGCGATCGCCACGCGCAGGTCCGCACACTGTTCCATCAGAGATGACCTGGCGCTTTCGCCGAGGGCTGTCAGGTTGGAACGCAGCATGATCCGCGGGACAAAACCGGACAGTTCCCGGATCAGCCAGGGGAGATCGGGATTGAGTTCCGGTGCTCCGCCGGTGATATCCACCGTCCGGAATCTTCCGCGTCGGGCAAAGTCCACCACTTCACGCATCGTGGCAAGGGTCATGCATTCCACACGCTCAGGTCCTGCTTCCAGGTGACAATGGCCACAGGCCTGGTTGCAGCGCAGCCCGACGTTCACCTGGAGGACCTCCGCGGCGGTGCGGGTCAGATCCAGACCTCTTTTCATCAGAAGCACTGAAAAAGATTCCGGAAGCATGCACTTACCCTTTCTTCGCGCGACCCGTCCCGGATCCTTCCGGCACGGGAACGTGACCTGGCGGGCAAAACCGGCCATGGATCCGGCTGCTGCTGCAGGGATCCGCCCACTGGCTGCCAGGCAGGGAGGCAATCATTATCAGACAAAGCATAACCATCCGGAAATACGTAATCAAGGCGGAATCAGCCCCGTGGGGCACAATCGATGGTGCGACCTGCGATCCCGGCGGCAGGAGGGTCTGGCAGGATGTATTGCCGATGGGGCCTGGTGGGATGATCCAGAAGCAAAAAGACAGGCAGGCGAATCCGGACATCCATAAGACTCTTGTGGCAGGAGGATTTCACGATACCACCCAAACCGCCGTATGCATGGCCAGCTGCGTCAGCTTGTTGCTTACCCTCCCCATGTCAAAATCCTCGACGGCGGAAATCCCCTTCCTCCCGACGACAATCGTACCGTAGCCAGCAGTTTCAGCTTCCTCGAGGATAGCCCCTGCGCGACTCGCCACCCCGGCCACGATCTTGGTGAAAATCTTGTCCGGCCTCACTCCCGCCCCTTTGAGTTTCCGGATCGCCTTGTCGAAGGCAGGCCTGATTTCATTCTCGGCTTCTTCGAGGAGCCTCCGGCGATATCCTTCCGGAAAGATCTGTTCATGGCCTTCCGAAGACACTGAAATTCCCCTCACCACGTGGATGAGCCCGATGGCATGGTTCGAGACATTCACCATTTTGCCGACGTGTTCCACCGCCCGCATGGCTCCATCAGAATTGTCAAGACCGATGAGGATTTTCCCGTTCTTTGGCCGCCCACCCACCAGCCAGAGGGAGGTTTCCCGGAGCTTGGCGGCCGTCTTGGCCGCCACATTGCCCAGGAGCTGTTCATCCAGGCTGCCCAGACCTCTGCGGCCCATCACCAGGGCATCGTATCCGCGCCTGGATTCGTTCAAAACATCCCTGGCAACCCCTTCCTTGATCTTCTGGATGCTGATCATCACCGAATAATCGGGGACTCCCACATCCACGAGAATCTGCCGGGCCTGCCTCATGAACCGGCGCATCTGCTCTTCTCGCCGAGCTTCCCAATTTTTAAGATATTCCAGGTGCTTGGGGACAAGAGGATCCTTCTCCCAGTCCCAGAAACTATCGGGAACCTTGTTCATGACATGAAAGAGCACAACGTCCGTATCCAGAGGAGGAATGACACCACTTACGTAACTGACGGCGTCATGGGTCTGATCCGAACCATCCACCGCAAACAGCAGCCTCCTTCGATCCCGACCCATCTTCTTCCTCCCTTCGATCGGTAAGGCTAACCTATGAACAGGCTGACGAAAGAACCCGTCAAGTCAAATCCCGTACCTGGACGAACATTCTACGGGAAAGGCCGGCGGGACGGTCCGGGGCCGAGGCACCGGACAATATTTTCCCCGCTTCTTCTATCAGACATGCCAAAGGCCGCGATGTCAAGGTCCTTTGTGTTGAAAAAACGGCGGGATGTTCGATTTGCATGAGCGGATATCGAACACCGGTCATGCGGCGGAATCGAGATGGACATCACAACGCTTCCACGGGCTCCATACCCGCCGGGGTAAAACAGGAGCTTCAATCCGCCTCCACCGGAAAGGTCAGTTTGGCTCCAAACCACCCTATGACCGAAACCATCGGGACAAGAGACAACAGGAGCAGGAAGTAGAAGAAGCTTACGGGATTGAATGCATCCATGATATCGGGGGAACCGGAGCGCCACGCGAGGACGATCATCGTCGAAACGAAGAGGAGCAGGGAGACTCCGATCTTGATGGTGACGGCACGCAGGGGTCTAGCCAGGTAATTCAGCCACCAGGTAAACAAGCCGGTCAGGATGACCAGGGGAGTAAAAACCATGCCTACCGTGAGGCAATGGAAACCCGTAACTTCCAGGGATTTGCAGCCGGTCAGCACATACAGGACGTTGAATCCGACTGCGGTCATGATCAAGGCGATGGGGAAATGGACGGTCATCGGATGCGGGTGGCGCCTCAGCATGGGGAATCGCTCCAGCAGTCGCAGAAGAAACTCGGGGCCGGCGGGTTCCTTTGCCCCCTGTCCTCTGATCACACCCACCTGCGGGAACCTGTCCAGCACCTCCGTACCATGGGGAGCCGCTCCGATGTCCACACTGAGATCATTCCCTGCGTGGTGCCTGCGCATGTGCACTCCCCCTTTCCACAGCGCGCTCTCCGAAACATCGTAACCCCCCCCCTGGTGGGCTATATACACGGGTTTTCCGCCTTTTCCATTGAATTCAGCCAGTGATTCCAGATCAAATTCCTTCATGATTCCCCTCTCCTCAAAGGACAGATGATTACGATCACGGCAACGCAGAAGAACTGAGTCGTTCCCGGGAAAGGCCTGCCATCCGGCCGACCGCAAGCCGCTTTTTGGAAGATCGTCGTTTGGACTCCACTTGTCAAGGATCGTACGGGATATCAGGATTGTGGCCGAAAGTCCGCAGGAAGAATAGACGGCGAAACGGAGCACGGGATGGAAACGAATTCCACCCCTGGTGGAATCAGCAGGAGCATTTTCGAAAAGTCGAAAAATAAGCCGGAACCGTTGTCTTGGAACTCGTACCTTCTTACCTTCATATGCGTTGACCCTTGATTACGCAGCAGGCTGACTCTTTGCAGCAGGCTGACTGTTGTCTTTTGTCGAGGTTTCCCGGGCTCTGCAGGTTGTTCTTCCGGGTTCCTTCGGCATTTTGTCATAAAACGCATACCCGGACAGTTGTCGCACAGATGAATGGAGCAAGGCAATCCCGGGGGAGCGATCTTTATGGCGCGATCTTCACTTGGACTGGATTCCCGCCTTCACGGGAAGGACGTTGTGGCAGGAATGACGTTGTGGCAGGAATGACGTGGTGATGCCATCGATCGTTTGCGTGGAGACCACCGGTTGGGCAAGAACCACCGGTTGAGTGGAGAGCACCGGAGTACTCGTTCATGAGAAAATGCCGGAACTGTTCAGCCCGTTTCGAAGAGATCAGATGATCAGAAGTTTTATGTGCATGGTCTGGCGGTATTCTCCTGGTTTGGGTTTGTCCATTCAACCGGAGTTTAATCCTGGCTCGATCTGTTTTCACAGTTGGTTGTGAGCTCACGGCTCATGGAAGTTTTCCGGAAGGATCTTTCTCGACGGATACTGTTCTGCACTTGATTCGACCGGAAAGATGCCCGCCGGAATCCGGGCTTTCACTTGAATCAAAATCCAGGTCCAAACTCATTTTGCGGATGTCTCTCGCAGGCGCCCCCCGGGGGCGCCCGAGGCTGAATCGAAACGATGATTGCCGAGGACTCGAATCATGGGACAGTACAATCTTGACCGCGTCTTCCGACCCCGCCGGGTGGCGGTTGTGGGAGCCAGCGAAAAGACGGGAAGCATTGGCAGCGCACTGATGACCAACCTCATTGAAGGTCGGTTTTCAGGAACTCTGCTGCCGGTAAACAGGAAGTACCAGACCGTGCACGGGTATCCATCCGTCGGATCGGTTTGCGATCTCGAAACCGGGGTTGATCTTGCAGTCATCGCCACCCCCATTGAATCGGTTCCCGATATCGTGGGGGAATGTGTCGAAAGAAAGGTTGCGGGAGCCATCGTCATTTCAGCGGGTGGGAAGGAAATCGGCGAGAAGGGAAGAGAGATAGAAGCAAGAATCCGTGACACCGCCTATGCAGGAGGTCTTCGCATCGTAGGCCCGAACTGCCTGGGCGTGATCGTGCCCGGAGTGAACCTGAATGCGAGCTTTGCGTCCGAGATGCCCGTGCCGGGTAATTTGGCCTTTGTCTCGCAGAGTGGAGCCATCTGTACGGCGATTCTCGATCT
Organism: Syntrophobacteraceae bacterium; assembly: GCA_013314815.1. Lineage (GTDB taxonomy): Bacteria > Desulfobacterota > Syntrophobacteria > Syntrophobacterales > Syntrophobacteraceae > JABUEY01. The sequence continues at coordinate 6,843 of JABUEY010000041.1, forward strand.
GGCCCTCAAGGAACACATAGGTTTCAGCCACTTTGTCAGCATCGGGTCCATGCTGGACGTTGATTTCGGTGACGTTATCGACTACCTGGGCAACGATCCGTCGGCAAAAAGCATCCTTCTGTACATAGAAAGCCTGACGAACTTCCGCAAGTTCATGAGTGCAGCGCGGTCTGTGTCGCGGGTCAAGCCGATCATCGTTTTGAAATCGGGGAGAAGCCCCGCGGGAGCCAAGGCAGCGGCATCCCACACGGGTGCCATGGCGGGGGAAGACGCCGTGTATGATGCGGCGTTCAAACGGGCTGGCATCGTCCGCGTGGACACGATCCAGGAACTGTTCGACTGCGCCGAACTGATGGCGAAACAGCCCCGTCCTCGAGGCCCGCGGCTTGCGATCATCACCAACGGCGGCGGCCCCGGCGTAATGGCCACGGACACCCTGGCCAGGTACGGACACGAACCGGCACCACTGGACCCTGAAACCATCCGGAAACTCGATGAGTTTTTGCCTCCCTTCTGGAGTCGGAACAACCCCATCGACATCCTCGGCGATGCATCCGCGGAACGGTTCAGCAGGACTCTCGAAGTCTGTTTCGATTCGAGGAACACAGACGGAGTTCTCGTTATCCTCGCGCCCCAGGCCCTTACGAAACCAACCACGGTGGCCCAAGCCCTGGCATCCGCCGTGAGAGGCCGGCATTACCCTGTATTTGCCTGCTGGATGGGAGGAAAAAGCATGGGGCCGGCGGTCCAGATCCTGAACGAGTCGGGGATTCCCACCTACGACACACCGGAGCGCGCAGTCAGGGCTTTCCTCTACATGGTCGAATATGCCGGAAACCTCGAAGCACTCCAGGAGATTCCCCCGAAACTGATCCGCGACATGGTGTTCGATCGAGAGAAGGCCGACAGGCTGATTGCAGGGGCTCCCGATCGCGGGTTTATGCTCGAATCGGATTCCAAGGACGTTCTGGCTGCTTACGGACTGCCGGTGATCCGAACGGAGATGGCGGACACCGAGGAGGAAGCCTCCCGGCTGGGCCGTGAAATGGGATATCCCCTGGTCTTGAAGCTGCATTCGCCGGATATCACTCATAAGACCGATGCGGGTGGGGTCCACCTCGATCTGCGTTCCGATGAAGACGTTCGCGCCGCCTTCCGCCGGACCGTCGAATCCGCCCGCCGCTACAAGCCGGACGCGCGGATCGAGGGCGTGACGATCCAGCCGTTCTTCTCGAACCCGGATTTTGAAGTTCTCCTGGGAGCGAAACGGGATCCGCATTTCGGCCCGGTGATTCTTTTCGGAATGGGCGGAATCTTCACGGAAGTTCTCAGGGACCGATCCCTTGGGCTCCCACCCATGAACCGGCTGCTCGCCCGGCGGCTGATGCAGGAAACCAGGACATGGTCCCTGTTGAAGGGATACCGGAATCGCCCCGCCGCTGACATTGAGCAGCTCGAGGAAATGATCATCCGCCTCTCGCAGCTTCTCATCGATTTCCCCCAGATCTCCGAACTCGATATGAACCCGGTCCTGATCAAGAACGGCGAAGCGGTCGCCGTGGATGCGCGCATACTGGTTTCCCCGTGCGAACTGCCTTCTCCCATGCACCTCGTGATCAGCCCCTATCCTGAAGAATATGAATCTCACGTCGTCACCGGACATGGCCTTCGGATCTTCATCCGGCCCGTCAAGCCCGAGGACGCTCCACTGTTCGCTGACCTGTTCAAGTCGCTTTCGCCCACGAGCATCTATCACCGGTTCTTCGGGGCAATCAAAGAACCGACCCCCGCCATGACGGCCCGGTTCACCCAGATCGATTACGATCGGGAGATCGCCCTGGTCGCCCTCGATGAGGATGCGGCTGCGGACAGGATGCTGGGAATGGCGCGCATCGTCGGCGACCCGGACGGAAAAAGAGGCGAATTCGCCGTGCTGGTGGGAGATCCGTGGCATAGCAGGGGAATCGGATCCAGCCTGCTCGAGAAATGCCTGCACATTGCCGGCAAGCGAGGGTTCGAGACCGTCGTGGGCTATGTTCTCAGCGAGAACAAGAGCATGCTGGCGCTGGGGAAGAAGCTCGGGTTCGAAATACGAAAAGATCCCGATTCCGAGGAGTACGAGCTTGTCATCCATTTGAGTTCGGCCGGATCGAGCGGGTTTCGCGAGAGTCCCTGACCCGATTTGCTGACCGTTGCGGACTGCGGGGTCTGTGGCGCGCCCCCGGGGGGTACGCATGTCGGAAAAATCGATGGAAATGCTCGAAGTGCAGCAACTGGTGGAACAGGAGCAGTTCGCGCTGGCAGCCGAACATCTCTCCCGGCTCACACCCGACGAACAAGCAGAACTGCTGGAGAACCTTTCGGACAACCAGGCTGCCGACGTGTTCAAATTCATGGACACGGCCTACCAGGAACATGCGGTGCGAAGGTTGAGTCAGCGCCGGGTGCTGCGCCTGGTGGAATCGCTGGACCCTGACGACCGGGTTCGCCTTCTGGAACAGATGCCCGCCACACTTGCCAGGCGCCTCCTGACCGGCATCAGTCCGACCGAAAGGCGCATGACGTCCGAACTGCTCGGGTACCCTCGCGAATCTGCCGGCCGTTACATGACCCCGGAATTCCTGCCGCTGGCGCCGACTCAAACTGTGCGCGATGCGCTGGCCCAGATCCGCGAAAAGGGACGCACCGCCGAAACCGTTTACGTGCTTCCGGTGGTGGACGACGAAGGGCACTTTCTGGGTGTTGTCCATCTACGCGAACTGGTGATGTCGGAGCCTGACACGGAGGTGATGGACCTGATCGATCCGGGAATAGAACCGATTCCGGCCACCGAAGACCGTGAACGGGCCGCGCGTCTCATCCAGTCGACGGATACCCTGGCCGCACCGGTAGTAGACGCTCAAGGCCGCCTCCTCGGCCTGGTTACCGTCGATGACGCCATGGACATCCTCGATCGCGAAGGGGAGGAGGACCTGGCAAGGGCGGGCGGTGCCGAACCCCTGAACCGGCCGTATTTCTCGGTTTCGGTCCTGCGGCTTGCCGGTGCTCGGGTCGTATGGCTGCTGGCCCTGGCCGTTACGGCGGTCCTGACGGTCAATGTACTGAAGGTTTTCGAAGAGACTCTCGAAACCGTCGTTACACTGGCGCTGTTTATCCCCCTGCTGATTGACACGGGTGGCAACTCGGGAGCCCAGTCGGCCACTACACTGGTGCGGGCGATGAGTGTAGGCGAGGTGGAGCCGTCGGACTTTTTTCGGATCCTGCTTCGCGAAGCGATTGTTGGAATACTGCTGGGAAGCATGCTGGCGGCCATCAGCATGATCCCGGTCTGGTTGTTCGCAGGCAAAAAGATTGCGTACGTTGTCGCACTCACGCTGGTAGTCATCTGCGGGTGGGCTTCAGCGGTGGGAGCGGCGGTTCCGCTTGCCGCGCGGCGCATCGGGATCGATCCCGCCGTCGCCAGTGCCCCTTTTATCACTACTCTCATCGATGCAACCGGCCTGATCTTCTATTTTCTCATCGCCCGCGCGATCCTGTTCTGACGCCCCGTGGCGATTTGCACGGCTGTGCGCATCCATTATTAACCCGTCTTTGCATGCCCGCAGGTTTGGTTGCCTGGCTGCGTTGCTTTTGCCTTGAAAAAGTACTATTATGGGTCTGCTTCATACTCATAATCGGATGATCTTCCTGCACGACCCCGCTGCGGACCGACTGAGAATGTTCCTTGCCGTGTATCGCCTCTTCGAGTGGATTTCAAGGTGGACAAGTGCAATATGCAGTGGGTACATTACGGCCATTCGGGCGATTTGGAGTGGATTTCGCCTTTTCCTGTCCCTGAGCCGTGCGCGGCGGGCAGGTTTCGCCTCGCGGCAGCAACATGTCTCGTAAACAATATCATTCCCGGGTTTGAAGATGGGTGACCTGAATCGTCGGGAGTTTCTGCGCATTATGGGGCTTGCCGGAACGACAACCGCCCTGGGCTGTTCTCCGGAGTCGTCCCGCACTCTTTTCCCGTTCGTATCGGCCCCCGAGGACATCGTCCCCGGAAAGGCCTCCTGGTATGCCACCACCTGCAGGGAATGCCCCGCCGGCTGCGGTCTGCTGGCCAAGAACCGCGACGGCCGGATCATCAAGGTCGAAGGGAACCCTCTGCACCCCGTCAACGCAGGGAAGTTGTGCGCGAGGGGCCAGGCGTCCCTGCACGGCCTCTACAACCCCGACCGTTTTCCCGGCCCCCGCATAAGGAATACTGGTGGAAGATTCGAGGCGGTCTCCTGGGAAAAGGCCGAAGAAATCCTTGCGGATAAGATCAGGGAAGTGTCCCGAAAGGGACGGCAGGCCCGCATCGCTTTTCTTACCGGACTTACAACCGGCGCGATGAACGACCTCGTGAATCTCTGGCTTGCCGAAATGGGACAGCCGCAGGGGCACATCATTTATGAACCTTTCTCCTACGAAGGTTTGCGCAAGGCAAACCAGGTCGTTTTCGGAATCGACGGCATCCCCTCGTACCGGATCGATCTCTGCGATTTCCTGGTTTCCTTCAATGCCGGTTTCCTCGAAACGTGGCTCTCCAACGTGGAATACGCCCGCCAGTTTGCATCTTTTCGCGCCCTTGCGGAAGATGGGAAAAACCCCTTTGTCTTCGTCGGTCCCAGGCTCTCCATGACAGCCGCAAACGCCGACCTCTGGATTCCCGTGGCGCCCGGCGACGAATACCTCGTCGCCCTGGGCATGCTGCGCGTGATTCTGGACGACAACCTGCCCTCTTCTCTTGGAAGGAACGAACGCGCGGAGCTTCAAAGCAGGCTCCGCCGCTGGCATCTTGATGAAATATCGAGGAAATCCGGAGTCGACCAAGGACTGATCCGAAGTGTCGCTCACCGCTTCGCCGCCGCGGAGAAGCCCCTGGCACTGGCTCACGGCCTGCCCGTCGCCGGGCCTCGTGCTTTCGAAACAGCCCTGGCTTCCAATATCCTGTGCGGCATCCAATCGGGGACAGGTGCGGCCATCGATTTCTCGTCTCCTTCCTCGTACGGGAATGCGGGAAAAGCCGAGGATCTGAAGGCGCTCTGCCGCACAATGAGAGAAGGAGGTCTGGACCTTCTGCTCATCCATGATGCCAACCCGGTGTTTTCGCTTCCCGCTTCCTGGGAGGTCCGCAAATGCATCGAATCGGTTCCCATGGTCGTGAGCTTTTCGAGTACCATGGACGAAACGAGCACACTGGCTCACCTTGTGCTTCCCGCTCATACTCCCCTCGAGTCCTGGGGAGACTATTCACCGCGGCGGGGGATAACCGGCCTGATGCAGCCCGCCATGGGAGCGGTTTTCAATACCAGGCATCCCGGAGACGTACTCATTTCGTCAGGGAAGAAGCTGAAAGGGGAAGCCCGTTTCCCCTGGAAAGACTTCTATGAACTCCTGAGGATCTCCTTTGCCGCAAACCTGCGAAAATCCGTCGAAGAGACGGAAGCCTCGTGGCAGGAGGCTCTTCGGAACGGGGGAGTGTGGGGAGCCCCCCGGGCGGATACCCACCGTCTTTCCCCTCAGATCTCGAAGATCGATTTCCCGCATCCAGACAACGGGGACATATCCGACCCGGGCCTTCTCTTGACGGCTTATCCCACGGTCCAGTTTTTCGACGGCCGCGGTGCAGACAGGCCCTGGCTGCAGGAACTGCCGGATCCCGTTACCCAGGTGACCTGGGGAGGCTGGGTGGAGATCCACCCGGACACCGCTTCGGAACTGAGGATCCGAAAGGGGGACCTTCTGCACGTTACATCTCGATACGGCTCCATCGACGCACCCGCTCTGCCCGTTCCCTCCGTTCCTGCCGGCACACTGGCCGTTCCCATCGGGCAGGGGCACACGTCTTTCGGCAGGTTTGCCGACGGGCTGCCGGCCAACCCTCTCGATCTTTTTCCTCCCGATGTCGACAGTCATTCGGGAGGTCTTGCCCACCCCACTCTCCGGGTGACCATCGAAAAGAAGGATCTGAACCTGCTGATCGCCAACACCGACGGCAGCTTTTACCAGCACGGGAGGGAACTCATCCAGACCCTATCCGTCGCGGATTTTCGGCAGGCCCTGTCTTCCGGTCTGCGGCCGAACATCGACGTGCCTCTTCCCGAGGGCTTCGATCCGGAAAAGGATTTCTACCCGCCCCACGAGCACAAGGATTACCGGTGGTGCATGGTGGTGGACCTCGATCGCTGCATCGGGTGCGGTGCCTGCGTTGTGGCCTGTTACGCGGAAAACAACGTGGCCGTGGTCGGGAAGGAGCAGGTGATCAGGGGAAGAGAGATGTCGTGGCTGCGGGTGCAGCGCTACTTCCAAGAGGACGCTCCAGCGGCCGCATGGCTTCCCATGCTCTGCCAGCACTGCGAGTGCGCACCGTGTGAATCCGTATGCCCCGTCTATGCACCCCACCACAGCAAGGAAGGGCTCAACAACCAGGTCTACAACCGGTGCTTCGGCACCCGATTCTGCTCGCAGAACGACCCGTACAAGGTTCGCCGGTTCAACTGGTTTACGTTTACCCGTCCCGCTCCCCTGGACATGCAGTTGAACCCGGATGTCCTCGTGAGGCAGAAGGGCGTCATGGAGAAGTGTTCATTCTGTGTCCAAAGGATCATCGAGGCCAAAATCGATGCCCGGAACAAGGGAAGGAAGGTGCGGGACGGCGATTTCACCACGGCCTGTGCACAGACATGTCCGGCGGATGTCTTCACCTTCGGCAATCTCCTGGACCCGGAAAGCCGAGTGTCCCGCCTGGTAGGCGATCCGAGGGCATACCAGGTGCTGGGTCACCTGAATACCAAGCCGGCCGTTATCTATCTGAAAAGGGCGACACCGGAACCGATGACCGTATGAGAGACAGAAGGCGGTTCACAGCATGGATACGCTGACCTACAGCAAGATCAACCAGGATGTTCTGCGGACCCTGGATCCGCCGGACAGGACCTATGTGCGCCTGGTGGCGGTGCTTTTCGCCGGCATCGTGATGGGAGCTCTGTGCTGGGCGTACCAGATCCGAACCGGTATGGGGGTTGCCGGAATCAAACATCCCGTTGCCTGGGGAGTGTACCTGGTGAGCTTCGTTTTCTGGGTGGGGATCGCCCATTCGGGCACGCTCATTTCCGCCATCCTCTATCTCTTCCGGGCCTCGTGGCGCACGAGCATCGCCCGAAGCGCCGAGGCCATGACCGTCTTCGCCGTGGCAACGGCGGGACTGTTTCCCCTTATTCACCTGGGCCGTGTCTGGATCGTCTACTGGATACTGCCCTACCCGAACCAGCGCAATCTGTGGCCCAATTTTCAGTCGCCCCTGGTGTTCGACGTCATCGCCATCTCGACGTACCTCACGGTGAGCTTCCTTTTCTGGTACACAGGACTGCTCCCGGACCTCGCCGTCGTGAGGGACAACTCGAAGGGAATCCGCCGCAGGATCTACGGTATACTCTCACTGGGCTGGACGGGCACCCATATTCGGTGGAGGCATCACGGAACGGCGTACCTCTTCTTCGCCGCATTGGCTACCCCCCTCGTCGTCTCCGTACACAGTGTCGTGTCATGGGATTTCGCTCTCGGGATCGTTCCCGGCTGGCACAGCACAATTTTCGCGCCTTACTTCGTAGCGGGAGCCATCCACTCGGGGCTCGCCATGGTCATTACTCTGCTCATCCCCCTGCGCCACATCTACAGGTTCGAACACATCATCACCATGCGGATCCTGGAAAACCTGGCCAAGACCATCATCCTCACGGGCCTGATCGTAGCGTACGCTTACGGGGTGGAGTTCTTTATCGCCTGGTACGGCGGGAATATAGTGGAACGGGATACCTTCATCTGGAGGGCCGTGGGCTATTATGCCCCCGAATTCTGGATGATGATCGTCTTTAACACGATTGTCCCCCTGGCTTTCCTGTTCAAGAAATACCGCACCAGCCTGACGTCTCTGTTCGTCATCTGCATCCTGGTCAACATCGGAATGTGGTGCGAGAGGTACGTGATCATCCTGAGCTCCGTCGCCCATGAATTCGACCCTTATTCGTGGGGTATCTACAGGCCGACCTGGGTCGAACTGGGTATCGTGACGGGTTCTTTCTGCCTGTTTTTCTTTCTGTTCATGCTTTTCGTAAAGTTCCTCCCCTCCGTGTCCATTACGGAGGTGAAGGAGGCGCTTCCTCCTCCCACGAGACAATATGAGGAGCATCCCAGATGTTCGGACTGAAGAGAAAGCATCTGAAGCAGCCGGGGGTCATGGGTATCTACTCCCGCCTGGACGATGCTCTGAACGCCGTTCGGGCGGCGAGGGAGAAGAAATTCACGGTGGGAACGGTCTATTCTCCCACGCCGCGCCATGAAATCAGGGAGGCACTGGGCCTGGAGGAACTGAGTTCGGTCAAACTTTTCACGCTTTTCGGAGGACTTATCGGCATCGTCTTCGGGATCGGCCTGACGGTTTACACGACCATGCAATGGAAGTTCATTGTGAGCGGCAAGCCGCCCATACCCGTCGTTCCGACGGTGATTGTCGCGTTCGAGTTTTGTATTCTGTTCGCGATCCTGTTCAACCTGGCGGGCATGTTGATAAAAACCAGGTTGCCTTCATTGCGGCTGCCCGAATACTACGACCCACGGTGGACGGAAGACCGTTTCGGAGTTGTCGTGCTTTGCAGCGACGCGGACCGGGAACAGGTTTCAGGAATACTCAGGGAATCAGGCGCGGAGGAAGTGCATGAAATCCGTGGATGAACTCCTGCAGGAAATGGGCTCCACCGGCCTGGGAAAAGGGCAGGGAAAGCTCGTCATTGTCTTTTCACTGCTGGTCCTCTCCGGATCTGCGGCCTTCCTGCATGGAATCTCGGGGCCCGAGGCTGCACGCGCATGGCAGGCGTACCTTGTCAACTTCGTTTTCTGGACAGGTCTCGCTTTCGGCGCCGTTCTTCTTTCGGCCATCCTGACCATGACCGGGGCACGCTGGGGAAGACCCATCAAGCGCCTGGCCGAGGCTCCCGGCGCCTTTCTGCCTGTATCCTTCCTCCTTTTCTGGGGTCTCTACTTCGGAAAGGAACAGATCTTTCCCTGGCTTCACGAGTCCATCGGGCACAAGGCCGCCTGGCTGAACACCTTTTTTCTCTTCGCCCGGGACGGGACCGGGCTTTTGATCCTCACGGCCTTGTCTGTCGCCATCCTGTATACTTCCCTGCGCGGAGATCAGAGGATCAGGAAGGTCCGGGTGACCCGCATCGAGGACATCGCGGAGGCCGTCGAAAAGGACAGGCATGCCCAGTCGGTATTGTCTCCCGTTTTCGCCCTGCTGTATGCCCTGGTTCTTTCCCTGATCGGTTTCGATCTCGTCATGTCCCTGGATCCCCACTGGATCAGCACTCTTTTTGGAGCCTATTTTTTCATTGGAAGCTTCTATACCGGCCTTGCCGCTGTGGCCGTCCTCGCCGGAATCTCCGTCCTGTGGGCGAAGACGGACGGATTTGTCGGCCCGAGGCAGTTTCACGACCTGGGTAAACTCCTGCTCGGATTCTGCATCGTGACCGGGGATTTCTTCTATGCCCAGTTCCTGGTCATCTGGTATGGAAACCTGCCGGAAGAAACCAGGTATGTCATCCTTCGGACACGGCAGGAGCCGTGGGATACCATTGCGTGGGTTGTACTCGTGGTGTGCTTCGTTGTTCCGTTCCTTGTGCTGCTCGTGCGCAGAGTAAAAATGAAACCCGCTGCCATGACGTTCCTGGGCGGATTGATCCTGTGCGGCATGTGGCTCGAACGATTTCTGCTCATCGCTCCGTCCCTTCATCACGAAAAGCCGACTCCTCCCGGCCTCATGGAAATCGTCATCAGCGGGGGATTCCTCGGCCTCATGTGCCTCTGCCTGTTGTTGTTCTTCAGAAAGGTTTCGATACTGCCCGTTTCGGACCCGCTGCTTTATGAATCCATGGAAGCAGGCGGCATGGCATCCACATCCCTTCATGACAGTCGTGACACGGTATGACTGAAAACGGCAGATCCCGAAGAAAAGAGCTGATCCGATGGGTCGCCCTGTTCGGCGTAACGGCCGCAATGCTGGCGGCCATGCTTTACCTGTTCTACCGCTACCCCGGAAAGGGGATCGGACCGCAGCAGCCCATATACTTCAGCCACCGGGTGCACGCCGGAGTCAAGGAAATCGACTGCCGCTTCTGCCATCCTTTTGTGGAGCGGAGCAGAAAGGCAGGGATCCCGGAGATGGAGAAGTGCTTCTTCTGCCACAAGTATGTGATCCCCGACCATCCTCAGATCGTGAGGGAGAGGGAGCATTACGAAACAAGAAATCCTGTGCCGTGGGTGCGCATCTATTACGTGCCCGACTTTGTCAAGTTCATGCACCAGCCACACATCCGCTGGGCGGGCCTCGACTGCTCCGAATGCCACGGACCGGTGGAAGCGATGGATCGCCTTCGCCCCGTGGAGTTCCAGATGGAATTTTGCATCAACTGCCACAGGCAGCGGGATGCCCAGATCGACTGCTGGCTGGCCTGTCACCACTGAATCGAGGAAATCGATCGTGGATTTGTGTATTCTGCAGGAAGAGAGGGGATGACCTTGAGGTTTTTGAAGGATGAGCCTTACGGGACCACCAGGGCTTTCTTTTTGAGTTCGGCGCTATGGTTCGTCACAGGGGCACTCATGGGACTGACGGACGCCACTCACCTGTCCGCTCCCGAACTCCTCGCTCCGAACGTTTCGTGGCTCACGTTCGGAAGAATACGGCCGGTCCACACGACGACCATGATTTTCGGCTTCGTGGGAACAGGGCTTCTCGGTGCCGCCCACTACATGATTCCCACGCTGCTTCGCACCTCCCTTTTCAGCGAGAGACTCGGCAAGCTGTCCCTGTGGGTGTGGAACCTGTCCATCGCCGCCGGCGGTATCACTTTGATGGCGGGCTATTCCCAGGGCAGGGAATACGCCGAATGGATCTGGCCGGTGGACATCGGAATCCTGGCCGCCTTCCTTCTCATGTTCTGGAACTTCTTTCAGACGGCTCAACGCCGCGAGGAAAGGATTCTGTACGTGTCCGTGTGGTACATCTTCGCGGCCCTTGTATTTACATGGTTCATCTACTTCTTCGGCAACGCGGTCTGGAATCCCGGCTCCGGCGCCATAACGGGAATGCCCGACGCCATTCTGGCCTGGTTCTATGGTCACGGCGTCGTAGGGCTTTTTCTGACGCCGCTGGCGGTGGCGATCGCCTACTACGTGATTCCCATCGCAACCCGGTCTCCGCTGTACAGCCACACCCTGTCCCTCATCGGCTTCTGGACCATTCTCGTGATCTATACTCACATAGGAACCCATCATCTTCTCCAGACTCCCGTCCCCACCTGGCTGAAGGTCCTCTCGATTTCAGGCAGCATCGGAATGATCGTTCCCGTCATGACGGTCCTGGTGAACCTGTGGCTCACCATGCGCGGCCGGCTGGGCTACCTGCACGCGGACATCGGAGGCAAATTCGTCATGGCCGGGCTCGTCTGGTACATCCTGACATGCCTCCAGGGGCCCCTGCAGGCTTTGCCCGTCATTCAGCGGGTGACCCATCTCAACAACTGGGTAATCGCTCACGCACACATGGGAGTCCTGGGCTTCTCGGGCATCATCGCCCTCGGCGGCATTTACTTCATTCTGCCCCGTGTGACGGGCCGCCCCATCTACAGTCAACGCCTTGCAGACATCCAGTACTGGCTTGTCCTTCTGGGAATGGCCGGCTTCTTTACCGTCCTCACAGCGGCCGGGCTGGTGCAGGGACACAGCTGGATCAACGGTGAAGTGGTGTACAGAACCCTTCCGCAGCTTCATCCCTACCTGGTTGTTCGTGCTTCCATCGGGCTGCTGCTTGTTTCAGCCTCGTTCATAGGATTGTACAATATCTTCATGAGCATTTACGGGACCCGTTTCAGCAGGAACACACCATGAAAATGACCCCGTCTCTCATTATCCTGGGGAGCATCGTCGTCTTCGCCCCCGTTCTACTGATCGCCGTCATCCTCCCCTGGGTCACCATCAGCGACGCCCCCTCGGAAATCCATCGACCCAGGACGGGCATCGAACAGGAAGGACGCCGGATTTACGTCAACAACGGCTGCACCTACTGCCACACTCAGTTCGTGAGAAACATCGACTGGGATCTGGGAGCCGAACGGGTGGCGCAGTCGGGAGACTATATACACGACAGGCCGCACCTTGTCGGGACCGCCCGCACCGGGCCCGACCTCTCTCAGCAGGGAGGAGAACACCCCGACGACTGGCACCTGGCTCATTTCATCAATCCGCGACACACCCGGCCCGAGTCCCTCATGCCCACCTGGGAATTCCTGGGCATGGAAAGGATCGGGGCTCTTACAGCGTATGTTCAGAGCCTGGGGTTCAAATCGGCCGATTACCGCGTGCAACGGCAGAACGAGTGGAAGCGGAAAGCCGTGGAAGCCTTCGAGGCGGGACCGGAGGAGAACGTGAGATGGATGCACTCCATGGTGCCTGAACCCTGCACCCGACTGCCCAATCCCTATCCAACCACCGAAGCCGACCTCAAACGCGGGCACCGCATTTACCAGGGCTTCTGCATCGGATGCCACGGACCCATCGGAGACGGAATGGGCCCGGCTCAGCCCCACCTCTATCCGCCTCCCCTCAATTTCACCATTCTAAAGGACAGGGGAATTACCGGTGGTATCCTCTATTACCAGATCATGAACGGCATCACGGGAACGGCGATGCCCTACTTCAAGCGCGAACTCGAGTCGGAAAAGATCTGGGCCGTCGGGAACTACGTGGCGGTAAATTTCATCGGTCAATCCGATGCCGGCGGAGAACCCAGGGGAATCGCCGCATCCTACGAACCTCCCCGCCAGGAGTAAATGGTCATGTACCTTTTCGGCTGGATCAGCCTGGTCATCATCAGTATGTGGATCAGCGTGGCCGCTTTCCTGTGGGCCTTCCGTTCCGGGCAGTTTTCGGAGCAGGAAAGAGCGCGGTATCTTCCGCTCTACAACGAATCCACGGCACCACCCGAACATGTCCCTCGGGGCTTCACCGCTGAGACACGTGCGCTTCTGGCCATCGGGATTATAGGACTTGGAGCGCTGCTGTCTCCCATTGTCCTCCTGATTTTCCGCATCGGCGGGAAGGGTTAACGGAATGAGATTCTTCACGTTCGTGGACCTTCAGTACATGGTGCTGGCCTTCTTCCTGGGGATCCTCGCTTCCGTCCTGGTTTACACCGCGTGGCGGGGCTATGCGCACAGGCGGGATCCATTGCAGGAAAGCCGGATGGATCTGGAAGCGGAAATGAAACTCCTGCAGGCTCACGACTCGGAAAACAGGCCCTTTGTTCCTTTCCTGGTGTTTGTCTACGCGGGAATAGCCGTGGCCGCCGTCGCGTATGCCTTCGTGATCGGAGTAATGGGTGGAAGCTTCTGACGATTCGGCCGACATCCATCCCCGGGGAACCAGCAGGGCGGAAACATCATGATGAGGGAAAAGGCTTGACGGCAAGGAGCACAGGATATGCACGAAAAGAATAATCAGGCTCCCGGAGAGAACATCAGGGCCGTCATTCGGAGCTGGTCCATCGTGGCTTTGATTGCAGCCACGTTTCTCGTCTGGGGGTTGTTCCTCTTTTTTTCGGTGGGTGACAAGGGGCCCCCGGACTGGGATTACAGCATCGTTCGGGATATCCCGGGAGAGTCCCCATTCTCGACGCACAGGGTGAGAAAGTTCGTACCGGGAAGAACTCCTCCCCGTCTGCCCGAGGACAGGGTGAACGGACAGCACGTTGCGGGGAGTGAACACGAGTCAAACGTCCCGAATGCACGGGAAACGGGTGCCCCATGAACGAACGTTTGAGGCCATCCATTGAATTCATGCGCTGGATCCGGGTTCTGCCCACCTTGCTGATCGTCCTCGCTCTTACTGCAGGGTGCGACTACGGCAGGATGAAGGAAGACGAAGCCATCCAGACCCATGAGACGGTTCTGCCTGAAATGCCCGGGAGGAGTATTCCGCGGGAAGGAGGCATAGAGGTCCTGAGGCAGGCAGATTCGAGAGACCTTCGGAATCCGCTTCCCGACACCCTCCAGGTGGTCGAGCGGGGCAGAGAACGTTACGGGTTCTACTGCAGGCAGTGTCACGGCCCGAAACTGGACGGCAGGGGAACCGTGGGGCAGAGTTTCGCTCCTCTACCCACAAACCTTCTCGATCCGAAGGTTCAGCAGAACGACGACGGAGAGATTTTTAGGAGAATCAGCCTGGGGATTGAAAGGCATCCACCCCTGTGGTACACGGTGTCCGAGGAAGACAGGTGGGCGATCATCCGATACCTGCGCCGAGCCTCTTCACATCACCCGGGCTAAAAGGCGCAAGGCATGCTTGTCGACTTCATTACTCCTCTGACCATCGGGTTCATGGGCAGCCTTCACTGCCTGGGGATGTGCGGACCGATCGTCGTCGCCTGCTTCATCACACCGGCATGGTCATGCAAGACAGATGAATCCTCCCTGCTGGCGTCTCTTGCCCCCGACATCCGGCAACAGCTGGTCTTCCACCTCGGAAGACTCGCCACCTACGGGATACTCGGATCCCTGGCCGCCGGTCTTTTCCAGGCCGCGGAAATCGGAAGGATGATCTTCGACTACGGCTCGAGCCTGAACTTCGTGGGCGGCCTTCTCCTGCTTTTCCTGGGCCTGGCTCTTCTGAAGATCTTCCCCGTCCCCGCAAGCATGAACAGGATCACCGCAGCTCCCGCCTTCTTCCTCGCCGGACGCCTTCGCCCTCTTTTCCGTTCCCGACGGCTCGCATCCAGGCTATTCCTGGGAATGGCCGTGGGACTTCTTCCATGCTGTCTATCGTGGGCCATGATCCTCACCGCGGCGAGCACCCAGGATCCCGTCAGGGGCTTCGGCGTGATGGCCGCCTTCTGGCTGGGTACGACTCCCTCCCTCTTCCCCATCGGCCTTTCCTCCTCTTTTCTCTCCCTGAGAATACGCGCCTACGGAGAAAAAGCCGCCGCTCTTTCCATCATGATCATGGGAGTGGTCCTGCTTTCTCGGGGAGTAGGCATCCTTGCGTGATACGGAAGAAGGAAATGCCCTGCGCCCCGCTGATCCGAAATCCTCGACGATAGGAGGCTCCGGCAGCGCCTGCAGTCTTTGCGGCTTCCCGCTGCCCGCCTCTCCGACAACCCTGTCGGTAAACGGCGAGCTTCTCCCGTTCTGCTGTACCGGATGCGCATGTGTGTTCGAAATCCTGTTCAACGATCCCTCGAGATCCGAAATCGATTACAGGGAAACGGAGCTCTACAAGGCCTGTGTCGCTTCCGGGCTGATCCCCGGCGGCGGAGGTGAAGACGGGCGGGCGGCCGCTCCGGAAGATGCTGCTCGTCCCCGGGACGGAACCTTCCCGGGACAATCCCTGGAAGACGAACGGCTCGTCCGCGAAATCGTTCTCAAGATCGAGGGCATGTGGTGTACAGCGTGCTCGAGCCTGGTGGAGGAACTGCTCAGAAGAACGGAAGGAATCACCGGCGTGCAGGTGTTCTTTTTCGCGGATCTCGCGAAGGTCAAATACCTGCCCCACCGCATTTCCGTTGAGCGGATACTGGCCGTGGTGTCCAGGGTCGGCTACAGGGCTGTCCCGCTGGAAGAGGAATCCCCGTCGAAACGGGAAAGAAACCGCCTGCTCCTTCGGCTCGGGATCTCCGCCATCCTCTCCTTCAATATCATGATGATTTCTTTCGCCCTCTATTTTGGGTTCTTTCAGGACCTGGGCGAAGAGGCCGTCCGGTATTTTTCCTTCACCCTGTGGATTCTCGCAACCCCCGTCGTCTTCCACGGCGGGTATTCCATACTGCGACGAGCGATCCTCGGCCTGAGATTTCTTGCCGTCTCCATGGATACCCTCATTGCCGCAGCAGCTCTTTCCGCCTATTTTTACAGCATGGTCCAGATGATCCTCGGCAGCATCCACGTGTATTTCGACACGGCGGCCATGCTGATCACCCTGGTGCTCCTTGGCCGCTTCATCGAGGCCGGGGCCAGGGAGAAGGCATCCAGGGGCTTCACCGAACTTTTCAAAGTCCTGGGCGGCAAGGCGCTCGTGGCAAGTGAAGGCAGAGAGGTCTGGGTACCGGCGGAAGTCCTGCGTCCGCGTGACGAATTCATCGTGCGCAAAGGCGAAAGAACACCGCTGGATAGCCTGGTGGTTCACGGCAGTGCCACCGTCGACCAATCCATCCTCACAGGCGAACCGCGACCCGTGAAGAAAAGCGAAGGAGACACCGTCCTGGCAGGCACACTGGTGATCCATGGTGAAATCCGCCTCGAGGTTCTGCACGCCGCCGGTCAAAACTCTCTCCATCGCCTCATCGCCCTCGTGCAGGAAGGCCTTTCCCGCAAGAACCGCATGGAACTCCTCGCGGACCGGGTCACCCGCCGTCTTGTCCCCGCCGTGCTGTTCATCGCCGCCGCCTCGGCGGCCTGGCTGAAATTGAACGGCATTTCCACCGATCAGGCCCTTCTGAGAGCTTTGACCATACTCGTGATCACCTGCCCGTGTGCACTGGGAATCGCGACTCCCCTGGCCAAAGTCGCGGCGACTGGGGTCGCCAGGGCCCGGGGAATCCTCGTCCGTGACCCGGGCACCTTCGAGAAAGCCAAGGACCTGGATACCATCGTTTTTGACAAGACGGGCACATTGACCGTGGGCAATTATACACTCAGGGAAGTGGTCGCCGACGACGGATGTCAGAAGGAGGAACTCCTGACCCTGGCGGCATCGGTTGAGGCTGAATCCGACCATTTCCTGGCCGGGGAGATCTGCAGGAAAGCGCTTGAACAAGGCCTGCGGAGAAAACAGACGTCTTCGTTCGAAGCTTTTGAAGGGATGGGAGTCCGTGCGGACGTGGGCGGCGGCACCGTGTCGATCGGAAGCAGGGTCTTCATGGCCGGGGAGAACCTGGCTCTGCCCGATGAACTCGACAGGCACGCCCGTCTTCACGAATCTGGAGGAGCAACCGTCGCTTTTCTGGGCTGGGATAGACGCGTACGCGGACTCCTGGCATTCGGAGACTCCGTGAGAGAAGGGGCTCGAGAGATGATCGCCCGGCTCCACGCCCAGGGACTCACCACCTGGCTCGTTTCCGGGGATTCCAGGGAAACCGTCTCCGTGATCGCCGAGTCACTCGGCATCTCCCACTTCCAGGGAGAGGCACTGCCCGAAGACAAGGTGGAAATCATCCGCGAACTGCAGAGCATGGGACACCGCGTCGCAATGGTTGGAGACGGAATCAACGACTCCGCGGCCCTGGCCCGGGCAGAGGTGGGCATCTCCATGGGCGCCCAGTCGGATATCACGCTGGAAGCCTCCCAGGTCTCCATCCTTGCCGACGACCTCTCCGGGATCCTCTTTTTCCATTCCCTTTCAAACCTGACCCATCGAATCATGAAGCAAAACCTGGTTCTTGCTTTTGTCTACAACGTCCTCGGTATCCCGCTGGCCGTCGCCGGCGCACTGACACCTCTTGCCGCCGTCGGGGCCATGTTCGCAAGCAGTCTCACCGTGATCGGCAACACGCTCAGGATTTCATCCTTCAGGTCCTGATCGCGCCGGAGATAGGCTTCTCCTCTCCGTCGAGTCGGAAGCCGGAGCAGGGAGAGCCTCTCCCCCGGCGCACCGGCGGCCCCTTTTTGCGGTTCTCTCTCACATCAAACGCGTACCTCCCGGACAACTGTCGCCCAAAGGTGGAATGCATCCGCAACAACTTCACTCCCACCACAGCGTCATTGCACTCCACAGCGTCATCGCCGCGAAGGCGGGAACCCAGAAAAGGTAACCACGCATGACAAAACATTTTCAAGACATACAAAGGTGCCTGGAAGTGAACTGGAAGACAAGCGGGACAGAGCAGGGCAATCCCGGGTGGCGAGATTTTCATGGCGCGATTTGTGCTCATACTGGATTCCCGCCGTTCGCGGGAATGACGTTGGGATATTCGCGGGAATGACGTTGGGATATTCGCGGGAATGACGTTGGGATGTTGAACGACCTTGGGATGTCCAATGACGTCGGGATGTCCAATGACGTTGGGATGTCCAATGACGTCGGGTGCAATCGACTCTTTGCATGAATAGAACCGGATGCGTGTAAGGCAGCGGAGGTCCCGTTTATGAGAAATGCCGGGACTGTTTGGCCCGCTTGTGAAGCTTTTTTGCTTGCCTTTGGATTTCGGGATGGCTATGAGCATCCTGAAGGTTCGTTGCAGGCCGGGTGAAGCCGGTTCGCACCGAGGGTTCTTACGCTGCTCATGCCCTTGCTGAACACGCGGAGCGGCGGGGCCCAGAGGGGATTTTGCCTGTAAGGAGATATGCCATGTTTTCTGTTCGATCCATGATCGCGACGGTTTTGTTTCTCTCGTTGACTATCGTTTCAACCGTGGCCTGTTTCGCTCAGAAGCAGGGCAACCCCGTGGTGATCATGCAGACATCCGAAGGGGCGGTCGTCATCGAATTATGGGAAGACAAGGCCCCCGTCACTGTGAAGAACTTCCTTGACTACGCAGACGAAGGTTTTTACTCCGGCACCATATTTCACAGGGTAATCGACGAATTCATGATCCAGGGGGGAGGATTCAACGCCGAAATGCAGCCGAAGACTCCTCACCCGCCCATCCGGAACGAGGCTTCTCCCGAGCTGAAAAACGATCGGGGCACCATCGCCATGGCAAGAACGAACATCGTGGACAGTGCCACCTGCCAGTTCTTTATCAATGTCAGGGACAACGACTCTCTGAACCAGAGAGACAGGACGCCGAACGGCTTCGGTTATGCCGTTTTCGGAAAGGTAGTCGAGGGAATGGACGTGGTCGACCGGATCAGGAAGGTGCCGACGACCACGGTGGGACCTCACCGTAACGTACCCGTAAAGCCCGTGATTATCGAGAGCATCCGTCGAAAGGAATAGGAAGCAACCCGGGATCAACCGGGTTTGCTTCGCTGCAGGGCTCGCTTCCAGGAGAAGGATCTTCGGATAACAACCCGGACGGATTCGCACGTCCAGGGCAGCACGTGCCGGCATACATCAGAACACATACGAGAGGCTGATTCCCACCATGTGCAGGTTTGTATCGTACTTGCCCGTTGCTGAGTACACGGGGTTGATGATTCCGTCGTAGGGATTATCGTCCACCGCGTTGTTCTTGGTGCGGCTGAGCAGTACCTGGTAGCCGTACGCCAGCCCGCCCTTGAACGATTTGTACCGGATGTGGGTTCCGACGGTGAAAAGATGGCCGTCGGCATCCGGAATGGAAGGATCGAAGGTGCTGTCCGGCACCGGGTTCCCCTGGTACAGGTAACCCGCGAGGAGCGCTACCATATCGTTCAACTGGTACTTCAGCCCCACGTTCCCCGACCAGGCATCCTCCCAGTTCCGCTCCGTGACGAAAATGCTGCTGCCCGCCACCGGCCTGTCCAGCTGGATCAGCAGGCGGTCGAAGGACGACCAGCCTTCCCACCTGGCGGCGAGTTCGAAGGTAAGAGGCGAAAAACCCTTGTATTGAACTCCGAAATGAACCCGCTGAGGCAGCACGATATCCGTCATGCCGGAAGTATCGGGAAAGAGCGCGGCGATCTGAGGCGGAGTCATGTCCGGGAGGTCGAATGTGGCGTCGCCATCCACGCCGACCTTGATTTCACTCCTGTAGGAAGCCCCGATCGAAATATCCGCCGTGGGTTCAATCAGGATGCCCAGACTGTATCCCACTCCGTTTCCATCCCCCTTGAACTTCTGCCCGACATCGGGAAGCCCCAGGGGGGAGAGGTTGATCTTTTTCTCGAGGTTCGCATCCAGCAGCAGAAAGTCCATGCCGACTCCGATGGACATCCAGGGAGCGAGCCTGAACGCCACCATGGGATTGAAATCGTAGGTGGTCAGTTCCGAAACCGTGGCGATATACCTGCCTTCCCAGTCGTCGGGCCACTCGGTGCCCAACCCGAACGGATTGAAGACTCCGAGCCCCGCACTCACGTATTCGTTGAACTTGTGAGTGGCAAAGAATGTGGACGGGAAGAATACAGAGTCTTTTGTTTTGAATGTTTGTCCTGTAATATCACTGGTAAATGTGCGGGATGGGAAAATCAGCGTTGTTCCCGCCTCCACCTGGGTGCCATCGAGTGTACTGATGAGTGCGGGATTGAAGAACGAGGAAGTGGGGTCCTCGGCATGGGCTACCGTGGCCGCGCCCTGCCCCAGAGATGAGGCTCCCTGCGTGTAGATGGCAAAACCCGATCCACCTGCCACCGGCACATGGACAAGGCTGAGAACGATCGCGGTACACATAAACACCCATTTCAGGGCACACTTGTGTGTCATGGCAGGCTCTCCTTGCTTCAGCAGTGTAAGGTATTGCACCATTAACGTCTGTTGAATACGGATGATGCACTATATAATCGAAAGCTACAGGGAGCTGTCAAGGAAAGGTTGACGTGCGCTGACCTGGAAGTCGGATCCATCTCCATATCTTTAGGGCGCGATCTGCGCTTGGACTGGATTCCCGCCTTCGCGGGATTGACGGTGTGATGTGGAACAACGTTGTGACGTCGAATGACGTTGGGATGCCGAATGACATTGTTGAGGAAATGAGCTGGCGATGCCATCGATCCTTTGCGTGAAAAGCACCGGAGGTACTCCTTTGCCGGATGAACCTGAAAAGGAAGGAATCCCGGATTGAACATGCGAATGTTCAGTAACCATCTCAAATCTCTTGGCTGTTTGAAGAACGGAGAAAGTGTCTTTGTCTGCCGGCAAGGCTTCGACATGAAAATAAATCATCAGCCCTGTAAATACAAAGACTCCGTTGTTGAGCACCAGGAAAGCTGTTCCGATCCGAGATACAATGGTTTATTTGCACAGCACCTTTCGGCAATACCTGGCCACTGTATTCTTATGCTTCCAGGCACAAGCACACATCTGAGTGACATGAAGACAATGATATCGAGCCTGGTGGACAGAGGATATTCAGTCGCATCCTTGGAGAGGCCGACTGGAATCCTTTTCGATCGAATCAAAAATCCGAGTATATACCGAATTAACACGGTGAAGCACTGGATAGGAAGACTCCAAAATAGATTCAACATTCAATCGATCGATGTAATAGCACATTCATACGCTTCATTCGACGTCATGAGGCTCATTCATTCTAACCAGATTAAATATAAAAAACTCATAAAAAATATCATCCTGATCAATCCAGCAGGATTCATCAAATCGATAAAATATTTGAACCATTGTTTGCGATTTTTGTTCATTTACGTACTGAAAGGATATATTAATATATTTAAATGGTTATACATAACTAGAGACGATAATGATTACAATAAATTATATTTTGAACTTAAATTAAATTTATTAACTTCGTTTTTCATAAAAACCATTCAGAATCCGATCAAGACATTCCGAGAAGTGCGTGATATTGTTTCCATTAACCTTGAAAACATTATGATTGATACTATTCATAAATATAATTTTAGAATTGTTGTAGCGTTAAACACAGAAGATGATCTGCTTCCACACAACAGAACACTGTCATCTATAAACAATCTTTTTGACCAGGAGAATGTCCTCCTGTTTCCTGGCAATCACAGTGATCTTTTTCTCCCTTCACGTGAATTGGAAATTTTTCTCGATAACATAGAAAGGATTACAAAAGATAAATGATAGACGCCATTATCATAGCAGATACCGGGGATGATACCTTCTCCGCCTCCAGTTCACTGCGCCTGAAGATCGGGGAACGGATGGCACTTATTCAGAATATTCGCAATCTCATCGAAAACCAGGGAAGAATCATCGAACCAATAGAAGGGGAACATGACAGCAACTGGCACGATGCGCCCAGGCTCAACGGCGTACTGCTCTTCAGTTATCTACAGAAATCAGGCCATAAAGTGGCATTGATCGATTCCTATTACCGGGAGCGCAATACCTTTATTAAGCTGTTGAGAGACAACCCGAAAGTAATCATCATATCCACAACTTTTATAGTAAATAAAAGGGAGCTTCGAAATCTTGTGGACGATATACGCTCTGAAGCCCCCGGCATTCAAATCGTCGCGGGAGGGCCATTTGTATATTCGTCCTTCCTTCTTCAGCAGCGATCCAATGACAAGGACTATGATGTTGTAAGCCCGATGAACGATTTCCTTTTTCTCAGCAAGGATGACAATCCCGATATCGACTATTTTATTATCTCCAGAAGCGGCCTGGATGTTTTGTCCGAGTTACTGTCCCGCCTGAAGTCCGGAAACAGGTCTACGTCCGATCTGCCGAACTTGTGCACCCGGCACGGAACCCGGTATTCCTTCTCGGACTGCAGGGAGTCGGGTTTGAGGCCTTCAGACCTCGATATTGACTGGCAGAATGTTCCAGACAGTGTCTTCCGGTCCGGTGTTGTGAATGTCCAGGCAAGCGTGGGCTGCCCCTTCAGGTGTGCGTTCTGCAACTTTGTCAAAGACAGAAAATACATGTTTGTCAAGCCTCTGGAAAAACTCGTTTTGGAATTGAAGACCATATCCGCGAAAGGCATCCGGTACGTGAGGTTCGTGGACGACAACCTCAGGCTTGACATGAAAAGCTTGAACCGGTTTTGTTCGAGGCTTGTAAAGGAGGAACTGGACCTGAATTGGATGAGTTTTGTCCGGGCCAGCACGTTGGAAAAGTCGGACATCGATCTGATCAGAAGATCGGGATGCATCGAAGCACAGATGGGCGTCGAATCCGCGGATTCGACCGTCCTCAAGAATATGTGCAAGGCCGCCGATCCCGAAATGTATTCGAAAACAGTACCCCGTCTGCTCGATGCGGGAATCAACTGCTCATGCTGCTTCATCGTCGGATTCCCTGGAGAAACCCGGGAAACTTTTCGCAGGACTCTTGAATTCATCAAGAGCATACCCGACGATCATCAGGAAGGTATCTTTACATGGTCAATATATCCATTTCTTCTCGCTCCACTCAGTTCCATATATGAGCAAGAAAACAGGACTAAATATGGACTTGAAGGTTATATGGGGAAATGGCGCCACCATACAATGGATTCCAGGGAAGCTCAACGCTGCATAGTGGAAGCGTACAATGAGATTCAAAACTCCAGCCCTATTTACAGCGGCGACAACCTGGATATGATGATGAGACTTTCATTGCAGGAGAGAAGAAAGTTCATGAAACTGCGCCATGAGCTGTCCAAGGAATTCGCTGCTAACCCCTTGAAAGAACAGGATATGCAGGTGATCGCTGATCGTTTTTCCCAAGTACTGGGTGAAAGCCGGAGGGAAAACGCCTGAACCGGCATTTGAACTCCAGGCGGCAGATCGGCGAGCCCTGCTCCCGAGAAATCAATTCTTCCGGCATTTTCTCATAAACCCGCACCCGGACAGGTGCAGCACAAAGGTGGAATACATTCGCAACAGCGCCATTTTCGCAACAACGTTATTTTCGCAACAACATTATTCGTCATCACAACGTCGTTCCCGCGAAGGCGGGAATCCAGGAAAAGTAACCGTGCATGGCGAGACAATTTCAGAAATAGCAAAGAGCCTGGAAGACAGGATGGATGGATCAGGGCAATCTTGGGTGGAGAGATGTTTACGGCGTGATCTGCGCTGGGACTGGATTCCCGCCTTCGAGACTGTGTCGTAATTGTAGGGCCTGGGAGTGGATTTTTATGGTTTAATAGGAATAAAAAATAGGCAAATCGGAAGGTTATGTGGTATAGTGTAGCCCTGAGAGCAGGAGGAAAAGGGCTATGGCT
>JABUEY010000042.1 GCA_013314815.1 Syntrophobacteraceae bacterium
TGCGGGAATGACGTTGTGGCGGGTGTATTCCACCTTAGCACGACAGCTGTCCGGCTACACGTTTCTGAGAAAATGCCGGAACTGTTTGGCCTGTTTCTTGAGAGATCAGCTGAGAATAGTCATGAGTGGGGCGGGTGCATGACGGCTGCTGCAGGGAGTGCGGGGAGTCATTGGTCGATTGAAACCGTGTGGACAGTCACGGGGGTTTCGAGTCCCTTGACCTTGAGCTGCCCCATCGGACGGGTGGAAACCTGGTTTTCCAACAGGTCACAGGTCCTCTGGGAGATGAGTATACCTCCCGGGGGAGCGTTGGATTCGAGTCTCTGGGCAAGATTGACCGGGGCACCGAGCACCGTGTAGGACAGCCTGCGCCTGGATCCCATGTTACCCACGACGACTTCGCCGGTGTTGATCCCGATGCGGACCTGGAAGGCAAATCCTCCCTCCCTCTCCCATCTTTCGCCCAGCAGCCGGGTGGTCTTCTGCATGTCGATCGCAGCTCTTATGGCTCTAGTCGCATGATCGGCCTGAGGCTCGGGGTCCCCGAAAAAAACCATCAACCCGTCGCCGATATACTTGTCCACGGTTCCTCCGAAGCGAAACACGATCTCGACCATGGCATCGAAGTATTCGTTCAACAGCCTGCGGATGTGGTCGGGGTCGAGGGTGGATGAAAAGGAGGTGAAGTTCCTGATGTCACTGAAAAGGATGGTCAATTCCTTTCTTTCTCCCCTGGCTGAGATGTATTCGGGTTCGGCGACGATCTTTTCCACCACGGCGGGCGGGAAGTAGGCTTCAAAGGACCTTCGAAGAACCGCCTTTTCACGGGACTCCATCAAGTACCTCCAAACATTCACCAAGACTGTTGCCAAGGAGAAGAAGAAAAGAGGTCTCAAAACGTGTACAACCGTTCGTCCCCAGAAGAACAAGGCGGCCGCAGCCAGAAGATAGGCCAGGCTCAGTCCGACCATCCCGACAGTGAAGTAGACGGAGGATCTTCTCCATGCCAGAACCGTCACGGCAAGCAGCAGGGATAGTTCGATCGCCAGCATTTCCGGACCGGACATCTTCCTGATGAACTGCTCGGTCAGGATAGTGTGTATTACACTGGCATGGAGGCCTGCCAGGGGATAGTTCAGGTCAGTGGGCACGGGCCCGATATCGGTCGCCCCGGTGGACACGTCTGAGATGAGGACGATTTTCCCCTGCAGCTCTTCTTTCCAGATCTGGAGTTCCTCCCGGTCCTCCGAAGCCCGGTAGATGTCCCCGAAGTTGTAATGTTTCATTCGCTCCCACGGCCCGATGAAGTTGATGATCATATTGCCCTTCCGGTCAATGGGGATCGAGATATCGTGAATGGTTCCTCCCGGCCGTGACGCACCCTCGAGAACAATGGCCTTTCCGGCTATCACGCGGATGTTTTCCGGTGTCACCCCCAGGTAGTCACAAACAACCCGGAACGGAAGACTCGGGTAGAACCCCCCGTTATATGAGACCAGCAGCGGCAGTCGTCGGATGACTCCATCCCTGTCCGGCCGGATGCTGAGGAATCCGAGCCCTTTCGATGCCCCGGCCAGGGCGGGGAAAGTGATCAGTGGATACAGGCCGGTGTAAAAATCCGCAATACTGCCCTCGACCTTGACGTTCCACCTCGTCAGGTCCAGGTACTGCTGGACATCGTCGGATCTCGATGCGTCTTTTCTGGATGCATCTTCCCCGGAAAGGGCAAATGCGAGCCCGAAATAGACATTCCCTGCCCTTCGCGTTGCTTCGATGAGAAGGGAATCATCCGCTTCGCCGGATCTTGCGGCAAAGACCACATCGACAGCCTGTGCGGCGGCACCCATTTGAGCCAGGTTGGCTATGACACGGGCATAGTGTGACCGGTTCAGGTAGAAATCGTTCAGCTGCCGTATGGTCGTGTTGTTCAGATCGACGTGAACAACCGTGTCGTCGTAAGCGGGTTCGAGCCGGGGTTGGCCCGTTCGGAAAAGAAAGAACTGATCGACCACCTGGGCGTTCCAGGGTTCGAAGATGCCCGGGAAGACCAGGAAGCAGGCTTGAGCGGCGATAAACGAAGCCATGACAAGGTAGAGCACGGCCCGTATCTTTCGCGTCTTATTGATGATCAATGGTGAAGGTCCTGGCGATAAACCCGGTGGACAGGATATCCGTGGCGATGATCGCAACATCAGGATAGCCGCTTTCCTGGTGCTTCTCCATTCCGCGTACGGCACCCCCGATGGCGACCGGACGTTCGGCCGGGGCGGCCAGTTCACGCTGCTGCCTTCTGAGATTGCGAATGTACTCGGAAATCTTCCCGGCGATACCGGGCTTTTCATCAGCCCCAGCAGCCTGGTAGCCGCGGATCCATTCCTCGAGTTCCACGAGGCGATCCACGGAAGCCACGAGATGGAAAATCTCCGTCCCGGTATGGGCATCCAGCTCAAACCAGGCCCCTCCCTGGGGAATGTAATACTTCCGGCCTTCGTGATAGTCGGACGTGAACTGATCGAGTGAATAAGGAAAGAGAAGCTTCAGTTCATTGCGCGAATCGAGATGCACCAGGTACACGTAGCACTTCGAGTGCGGCTCCACCATCATCTTAACGGCATCTCCGGTCTTGAGTATCCTGTCCTGTGCAACAGGTTCGAGTCTGCGTGAATCCCCGTCTTTGAGCAGTGCACCGAAGGCCCACCGAAAGCGGACCGTGGGTTCGTCACCCTGTGCACAAAAAGCGGTGCCTGCACGACAGAAGCCCTCGACGTGCACAAGCACAAGCAACAAACCCAGTAACGGCATCAAGAACCTGACCGTCTTTACCTTGTTCGACATCATACCCTGCTCCTCGATGTTCCGCGGTCGAGAACTCGAACACCCCATGCGGAGCGCTGCCGCGTCTTGCGTCCGTCCGCTTCCCCGATCACTGTTCTCTCACCAGGCGAAATCCCAGGTCGTCACTCATACCGGCCGGCAAACCGCTGCCCCGGTCTGCACATCGGACAGTGCCGGGCCTGCTGTGCCAGTATCCGCCGCGTATGACTCGCCCGGTTCCAAAGCTCTCATCGCTGATGACCGGATTCGTTCGATCATGTCTCACATAGGCGTCAACGATATAGACGTCCTCACACCATTCCCAGACATTGCCCAGCATGTCGTGAACACCGAACTCATTGGGCTGAAAGCTGCCCACAGGAGCCGTCGCGGCATATCCATCCTCGCAGTCGTGTGCTTCTTCCCATTCCCATTTGTGCTTTGCAGTCACATCCCCAACATTTTCATGGATGCAGACCCTGGAATGGTCCTGGTCATCACCCCAATAGGCCGCACTATCCGATCCGGCTCGGCACGCATATTCCCATTCCGCCTCTGTCGGCAGGCGAAACTTGTGCTGCCAGCCGTTCTGAGCCGCCAGCCATTGTGCGAAATTTTTCGCGTCATGCCAGCTCACAAACACGCTCGGCTGCTGATCTCCATCCAGCGACACCCCCGAGTAGTCCCTGCTGCTGTGATTCGGATGGAACTTCCTGAACTGCCCGTTTGTCACCTCGGTCCTACCCATCCAGAACCCGTCCACACACACCTCATGTACGGGCCCCTCGTCGGCATCCCTCTTCTTTTCCACTGTGGGACTTCCCATCAGAAAGCAGCCGCCGGGAATCCAGACGAACTCCATGCCTGTAACGGGTTCTTTCCATACCTTGATCGAACGAGCAGGCTTTTCGCTGCGCTGTGACTGGGCCTGCGAAACCGCGGGCGGCCGATCAACCGCAGCGCCCTGGACCGGCTCGTGAGATGGATTCGTGAAATAGAAATCTCCCTCGAGCGAAGACGACTCCCACGGAATCTGCTTCCCCCCGGTTGCCTCGCGCACCGCGGACCGCACCTGTTTGAAGACATCCTCGATCTTGAGCCCGGCTACCAGCATGTTTTTGATGAGTTCACCCGTGTAGATCCCGTTTTCACCCGGTCCGTCTCCTGCTACGGAACCGGGAGCCGTAGCGTACGCAATGAGGGTTCCCGTGGGAGCGTTAATCGAAGCCAGGCCCGTACTTGTAGAACGGAAGCTGCGTGCAAACGGATTGTCCCGGCATGCATCGAGGATCACCACATTGAGCCGGTTGCCGGCATGGTCCATTTCAGCCAGCACGGCCCCCACATCCACCGCCTCGTATTCCACCTGCTTCTCATGTTCGATGTGTGCCCCGACCGGAATCAGGTAGTTCTTTCCGTTTACCTGCATGCCATGCCCGGCGAAATAGAAGAGGCCGACCCCTCCCTTTCGAAGCTTCTCTCCAAAAAGCCGGATTTCTTTCTTCATCTCCTTTTGATCGAGGTTCTCGCGCTCGACGACCTCGAAACCGAGTTCTCTCAGAGCCCCGGCAATCGCCCTCGAGTCGTTGGGTGGATTACGCAGCGGCGAAAACTCGTAGGCTCCGTTCCCGATGACCAGGGCAACCCTCTGCTCCAGCGCAGAACGGGAATCACCACCCTTCACCGGCACAATGCTCCGATTGTCAGCCGCAACGGGTGACAATGATGCCAAAGTGCATGCAAAACACACACAAAAGGCTGCAAGCGTCGATTTACGCATAGTCCTCCCTGCCGTTCTTCATACCTAAAGCAAAAAAGGGAGCTCCCGTCGAGGTCAACTCCCTGGTCTTGGATATCGATGGAGTGAAAGCCGGAAATGCGCTCGGCACACATTCCAGGTTCCCGCAGGCTTTGCGCTGCGGCTGCCTTCACTCAGCGCTGTCGGATCAATCCATTTTTCATCGATCATCTCAAAGAAGCCGGCCGGGCATGATTCCAATACTCGCTCAATATTGCCCGTCCGGCTTACGACAGCGCAATTATAAAGAATTCTTTTTCGCCCTTCAAACAAAAACGAGCGTCTGTCCGACGCCTTGCCTCCCGGGCCAAAGCAAACCGGAAACCCTGAATCTCATCGAGAGCGAGGGACAGTATTGTGGTTCATCCGGCTAACGAGTACCTCCAGTGCTTATCACGCATCGCGTCTGCCGAAAGACCCGGTTTCATCATTCGATTTTCCGGGATTATCGGAAACGCTCTTCTCTTCGCCCCGACTGGAAATCCCGGTTCGATCCCGTTATGTTCCTTACCCTGGACGTGTCACATCGAACCGTGAAACAACCGTGAAACAAACGGTTCTTCCGGCAAACTTCCGTGAGCCGTGGGCTCACCACTAACAACTGACTATGAAAATTCAACTGATCTCTTAATGAACGGGCCAAAGAGTTCCGGTATTTTCTCAGAGAACACGTACCCGGACAGTTGTGGCACAAAGGTAGAATGGACCCGCCACAGTGTCACTAGGCACTGCAGCGTCATTAGGCACTACAGCGTCAATCCCGCTTCCCACCGTCATTCCTCGCGAGCGGGAATCCAGGAAAAAGAACCATGCACGGCGAAACAGTCCCAGGAAATGGGTAAGAACCTGGAAGACACGATGGATAGAGCAGGGTGATACCGCTTGAAGAGTACGGGAAGATCTGCACTTGGCAGGCTGTTGACTGAATTCCCGCCTTCGCGGGAAGGACGGCGTGATATTCACGAGCATGACGGTGTGATACCGAATTACGGTGTGATATTCGAGCAATAACAGTGTAACATTCACGGCAAGGACGGTGTAAAATTCACGGCAAGGACGGTATAACTTTCGAGGGAAGACCTCTCCCGATCCCATCGACCTATTTCGCCAATGGCGCCGGATGCATGACAAGCACCGGAGGCACTCGTTTACCGGATGAACCGAACAAAGAGGGGAGTCATCCATGAGAATTGCGATTCTTACAAACGAATATCCGCCCAATGTTTACGGGGGTGCAGGCGTTCACGTGGAATATCTTTCGCGGGAACTGGCAAGGTTGAGCGAAGGCAGGAATTCGATCCGTATCCTGTGCTTCGGGCAGCAGAACATCAAGGCATCATCCATGACAGTTGAAGGAGTTGCACCGCCGCTTCAGATCTTCTTTCGAGACGAGCGTCACCAGAAACTGGGAGACACTCTCGTTCGCAACATCATGATGGTGGGCGCTCTTCACGATGCAGATATCATTCACTGCCATACGTGGTACACACACCTGGCCGGGTGTCTTCTGAAACAGCTGCTGGGTGCGCCGCTGGTCGTCACCACTCACAGCCTCGAACCTCATCGGCCATGGAAGGAAGAGCAACTCGGCGCCGGCTACAAGGTAAGTTCATGGCTGGAGAAGACAACCTATGAAAATGCCGACGGAGTCATCGCGGTATCGAGTTCCATGAAAAAAGACGTGGAGAGGGTGTATGGGATTGAGCCGAGAAGGGTGCGGGTCATTTACAACGGCATCGACCCTGCCCAGTATACACCCGTGCGCGACAACGGCCTGCTCGAATTCTACGGAATCCACCCGGAAAAGCCCTATATCCTTTTTGTGGGTCGGATTACCCGTCAAAAGGGAATCCTGCATCTCATCGACGCCGTAAAGTACCTGGACGCAGGTATCCAGGTCGTACTCTGTGCCGGTCTGCCGGATACGGAAGAGATCATGAAAGAAACGGAAGAAAGAGTTGCCGCGGCACGGTCTCAGACTCAAAACGAGATCATCTGGATACCCCGGTTTCTCCCCAAAGAACACATCATCCGCCTATACACGTCCGCATCCATCTTTGTCTGCCCGTCCATCTACGAACCCTTCGGCCTCATTAACCTGGAAGCCATGGCCTGTGGGACCCCCGTTGTCGCGTCGAATGTGGGTGGGATACCCGAAGTCGTGGCAGACGGCGAAACCGGCGTACTGGTTCCCTTGCATCCGGCTGGAGGTAGCAATATCGAACCAGCGGATTCCGAGGAATTCGCCGGCAACCTCGCGTCAGCCGTCAACTCCCTCCTGTCATCCCCGGAACGCCTGCACTCCATGAGCCTGGCCTCCCGCCGGAGAGTGGAAAAGGTTTTCAGCTGGGAGAGTATCGCAAGGCAGACTCTCGATTTTTACGAACACTTGTTGACCGGGAAAGCCTGATTCCGCCATTCGCCTGATCGCCCGCCAGCCGGGGAGCAAACATATCGTGCGCGCGAAGGCCGGGTTCAGGATTCGGCAGTGGGCTGCGCAGGCAAGACGACCATGGATTGTCTGAAAGCCACAAGATCCAAGGCTCCTGGTCGCGCAGGCCTGGATGCCTCATTTTCGTCTGAGGACGAAAGCCTGTTTCAGGGGAGTCGCCCCGACAACCTCGCAGGCATCCGAAAGGAGTTCGGGCCTGGTTTCCAGGTCTTCCCAGGAACTCAGCATTTCACATTCGCCGTTCTTTCGGATGCAGATAGGGACGGTCTTTCTGGACGGCTTCCTGCCCTCGTAGACAACGGTTCCCGGATCCTCCGGCCGCACAAGCCGGCATTCCACGGTATACGCCTCCACGACTTCATACAGTATCGATGTAGTGTAATCATCCCGGTTAAAGGGCTTCAGTTTCCCATCTTCCATAAGAAAGATGCCCTGCTGCTCCTGAACGGCATCCTCCTCCCGGGATTCGAACTCACGACCGACGTCCGCCTCTCCCGCCACGGCCCCAATACTCGCTACGTTATTTCCTTTACGTTTCATCACAAACCGCTCCCTCAACTTGCCCGACTTGACGAGAATCTCCAAGCTTCCGTCCGCCTGGCCGCTTCCGTAGCGAAGCGAATAGCAGTCCTCCCTGCAGAGCAGGCATCTGAAGCCCGGTATCCGGCATTCCTCGTTCTTGCACCAAACAAAAAAAGACATGGATCAGAGCTCTTCGCTGGTTCCTTTGCGCCACCCCGGTTCTGCCATCTTAGCCCAAGATCTCTTGAAATGACACCGTCAATCTCCCGTGCAATCCCTCGGCTTTCTTCTCACACCAAGCCTTCTTCCAAAACTGGATCGGCGCCGTGCCTCCATGGCCGGCCGTGGGGCATAACCACCTCGCATCCTGGTATTGCCATTCCCCCTTCAGGCACTGCACCATGGCGTTAAGATTTTACCACAATCGGTTTCGATTTGCTCCTCTCACATATTCGAATTGCCGCTGTATTTCTTATACTCCCGGTTGGTCTCTTATTCCGTTTCGATCCTTCGCGTTCGACGAATATGGAGCCAGCATGGAAATCCAAAGAGTTCATGCTTGCCTGGATACGGGTAATGTAAGAAGATAGGCAGGCATGTTGTTCGACAGCGTGAATCCAATGTACTGAATACGGGAGGATACCTTCGATGGTTCCGTCGAACACTCCGTTTTGTCTTTCCCCACGTCCCTTCCTGCTCCTGGCGCTCACTCTCGTTTTCACGATTTCCTGCGCGTTAGTAGGAGGCGGCAAGACAAACGAAGCGCATCTTGTCGCAGCGGTTGATGCCTTCAACACCTCGTTCCGATGGCAGGATTTCAAGGCTGCGGCGGAGTGGGTCGCACCTCCCCTGCAGGCCGAATTCTGGACACAGGTGGACAGGAGCCACCTGCGGCTGCGAATACTCGACTACCAGGTAAGAAATGTTGCCAGGCATCAGAACGGACTGGCCGCAGATGTAGCGCTCAGCGTCAGATACTACTTTACGGATTCCCCGAACCTTCAGACCACCGTCATCCATCAGGAATGGCACTACCTCGAGAAGGAGAAAAGATGGGAGGTCGGGCAGACCGGATACCAGGCACTTCTAACCCGCTATTGATCGAGTACCCGTTCCATCATGGTGAGGAGGTCAACGGACCCGTCGATATCGCCCGCCTTTATCCTCCCAAAGAAAGTGCTTATTTTACCTCCACACCATCGCGCGCCGCTTTTCGGACCTCTGCATCTCCACCTGATGGAATGAACCACGGGCACCTACACATCGCCCTGACCGAGCCGATGGAACAGCAAACAAAGCGAGGCGCATTGTCCTGCAATGCGTCGATTTCGGCAACACTCGACTCTCCGGGGTTATCCTATGCGGATCACAGCTCTTCTTCTGTTTCTTGTCCTGATCATTTCTCCCTGCACCGGCAGCTGTTCACAGAAGGGCGACTCCCCAGGATTGACAGACAGGGAGGTCACCCTGCTGTTTGGAGAGTTCAGGGAAGTTCAGAGCTTTGCCATGATCGCCGTCTCCCTTGTGGGCGATGCGGAAAAGATCGGTCTGGATGCCGAGGAACTGACACGATACGCCAAGTCTCAGTTCAAGAACCATTTCAGTCGAATCCGGTACGAAGACGTTTCGAAGGACTCCGCGAGATTCCTCAACCTGGTGGCATCGAGGGACAGGAAGTCGGGCAATCTGACCTTCAGAGTCTGGGTAGTAGGCCGGGAATACCCCGTTGTCTATCACATCAGGTGCGATGCGGGAAATTTCGAGAACCCGGCGATTTATACGGAGGAGGTCATGGGACACAGCTCGCCCGGGGCGGCTTCGGAGGCCATCAAGACGATCCTCGGCGAGATGATCAGGGAATTCTCCGTGATTTTTTTCAGGGTCAGGGGACACGAAATGTGACCAGGGCGGGTCCCGTGTTGGAATCCGTATCGGAAGACCGCCTGCCATGCAAGGGGAAGACTTGTCGAGGGAACCCAGTCTATTGATTTTTGCGGGATGGCTGATCGACGGCACGGGGACCCCTGCCGAAAGCTGCGTCATTGCCGAAGTCCAGGCGGGGCACTTTTCGTCCATCCAGCCCGCTGCAAACCTCGATTCTCTGAAAGCGGCCAACCGCCCGTTCCTCGACCTTTCCCACTGCACCGTGTTGCCCGTACTCTCGGATTGTCATGTCCATCTTGCCTGGTCCGGGACAACCGACCGGAGCCAACGCGATCTTCAGTTCCATCAACCCCGGGGACCTGCCGGAGCAGCCATTTCAGGTAATCTCGAACGGCATCTCGCTCACGGGATTCTCGCCGTAAGGGACGGCGGAGATTCCGGAAATCACGCCCTCCGATTCAAGCAAACCCATCCCCGCAATCCGTACGTGCCCGTCTGTATCAGGGCAGCCGGGACGGTGTGGCACAAGCCCGGCCGCTATGGCTCGATCCTTGGCCCAGCTTTGCCTGCCGGCAAAACCCTTGCCGACTGCTTGCGCAGTGCTTCCCCTGGAGCCGACCATGTCAAGATCGTCAACTCGGGTTTGAACAGCCTTGCCGTTTTTGGAAGGCAGACACCTCCCCAGTTCGAATACGTGGAATTGAGAGACGCTGTAAATACCGCCGCGAGAGCGGGCATGCCGGTCATGGTCCATGCCAATGGAGTCCGGGCGGTCAGGGAGGCGATTGAAGCGGGGTGCCGTTCCATCGAACACGGATATTTCATGGGCAGGGAAAACCTCGAATACCTGGCAGAACGCCGAGTGTACTGGGTCCCCACCGCGTACAGCATGAAGGCCTATGTGCGTGGTCTCGATGCCGGAACCATCGAACAGGAGACGGCCCGGAGAAACTACGACCACCAGGTCGAGCAACTGGCCCATGCGCGTGCCATGGGTGTTCCCATCGCGCTGGGAACGGACGCAGGAGGCTTCGGAATCCATCACGGATCCTCGTGCATCGAGGAACTTCGAGTTCTTGTCGAGGCGGGATTTCCCGTCGAGGAGGCCCTGGCATGCGCGGCGAGCCGTTCAGCTCGATTGCTCGGCCTGCAAAACGAAATAGGCCGTATTATTCGAGGCATGCCTGCTTCTTTTGTAGTGGTTCGAGGTGGTATTTCTTCTCTGCCGGGCTCCCTTGAGTCACCGGCAATGATTTTCGTCCGAGGGGAGAGGGTGCCTCTTACACGGTACGTCACCCCAGGATCAGCATTCCACCGGTAGATCATGTGTGGTCAATCCGGACCGGAGCGCTCAGTATACCTGCAATCGAGGCGAACGGATGTCATCGTCCACTGAAGGATCCGTAAGAGTCCCTTCTTATCGAACCCTGCTCCTTATTTGCTGCACGGTCTGTTTCTTCTGCTACTTCGGTTCGTACATGCGCATTCCCGTCGTGCCCCTGTTTGCCCAATCTCTGGGTGCTGACACCATCCAGGTGGGCCTTATCAATTCCTCCTTCCTGCTCATGGCCGGGCTTCTTTCTCTCCCCCTTGGCATCCTCTCGGACAGGGTGGGCAGAAGGATCCTTATCCTCAGCGGACTGCTCATCTCGTGCTGCAGTTCGTTTCTCTTCTATTACAGCAGGACTCCCGTGCAGATGATGCTCATTTATCTCTTTTTCGGAGTCGGACTGGCGGCCTTTGCGCCAACCCTCATGTCCTTCGTTGCGGATTTTACTCCATCCACACACCTGGGCCGATCCTACGGCTGGTACACCACCGCTCTGTATGGCGGGATGAGCCTGGGCCCTGCGGCGGGCGGCTTTGCCGGGCAGTGGCTGGGATTTCCTCCCGTCTTCTTGCTTTCAGGAACCTTCATCCTGCTGATGGTCTTTGTAGCCCATCTCTTTGTGCCTCGTGCACACCAGGTTCCCGCGAAGCGCCCGAGAAAACGGGCCATCCGAATCATGGCCGGGGAACTGCTGCGTAACCGCCCGCTTCTGTCATGCTGGATGATAACCCTGGGGGGCTGCTTCGGCCTGGGCATGTTCGTGACCTTCGTCCCATTGCACGCTCAGGAGCAGGGATTGAACCTCGGTCAAATCGGCATCGTCTTCGCAGCCCAGGCGCTCTTCAACGCGCTTTCCCGCATTCCTTTCGGATATCTCAGTGACAGAGTAAGCGACCGCAGCGTTCTTGTAGTCATCGGCATGCTTTGTTTTGCGGTTTCGATGGCCGGGATTGGTTTTTCGACCCACATTTTCCAGTTCCTGATCTGGGCGGTCATCCTGGGCATCAGTATGGGAGTCGCATTCACCGCCCTGGGTGCACTGATCTCCGAGGTCGTCTCTCCCGATTCCCGGGGGCTTGCCATGGGAGGCTACAACACCTGCATCTATCTCGGGATGATGCTGAGTGCCGTGATCATGGGCATCATCATTCGCGAGACCGGGTACGCCAGGGCTTTTCTCCTGACCGGAACCCTCAACCTTATTCCGCTCGCGGTCTTTTATATTGCCACAAGAAGGTTTATTATATGGAAGAGCTCCGTCAATAAACCTGAAGACTGAGCAGCCGCGCGCCGGTCGATTGCCCGCGCCCGTTTGAGCATGAAAGCCGACTCCCTTCAACGCTGCATTCTTCCGCCCTGTGCACAAAGCCTTCGGGCATACATCCAGCCGGCTTGAGGTTTCGGAGACAGAAGGCGAAGATTCCGCATGCGCTCGACGCCGGTATTAAGGGTTGAATAAAACGTTCTTTCGTAGGTAAAGTAGGTGTGCATCTTCTGTGATATCGGCAGTGCTCATCGTGGACCCGATCATCCGATTGCTGCTTTCCCATTCAAGGGGAATCTGATATATAACCGGCGGCAACATGCACACTGCATGATTCGAATGGGTGGTCTGCAGTGAAGAACAAACGTCGGCAAGCCGGAAGCGGACAAAGGCTCGATCCGCTTTTCTCGATAATTCACAAGAAGCTAAGGAGGCTTTCCCCTTGAGTCCGTTTTACAAAAACCTGGCCCTCTGGCTGGTCATCAGCCTCATGGTGATATTGCTTTTCAACATGTTTCACCAACCGCAAAGAGCCAGCCTGGAGATCACTTACAGCCAGTTTCTCGCTTCCGTGCAGAAGCGAGAAGTCTCTCAGGTCACCATCCAGGGTGACAGTGTTCTGGGAACCTACACCGACGGGAAAACCTTTCGAACCTTTGCTCCGAGGGACTCGGATCTCATCGGCATCCTCAGGGAAAACGGCGTGGATATCCATGCCAGGCCGGAGGAGGAATCCCCGTGGTACGTGACCGTCCTCATCAGCTGGTTCCCCATGCTGCTGCTTATCGGAGTCTGGATCTTCTTTATGCGCCAGATGCAGATGGGCGGGGGCAAGGCGATGAGTTTCGGCAAGAGCCGGGCTCGGCTGTTGAACGAGAGTGCCAGGAAGGTCATGTTCAGCGACGTGGCGGGAGTGGACGAGGCGAAGGAAGAACTCCAGGAAATCGTCGAGTTTCTCAAGGATCCGAAGAAATTCACCCGCCTCGGGGGCAGGATTCCCAAGGGTGTCCTGCTGGTGGGAGCACCGGGCACCGGGAAGACGCTCCTGGCCAGGGCCATTGCGGGTGAAGCGGGCGTGCCGTTCTTTACCATCAGCGGCTCCGATTTCGTCGAGATGTTCGTGGGTGTGGGTGCGTCCCGCGTTCGCGACCTTTTCCTCCAGGGCAAGAAGAACGCCCCCTGCATTATTTTCATCGACGAAATCGACGCGGTGGGGCGCCACCGTGGAGCCGGCCTGGGAGGCGGCCATGACGAACGCGAACAGACTTTGAATCAGCTGCTGGTGGAAATGGACGGTTTCGAATCCAATGAAGGCGTTATATTGATTGCCGCCACGAACCGTCCCGACGTGCTCGATCCGGCGCTTCTCAGGCCGGGGCGATTCGACCGCCAGGTCGTCGTGCCTGTTCCGGATATTCGTGGACGCGAGGGAATCCTGACAGTCCATTCCCATTCGAAACCCCTTGCACCCGACGTGGACATGAGAGTCCTCGCCAAGGGGACACCCGGCTTTTCCGGCGCCGATCTCGAAAACCTTGTCAATGAGGCGGCGCTGCTCGCTGCCAGAAGAAACAAGGAACTCATCGATATGTCCGACTTCGAGGCAGCCAAGGACAAGGTCATGATGGGGCTCGAACGCAAGAGCATGATCCTCAGCGACGAAGAACGACGCACGACAGCGTATCACGAAGCAGGACACGCCCTGGTCGCCCGGTTGCTTCCCGGAGCGGATCCTCTGCACAAGGTCACCATCATACCCAGAGGCCGCGCGCTGGGGCTGACTCAGCAACTCCCCCAGGACGACCGCCATACCTATTCCCGCGAATTCCTGCTCGACAGTATCGCCATTCTCATGGGTGGCCGCGTTGCAGAAGAACTGGTCTTCAATCAGAATACAACCGGTGCGGCCAACGATATCGAAAGGGCCACCCAGATAGCGCGCAGGATGGTCTGTGAATGGGGGATGAGCGATGCCATGGGTCCTGTGAGTTTCGGCAAGAGGGAAGAGCAGGTGTTTCTCGGTCGAGATATCGCTCAGCACCGGGATTACAGTGAACAGACCGCCATCAATATCGATAACGAGATACGGCGCATAGTAGAAGATAACTACCAGCGCGCCCGCACACTTCTCAGTGACCATTATGAACTCCTTTCACGCATAGCCATGGGCCTGCTGGAGAAGGAAACCCTCGATCTGCGCGACGTCGATCTCATCATTCGCGAGACGGAACCGGAACTGCTCCAGAAAATGCCGAAACTTGAACCTGGAGCAGACCGGTTGAAGCCGACTCCTGCTGCGTTGCCCGCCCTGGATGTTTCCGTGGCGGACGGGGCGGAGGAGCGCGCGGATCCCAGAACGGAGGGCCGGGAAATCGCTGAAGAAAAGGCTTGAGTTATCCCGGCGCCCGCGAAAAGCGTCTGTGAAGTGAACGTGTTCTTTCGGGAAGCCTCAGCGCCTTGGTGTGCGTAGGCTGACATATCCCTCTCCGGCCGGGCTCCTGTTCGGAGAGGGAGTTTTTCTTTTCAGCACAAGTTGTGCCGATTTGAGACACTGCGTGTGTTCGCCCGGCGATGAGACACAGGGGAGCCTTCGTCGGAGTCTCTTTTCGGATAGAAAACCAGCTGCCGGGATGAAGATATGAGCATCTCCGCTCGCAAACGTTACATACTTCAGATGAAGTCGGGCAAACTGGAACTGGGAGAGCGCACCCTGGTCATGGGGGTTTTGAATGTAACCCCGGATTCCTTTTCAGATGCGGGGAAGTTCCATCACTTTCACGCTGCGGTCCGCCAGGCACTGGACATGATCGTGTCGGGAGCCGACCTGCTGGACATTGGAGGTGAGTCCACCCGGCCTTCTTCAGAGCCCGTCCCCGTCGAGATGGAACTCGAGAGGGTGATTCCGGTCATCGAGGCTGTTCGAGAGAGCAGTGACATCCCCATATCCATCGATACCACGAAGGCGGAAGTCGCCCGGCAGGCCCTTGCCGCCGGAGCCGACATCATCAATGACATCAGCTCGCTGCGCTTCGACCCATTGATGGCCGAAACCGCCGCTGAATTCAATGCCCCACTTATCCTGATGCACATGCAGGGCACTCCGCGCACCATGCAGGACAACCCGTCCTACCATTCCATCCTGTCGGAAATCATCGCCTTTCTGGAAGAACGCATCCAATACGCCATGGACCAGGGAGTCGACCGGGGGCAGATCATTGTCGACCCGGGCATTGGCTTCGGGAAGACCGTCCACCACAACCTGGTTCTCGTGAAGAACCTGCACGCCTTCCAGTGCCTGGACCGTCCGATCCTGCTGGGAGCTTCGAGGAAGCGTTTCATAGGGGCTGTCCTGGACAGGCCCGTGGATGATCGGGAGGTGGGCACGGCCGTGGTCAACAGCATGGGAATCGCGTCGGGTGCGCACATCGTACGGGTTCACGACGTCGAGTTTCACAGGCAGGCGGCTGTCATGGCCGATGCTGTCCGTACGGCTTGAACTCGTTCGTCTTTCTTGTAAGGAAAATGAATCATGCTTCTCGCGATAGATATCGGAAACACCAATACGGTGCTCGGACTGTTCAAGCACGGCCGACTTTTCCACGACTGGCGCATAAGAACCGACGTGAACATGACGGCGGACGAATACAGCATCACTTTCCGCAGCCTGTTTGCCACCTACGAGGTTCCGGCGCGCGAGGTCACGCAAGTCATCATTTCCTGCGTCGTACCTCCGCTCCTCAATTCGGTCGAACGCTTCTGCCGAAAGTACTTCAACATTCATCCGGTTGTCGTCGGTCCGGGCATCCGAACGGGAATGCCCATATTCTATGACAACCCGAAGGAAGTGGGAGCGGACCGAATTGTGAATGCGGTCGCCGCTTACGAGCGGTACAGGCAGGCATGCATCGTGGTGGATTTCGGCACGGCTACGACGTTCGATTACGTTTCGGATCGTGGCGAATACATGGGAGGAGTGATCAGCCCCGGTATTGTGATTTCCTGCGAGGCGCTCTTTTTCAAGACGTCGAAGCTCCCCAGAGTGGAAATCTTTGCGAGGCCTGCGTCCATCCTGGGCAAGAACACCATCTCCTCCATAAGCGCCGGCGTTGTCTACGGGTATGCCGGGCTGGTGGAAGGCATCATCAACCGCATGAAAAAGGAAGTCAGAAAGGAACTCAAAGTGGTGGCAACAGGTGGCCTGGCGTCCCTGATCGCGGCGGAATGCCCGGTCATCGATGAAGTCGACGATTACCTGACTCTCCAGGGATTGAGAATCATCTTCGAACGAAACAAGAAGAACTCATGAACTTTCATCCCCTGCAACGCGGAGACCTGATTCGCCTGGTGGCCCCATCAAGCCCGTTCGATGTAAAGAAGTTGGAACGGGCCGTTCAGATCCTCGAGGATTCAGGCTATAGGGTCACCTTCGCAAGACATGTGTTCGACAGGAACGGCTACCTGGCAGGGACAGACCATGATCGGGCTCGAGACCTTGTCGACGCACTCAGCGACCCGGACAACGCAGCAGTTCTGTGTATCCGCGGAGGATACGGCAGCGGCAGGCTCCTGCCGCATCTTCCCTTCTCCTCCCTGCGACGCAATCGCCCGATCTTCATCGGGCACAGCGATATTACTTTTCTGCATCTCGCGTTTCATTGCCACATGGAGTGGGTCACGTTTCACGGACCCAACCTTACAGGGCTGGGTGATTTTCCCCACAATGCCATCCACCTGCTCGACACTCTCTCAGGCACAAACCCTTTTTCATGGGAATTGGACGAACGGCAGATCCTGAGGCACGGGATATCCTCGGGGAAGGTCCTTGGCGGAAACCTCACCTGCATGATGCACCTTCTCGGAACCCCTTTCTTCCCCGACCTTGACGGCGCCCTGCTTCTCGTCGAAGACCGTGGAGAGGCCCTCTACCGCCTGGATCGCCTCTTCATGCAGCTCCGCCTCTCGGGCATACTTTACAGGCTGGGCGGCCTTATCCTCGGAAGCTTTCAGGACTGCGCGGAATTCAACAGGATTTGTGACATGGTCATGGAACACGCAGCCCCGCTGGATTTTCCCGTGGTTGCAGGGCTTCCGTTCGGCCACGGAATCGAGAACCACGTGATCCCCCTGGGGACCCCGTTCCTTCTGAATACGTATGAACATATCCTTCGCCCCTTTCAGCATCCCTTTGCGGCCCATGCGTAAGCCATCGGAGCTCGACCTCCTCTTCCGCCGGGCAGTGGCGGACGGAACCTTTTCGGGAGCCTCCCTGCTGGTGCGGGCGGCCTCGGTGGGGGACATCTTCTTTCGATCATGGGGACGGACCCGCAAGGATGGGGAAACCGTCCATGCCGGTACGAGATTCGACCTGGCGTCCCTGACCAAACCGCTGGTGACGAGCCCCTTGTGCATGTGGGCCGTCGACCGCGCGGAATTCAGCCTCGAAGATCCCATCTCCCGTTTTTTCTCCCGCAGCCAGGTGCCTCACGACAAACGATCCATCACCGTCCGGCAGCTGCTGAACCACCGCTCGGGCCTGCCCGCTTATAAGCCCTTTTATTTCAAGCTCCTGAGTGTCGAGGGTCGTAATGACAAGAAGACCCTGCTCCTGTCTCTTCTTCTCTCGGCCCCCCTTGTTCATCCTCCCGGAAAAACAGCCTGTTACAGTGACCTCGGGTACATGCTCCTCGGGCTCATCCTCGAAAGAACACTCGGTGCCCCCCTCGATATCCTGGCAGACAGGATCCTGTTTCAACCTTTCGGAGTGGAAGATCTGCATTTCCAGCCCCTCTCCGTTTCAACAGACCCCACCGTTTCACCCGCAATCCGGTCGGCCGGTATTCTTTCCTTTGCCGCTACGGAAATCTGCCCGTGGCGAAACCGATGCCTGCAGGGGGAAGTCCACGACGAGAACGCATACTCGCTGGGCGGAGTTGCGGGACACGCCGGGCTTTTCGGCACGGCCCACGGCATCTTCCTGCTCCTCTCCCGCCTGTGGGAAATCCGATCGGGGCGCGTTCAATATCCGGAATGGTCAGCCGAAGTCATCGACACCTTCTGGACGCGCTCCAACGATGCGGAATGCAGCACCTGGGCCCTTGGATATGACACTCCATCCTCCGAAAATTCCAGCTCGGGAAAATATTTCTCTGCCAGCACCATCGGCCACCTGGGCTTTTCAGGAACCTCGTTCTGGCTCGATCCGGACAAGGAGATACTCATCATTCTTCTTACCAACCGCATCTATCCGACAAGACACAATGAAAGACTCAAAGCATTTCGCCCCCTTGTCCACGACTTCATAATGGAAGCACTCCATGCAGAATCCCTCTTCTAAGAACGTCTATATGATAGGAATCGGCGGTATCGCCATGGGCACCCTCGCCGGAATGCTGGCGGAGAAAGGCCACCACGTAACGGGCTCGGACCAGGGCCTTTACCCTCCCATGAGTACTCACCTGGAGGCACTTCACATTCCTGTCATCCAGGGCTACCATGCCGACAATCCGGCAAGGGTCTCACCGGACATCTTCATCATCGGCAACGTCATCCGCAGGGAGAATCCGGAGGCGCAGTACGTCCTGAGCCGGAATCTTCCTTATCTTTCGATGCCTCAGGCGATTGATTCATTCTTTCTCTCCCGGCATCAGAGTATCGTGGTTGCGGGCACTCACGGCAAGAGCACCACTTCCTCGCTGCTTTCCTGGGTTCTGACGGCGGGAGGGCTCGACCCGAGTGCGTTCATCGGGGCGATCCTGAAAAACTGGCAGAAAAGTTATCGCCTGGGCAACGGCAGGTACATGGTCATTGAAGGGGATGAATACGATACAGCATTCTTTGACAAGGGGCCGAAGTTTCTCCATTACAGGCCTCAAACAGCCGTGCTCACCGGCATAGAATACGACCACGCCGATATATTCCCCGACTTCGATTCCGTCTACGAGGCCTTCAGGCGCTTCATCCTCCTTATCCCGTCCGACGGGACCCTCATCGTCAATGCCGATGATGCCGTTGCCTCGAAGGCGGCTCGGGAGTGCAAAGGCAAAGTGATCTCCTACGGCTGGTCTGAAAAGGCCGACCTGCGTGTGCTGAGTGTCGACTACCTCCCCGGTCAGGTCCGCTTCACCTGCAGGGAGCCTTTATCAGGCAAAGAACAGTCCGTCGTCTCCCTCCTGGCCGGAAGGCATAACCTGAGCAACACTCTGGCGGTTCTCGCCGTCTCTTCAGTCGTCGGCCTGCCTTTCCAGTCGTTTCAGGACGGACTGCTCACCTTTCAAGGTGTGCGCAGGCGCCAGGATATAATCGGAGAATGTGACGGGATCGCGGTGATGGATGACTTCGCGCACCATCCCACGGCTGTGAAGGAAACCCTTTCAGCCATGAGAAGCTTTTACCCGGACAGGCGAATCATCGCCGCTTTCGAACCCAGGACCAATTCGAGCCGGCGCAGGGTTTTCCAGGCGGCCTATTCGAAGGCATTCGACGACGCCGATCTCACCTGTATCAAGAATCCTCCAGGCCTGGACACCATACCGCAGCAGGAACGCCTGGACGCCCGCGCCCTGGCTCACGACATCCATCTGCGCGGCAGGGAATCGCATTACTTTGAAAACACCCCGGACCTTCTTCATTTCCTGTTATCCTGCTGCAGGGAGGGGGACCTGGTGATCTGCATGAGCAATGGCAGTTTCGACGGTCTGCCGTTGGAACTGCACGGAAACCTGCTGATTCGGAGCCGATCGCGCTCCATCGACAAAAAAGGTTGATCGTCGGTATCATGCGTCGCATTCTTCTGCACACCTGTTGCGGTCCCTGTACCATCATCCCCGTCGAACGTCTTCGCGAACAGGACTGGTACGTGCATGGTTTCTTTTTCAACCCGAACATCCATCCTTACCAGGAATTCGGCAGGCGACTCGATACACTGCGCTCATTTGCCCGGGGAATCGATCTCCCACTGATCGTCCGCGACGATTAC
The DNA here is from genome assembly GCA_013314815.1 of Syntrophobacteraceae bacterium. Classification (GTDB taxonomy): domain Bacteria; phylum Desulfobacterota; class Syntrophobacteria; order Syntrophobacterales; family Syntrophobacteraceae; genus JABUEY01. Next base: position 20,040 of record JABUEY010000042.1, read on the forward strand.
GACCTGGACTCCTTTCTCCGGCAAACCGTCTTCCGGGAACAGCAGCGATGCACGATCTGCTACACCCTCCGACTTGAAGCTGCAGCCCGTCTTGCCCTGAAGAGCCGCTTCGATGCCTTCACCACTACTCTTCTTTACAGCAGGCATCAAAAACATGACCTGGCAGTGGAAATCGCCAGGGAAGCATCGCTCAAGTTCGGGATTCCTTTTTATTACGAGGACTTTCGTTCAGGCTGGAAAGAGGGGCAGGAACGATCGAGGACCCTCGGGATGTACCGCCAGCAGTATTGCGGCTGCATATACAGCGAAAGAGATCGCTTCCATGGAGGCACGGGCAAACCGGCGGACAGGAACGAGGCGAGACGGAAACAGGGACCGCCGAAATGATCCGGAACACTGGAGCTTCTACCACCTATCCGAATCTTCCCACGAAGAAAAGGGGGTCAGGATATGAACCATTTCATCCTGACCCGTATTCCCCGTCAGGATTCTTCCTCGACCATTCGAATCGCCTTCGTTGGACATTCTTCGGCACAGATACCGCAGCCCTTGCAGTAGTCCATGTCGATTTCCACAGGGATCGTCCGCTTTACGACACCTTCGGGACAGTAAAGCCAGCAGATGAAGCACGAGGGCCGCTGGTTCTTGGCGGGCGTACACTTCGTAATATCGATTTCAGGCCTGGATGACCTCCAGTCGCCGGTCTTTCCGCCTTCCCCCTTGCACAGTTTTGATCGGGCCTGAGTAAAATCTTCCCGGGTTTTGGCTTCTTCATTCATCAAAAGTCTTCCTTCTTCCACAGGCGGCCTCGATCCAGCTCGATCAGGCACAGGCCAGAGTACATTCATTCAGAACGGCTGTCCCTTCATAGGCAAGACGAGCCCCATGCACATTCCGCTCACCCGACTCCCCGCTGAAGTGGCTGCGCAAGGCCTTCTCGATGCTCGGCATGCTGATCAACCCCGTAGCCCTGGAAAAACCTCCAAGTATGGTGGTATTGAACAGCACAGATCCCGCGACGATCAGGCCGGCCTCCCGGGCCCAGCCACTGGCGTTGGTTGTGGCTACGTTGAGAGGGGTTTTCAATTGAACGGATTCCGGCGGCTTGGTCGAATTGATGATCACTATGCCGTCGGGTCGAACACCCGCAGACACGTCCACCACCTTCAGTATGGTTTCATCCAGTACAACCACCACATCCGGACGCTCGACAAGAGAGAATGTTCTTATGGGTTCCCAACCGAACCGGTTGGTTGCAATGATGGGAGCCCCCCTTCGTTCGGCTCCGAAAAATGGCGCCGCGGTAACCCCCTTGTACCCCTCATAATAGGCAGCTTCAGCAAGAATCATCGCCGCGGTGACCGCGCCCTGCCCCCCGCGGCCATGCCACCGGACCTCTATGCATGTTCTTTTCATCTCGAATCGACCTCACATCGTCCTGATACCGTCTATCAACCTCGGACACCCGGAGGGTCCCGACCGTCCATCGTGGCCTCGCGCCCTTCCCGGATACCTTCGCTTTCCGACCATCCGGTAAGGTTTCCGGAACCCGTCTGCCTGATCGCGATGCTGTTTAATAGCGCTTTCGGGAACACGAGTCAACTGTCCTTCTCTTTCCTGTTGCACTCGGACTGTCTTTGAGTAAATTGAAACCATCCGGTCTAGAACACAAAACACTACGGAGGATTGAACGTTCATGGAACACACAAAGCTTTTGTTCGAACCTGTCCGCTTGGAAAACGGACTGTGCGTCTATTTCGAAGACCGATCGACAGCTGTTGCGGGAGGCCGCTACCAGGCTGTCCTCTCCATCTCGATACCCATGGAGGTTGCACAGGTGTGCCGGCGGGAGAGCAATGATTCCTCCGGAGCATGTGACCGTTACGTGAGGGCGCTGGGACACACCGTGGTCTACCGCCAGGATAAGGTACGTAATTTTATCGACGGGGCTCGGCTGCACGAAACCCTGCGGGAAATGAAAGAAGAATTCTTGACAACGCGCTTTCCCTACATCAGCAAACCCGGGTTTGCATTGCGATTTATCGAATCGTGTTTTTCGAAAGAAGAGGAAAAAAAGTCGTGGCAGGAGGCTTACATGAAGGCACTCGACAGCCCGGAACACGACTGACACGACAAATCAGCCCACCGGGCGGATCGAATAACCCTCTCTTTTCCATGGTTCTTCCGATAAGCTCCAGGAGCCGTGGGTTCACAGCCAATTATGAACAGGTCCAACCAGGATTAAACTCCTGTATCGGTTAAACTCCGGTCGAAGGGACAAACCCAAAACGGGAGGATAACGCCAGGCCACGCACACAAACCTTCTGATCAGCTGATTTCTTGGAAAACGGGCCAGACAGTTCCGGTATTTTCTCAGAAACGCGTAGCCGGACAGTTGTCGCACAAAGGTTGAATCCATCCGGTGCCAACAACAACGTTATTCCTGCAACAACGAACGCCATTCTCACAATAATGCCATGTCCACAACAATTCAATTCCCACAGCACCGTCATCCGCACAATACCATCATTCCCGCGAGAAGGCGGGAATCCAGTCCAGCGCGGATCGCGCCATAAAGATCACTCCACCCCGGATCGCCCTGCTCTATTCATCGTCTCTTCCAGATTCTTTCTGTATGGTTACTTTTCCTGGATTTCTTGCCTTCGCGGGAATGACGATGTGGAGGCAAGTACGTTGTGCAGGCGATGACACTGCTGTGAGACTGACGATGTTGAGTAAATGACGTTGTCGCGGGAAAGATGCTCTTGCGAATTTCTTCCACCTTTGTGCGACAACTGTCCGGGTACTCGTTTGCCGGATGAACCTTTTCTACGGGCGCACCGACACCCGGGTTCCCACGTCACTGATCTGGAAGAGTTCCTCCATGTCGCTGTTGTACAGCGCAATGCACCCTTCCGTCCAGTCCTTGTGGGCTCCCCCTGCATGAATGAAGATCTTTCCGCCAAGAATCGTATTCCAGGGAGGGGTGGACCTTCGTTCATAGGCGATGAGGATATCCCGGAATTCAATGGGAGTCAGCGTACCCGCAAAAAAGGCTCTTTCCGCGTGCTTCTTGTCGGGATAACTCAAACCGAGAGACTTGATGAAGCGGCTGGAAGCATTCTTCATGCATATGAAGAAATCTCCTTCAGGAGTCCGCCCGTCTCCTTCCCTTTCCTTATCTCCAACGGGATTGAAGCCAAGCCCGATGGGATAGTCCCGCACCAGCACATCCGACTGAATCACGTAAAGCCTTCTCTTTTCTTTGTATACGTAGAGTTCAGGGGAATGAATGGCATTTGTAGGTGTCAGATAGTCCACCCTGAGAACTGGTTTTTCCCGTGCGGACTGCTGTCCGGACTGTGCCTGCGCGGTTTTTGCCTTGTCTGCGTGAGTTCTTTCGACCTTGGATCCGCTCTTTTGCATCGAGCAGCCGGACAGCAATATGCTCAAAACCCCTATGACAAACAAAACATATATTCTCTTGCACGAAGCGCGATACGCCATGCTCGGTGTCTCCCCTTTTGAAGTGGAATATTCTTCCTTATATGCCCAAAAAAAGGAGGCAGTGCAACCGAAATTCTCACTCCTGCAAGGAAAGATCTTTCCTCTCTAGACACGGCCCGCCGGCCGTCCAGGCTCCACGATCTTCGGACTGATGAAGATGAGGAGTTCCGTCTTTTGACTCTCCGCTTCCTCCGTCTTGAAAAGGCGTCCGAGGATCGGCACATCGCTCAGCCCTGGAGTAGCTGATTTCTGTGCGGAATCCCGGTTTCGAATCACTCCCCCGATAACCACTATGCTCCCGTCATCCACCAGCAGCTCCGTCGATATTTTTCGAGTATCGATTCCAGGCTGACCTTCCGCCCCGACGACGGTAAGAGACGGTTCATCCTGTTTGGCTTCGAGCGTCATCCTGATCTTGCGGTCAGGCGTGATGTGAGGAGTCACCTGAAGTTCGAGAACGGCATCCTTGAACTCGGTGGCGGTGACACCCGACGCCGTGTCCCCCACCTTCAAATAGGGTATCTGCACACCCTGCGAGATGACCGCCTTGACATTGTTCATGGTCAGCACACGTGGAGCGGCCATGATGCGCAATTCGTTGGCCGTCTCCAGGGCAGACAACTGCAGGTCGACTCGCAGCAGCGTCTGCCCCACGACTTCGGCCAGAGACATTCCGAAAAGGTTGAGTGGAGGGCTGTTGACCTCGAAGTCCTGGCTGCTTCGAGCTCCCGACGGCAGCGGGGAAGACGATTTAAACCCAAGGGAGACTCCCAGCTGTCTTCGGACATCCGTGTTGAGTGTCACGATCCGGGCTTCGATCAGCACCTGGGATGTGGGTTTGTCCAGCCTCGACAACAGCTGCCTGGCACTCGAAATGCGGCCTGGATAGTCGGTGTAGATGATGAGGCTCGTGCGTTCGTCAACGGAAACCCGCCCCTTGTCGCTCTTTCCTTCGGAAATGCGTGCCGCGATGTCCCTGGGCTGAGCATAACTCACCGACAGGTACACGGTGGTCAACTCTCCAAGGTCTTTGCGGGTTTCCATGAGATCCTGTTTGGCCTTGAACGCTTCGGTCTGTTGAGTCCATTCCTGTTTGAGTTTGGTCTGGCGGGCGATTCGGATGACATTGCCCACCTGTTCCTTGCCGAGATCATTCATGGCGATCACCATGTCGAGAACCTGGTCCCAGGGCACCTGTTCGACTTTGAGTGTGACGCGGCCCGAGACGTCGGGTTCTATGACGATATTTGTTCCTGTCAGGTCCGCGAGAAGCCTCAAAACATTTCTCAGGTCGGCGTCCATAAGATCCAGACTGATGGGTTTGCCCGTATACTGCTTCCGTTGGATGCCGGTAAGATTCTGGACCGGGAATTCATCCATGGGCCGGGCCACGTCAAATTCGAGTATCTTCGGTTCCGCGGCCGTAGTCTGAGTCCCGGCATTGTCCGGGCGTTGAACCTTGCCCCCAGTCTTCTGAACGGCTGCAGCGGGTTTGACGGATCCGGTGCGGATCGCTGCCGAAGCAGGCAAGGTGCGGGAAGCAGCCGCCTTTTCGGCCGCCACACCGAGTGCATCGGAAGATCCCCTGCTTAAGTAAAGATTGACCACAAATTCGTTTTCCGCCCTGTCCACGATAAAATGATCGAGTGGATGTGCCAGGGATCCGGAGATTTCGACGCCTTCTTCCTTCCTGTTATCAGAGTAGACCAGGGAGACGAGCTTCGACCCGGAGGGAAGAGTCGGAATCGGTGTGTGACCGGTTACACCTCCCAGTTCGATGACGAATGCATCGCTGCCCACTTTTCGGAACCGGGGATCGATGGACGATGAATCGGTGCCTATTCTTATCACCACCGCATCTTCCGACTCGTTCAGGTCCACTTTCACCCCCCCGCCCCCATACAAGAACGGAGCGGCAGCCCCGTTTTCTCCGGCGGACCAGGCCGGATTCGGCCACAGGACAGCACACGCCGTCAAGAATCCGAGCAGGATGGTAAAATGGCGGCGATACCTGCAACAGCCGATGCCTCTTTGCATGTGTCCCCCCTGTTGCCCTGTTGTTACCCTTCTCAGAACCGGGTCGATTCCCCTCCTTCCCACCGGGCGGGAAGGCGTCATCCTGATCCAATTCATTTCTTCTTCCCCGGCGCGGACTTCTCAACGGGTTTATCGAGAAACCTGTACGTCACCACCGTGCAACCCACCTGAAGACGCGAAGCACCCTTTTCCTTCTGACGTGCCATGTTCAGGCTCTCGACCTTGAGGATCCGGTCCAGCCTGCTGACGCTGTCGAGAAACAATCCCAGTTCGCTGAAACTGCCCACAAGGTCGAGCCGAACAGGAATGGTGGCATAGAATTCGTGGGGAAGTTCCGGCTGGGGTTGAAACAGGATGTTTTCGAGGCCCACCTTCGATCCGAGGTGTGAAACACTCTCCAGCAAACCCGGAATTTCCTTCTGGTCAGGAAGCAGCGCCAGTAGCCGTCCAAATTCCTCTTCCGACGCGGCCAACTCCTTGTGCATCGCATCCACCCTCGCCGCTGCGTGTTTGAGAGTCGACAACCTCTTCTCCTGGTCGGCGATGCTCTTTTCCAGTTTCACAATTTCATCTGCCTGGTTCTGGTACAGGAAGAAATAGAAGCCTCCCCCCAGGAAAAAAAAGGTCGCCGCGAAAAGCAGAAACTTCCGGGCAGCCGTAAGCCCCGCCATCTTCTCCAGAAGTGCGGACGCGGATAAAAGATCTTTTCTCATGATGGTTGTGTCTTTGCCTTCTTCTTGACTTCGGAATACGGATGAAATCGATAACTCACCTGGAATTCCCTCAACTTCATGCTGCTCACCACCGTGCGCCGTGAATGCACAAGGTTCACGCTCCCCTTCTCGATGTACGGCGAAGACTCCAGGTTCCGCATGAACTCGACAATCGCTTCGTTGCTCAACGCCACGCCGTCCACCACGATGACATTCGAGGTCTGGACAAATTTCTCGAACCACATCTTCTCCGGAGGCACCTGTACCGCCAGGAGAGCAAGGATGCGAACGATGGAATCCCGGTCTTTCTGCAGGTCCTCAATAATCGTCCGCTTCTTGTCGACAATCTCCTTTTTGGCGGTCAATTCCTTTAGAATATCTTCGTATTTTGAATAGTTACTCACTTCCTGCTGCACTCTGGCAAGCCTTTTCCTGCCTGAATCGATTCGTTCCCCGTTGGAGTGCCAGAGATAGCCGATCACCGAAATTGCCAGGAGGACACTCAGGAAGTACAGTGATACAAACTGCCTCGCAAGCTCACTTTTCTTCTTGGCCTTTATTGGAAGCAGATTGATTTCAATCATTCTTATCCCGCCTTTCTCAATGCAAGGCCGAGTGATATAGCCATTTGAGGGCCAATGTAATCTAAATATGCCGGATCGAATGCCTTGGAATCATAATTGATCTTATTCAATGGATTGAATATATCAACATCAATATCCATATGTTCATGAAACACCTTTTTTAAACCAGGTATTCGGCATGATCCTCCACTTAAATAGATTTTTTCTATATCTCTATGAGGATAATTGGTAAGATAAAAATCTATAACCCTCTTGAATTCTGATATCCAGTTTCTTATTACAGAAGATACAATCTCCTGCAACTCTTCCTTTGAATATTTATTTGGAATATACCCAAGTTTCATACGTTCAGCTTCATCGAACGTAAGCTTGAAACGATCCTTGATCGCATCCGTAATCTGACTTCCACCGATGGATAAAGCTCTCGTGTAAGGAGTAAGATTTTGAATCATTATATTCATGATTGCCTTGTGAGAACCGATATCCAGCAGAGCCACCGTTCCATCGCTCACCCCATAAGTGGTTTCAAATGCATTGTTCAGAGCGAAAAAATCGACGTCCATCACCTGAGTGCTCATGTTCGACTGCCTGACCATGTTCACATGTTCGCTGACCGATTCCTTTTTTGCCGCCACCAGCAGGACTTCCATCGAATTCGGGCTGTCTTTCACCAGGTCCATGATCTGATAATCCACATCCACTTCCTCGATCCGGTAGGGAATGTACTGCCCCAGTTCTGACTGCATCCTGTTGTCCAGTTCCTTTTCCGACATGGCGGGCACCTCGATCTTCTTGATCATGACGTCGTACCCGGAAACCCCGGCAGCCACAAGTTTCCCTTTTAATTTTAAATTCTTGAATAGGGTCTTTATCCTGTTGGCAACCAGTTCGGGCTGATTCACCCTTCCTTCGGAAAAGGCTTCTCGAGGCAGAGGAGCCAGGCCCAGCCCTGCAAGGTGGAATGAGCCGTCCTTCAGCTTCAACTGCAGCATCTTTACCGAATGGGAACCTACGTCCAGGCCGAGTAAATTGTCTTTTTTCGCAAACATGGAGGCAGCCCACCCTGAATTCCATGGAAGGTTTTTGTTGACATTCGGCGAATTTTCTTCTTTACCATCACTGCTTGAAAACTTTCGACAAAGGCAGTACAGTTTCCAAGATGGATGATTCTTTGCTTCAAATAACGGGAGGATTCGACTTTGAAATACGCGAACAGCAGGCAGACCGACAAAAGCACTTCCAAAAGCATGGTTCGGGAATACACGGAAGCCATCATTATCGCCGTTCTCCTGGCCCTGTTTATTCGCGCATTTGTCGTCCAGGCATTCAAAATCCCCTCAGGTTCCATGAAAACCACTCTGCTCGTCGGTGACCACATACTGGTCAACAAGTTTGTGTACGGCATCAGGCTTCCCATCGCCAACAAGGAAATTCTCCATTTCGGCAATCCGAACCGACAGGATATCATCGTGTTCAAGTATCCCGTGGATCCATCCAAGGATTTCATCAAGAGAGTGATCGGATTGCCCGGCGACACCATTCGAATCCAGGACAAGAAGGTGTTTGTCAATGACCAGCCCATCGACGAACCCTACGCCGTCTTCACGGACAGCAAGGTTCTGCCGGCTGGTGTAAGCCCGAGAGACAACATGGGGCCCGTCGTTGTTCCCGCGAACAGCCTCTTCGTTATGGGCGACAACCGGGATGAAAGCTACGACAGTCGCTTCTGGAAGTTCGTCGACATGGAGGACCTCAAGGGCCGAGCTTTCATCATCTACTGGTCCTGGAACAGTGAAGGGGAACTGAGCCTGACTCCCGGCGATAGCTACGTCCGCTGGAACCGCATCGGCAAGACTCTTCATTGACCGCCTGCCAGGCACGTGCAGCGGACACCCCGGCTGTTGCCCGACCGGCTTGAATCCTGAGTTCGAAATTATTATCGGAAGGGTTTTATTGAGACTTGAGGCAAAATTTTGATTTCAACAAATATTTGTTGATGTTAGAGGCAACAGGACGTTCCGGTTAAAAATCCGTTTCGGTCAGTGGTAGAGCCTGTACTCTTCGCTCTTCCTCACGTAATTCTCCAGTTCCCCCATCCATTCCGATTCCAGATCATCGAGCCGGGCCCCCTTTTCGATGCGTGCCCGAAGTCCGCAGTCTCCAAGCAGGATATCCATGGGAAGCTTGTCCCTTTCGTATTCATAAGGCGGAGGCAGCAGGCGGAACCGGTCAGCGTGGATATCGCACAGCGCCTGTATCAGCTCGAGCCCCACCCTGTACGGGCGGAACCTTTCCCGATCCGTGACATGGATCTGGAATCCGGAGCATGCCTCTCCCGCCCACTTGTCGAAAACCGGCTCGAAGTACACAGGACGAAAAACCACTCCCTCCAGTCCCGCCTTTTTCAGGCGCCTTCCCACCCTTTCCTGGTCAAGGAACGGCGCTCCGAACAGCTGAAACGGAAGCGTAGTTCCGCGCCCTTCGCTGATATTGGTGCCTTCGAGCAGAACCATGCCGGGATACACCAGGGCGGTTTCCCAGGATGGCATGTTGGGAGAAGGGAAAACCCAGGTGGCACCGCAGTCGGGGAAATAATCGTTTCGACTCCACCCCCTCATGGGAAAGACCTCGAGATCACACGAAACGTTGCAGTGGCCCCGGATGAAACGGGCCATCTCCCCAAGAGTCAGCCCATGCCTCATGGGGACGGGATAACGCCCGACAAAGGACCGGCAGTCCGTCGTGAGTACATTCCCCTCCACCTGATTTCCCCCGATGGGATTGGGCCTGTCGAGGACCGCCACCTTGACGCCGGCCCGGCCGGCAGCTTCCATGCAAAGCCCCATCGTCGTTCCATAGGTGTAGACGCGGGTCCCCACATCCTGAAGGTCGATCAGGAGAACGTCGATCCTTTCGAGCATCTGCGGCGAAGGTTCACGCACGTCTCCATAGAGGCTCACCACGGGCACGCGCGCCGCAAAATCCCAGGAATCCGGCGATTCGCACATGTTCGCCTGCTTTTCCGAATGAAAGCCGTGTTGAGGCGAAAACAGGCAGCACAGACGGCCTCCCGCCTTCTGAACAAGATCCCTGACATGCCTGAAAGAACGGTCCACCGACGCCTGATTGGCCAAAAGGCCTATGCGCAGCTCTCGAAGCCATCGCGGCGGATTCTCCAGCAGCACCTCACATCCCAGGCGGAACCCCCTCGACTTCATTTCACCCCCCGCCATGCGTGGTCCATACGTTGAACTCAACTGCTCCGGCCCTCTTTGCCGGAAACCTCCACATCAGCGTAAGGATAGGGAACCGCAGCTCGTTTTTCAACGCCTTTATTGCACGCCTTTATTGCCCGTCGGAGAAACAGCGGATACTCCAACCCGACCTGGATTCCCCGCTCCCGAACGGAAGATTCATCCGGCAAACAAGTACCTCCTGTGCCTTTCACGCATCCTGTGCTCTTTACGCAAGGGATCGTCGGCATCACAACGTCATTCCCGCAAAAAGGCGGCAATCCAGGAAAACTAACCGTGCATGGCGGAACAGTCTCAATAGATGGGAAAGAGCCTGGAAGAGAAGATGGGGGAGCAAGACATTCCCGGGTGGAGAGATCTTTGTCGCGCGATTTGCGCTCAGACTGGATTCCCGCCTTTTGAGACTGTGTCGTAATTGTAGGGCCTGGGAGTGGATTTTTATGGTTTAATAGGAATAAAAAATAGGCAAATCGGAAGGTTATGTGGTATAGTGTAGCCCTGAGAGCAGGAGGAAAAGGGCTATGGCT
>JABUEY010000227.1 GCA_013314815.1 Syntrophobacteraceae bacterium
AAGCATCTTGCAGACTTCTCCTCGCCTGCCGGTGGTTGGATTTGGCAATCAACCAACTCGCCCTTGGGCATCTGGTGGATAGCCGTCGCGCCAACTCGAATGTTATAAATCGATACGACACGGTCTCGAAGGCGGGAATCCAGGAAGGGTAACCATGTGTGCCGAAACAGTCACAAGTAATGGGAAGGAACCTGGAAGACAAGATGGATAGGAGCAGGGCGTTCCCGGGTAGAGAGATCTTTGTGTCGTGATCTGTGCTTGGACTGGATTCCCGCCTTCGCGGAAACAACCTTGTCACGGGAATGACATTGTGTTGCAATCGATCCTATGCGTGAAAAGCACCGGATGCGCGAAGAGCACGGGAGGTGATCGTTTGCCGGATGAACCGGGAGTATGTTCTGAAACTGCGCGATAAGCAACAGGGGTGCGCTTGATGTTGAAGAACTGATTCCCTTGCGCCGAATTTGGGATATGAGATGTGGAGAGAGGTTGTCCGGGCAGAGAGGTGGAAGCATGCCATGCGTCTGAAACACGGGGCACGGTCCTGCTCGTGATTCGGGTCAGATATGGATACGGGGGAGGCAGATCATGATTTTGCGTGTCGGATCGGTAATCGGTGTTGTGCTTGCGCTGAGCTTGGGATTGCTTGCTGCAAACCCGATCAACGGAGCTGCTGGAAACCATGAAACACGGCTGACGACGGCTCCGCTGAACCCAGATTTTCTCGAATACATGGAAAGCGGGAAAATGCAGGTTCTGAGAAGCGGGGACGATATGTATCGACTCGGATATGTTCCCTCTCCTCTTCCTCAGAGGAAACGTGAAGTTTCGTCGATTGTGAGGCTTCAGGCGGATTCGCTGCCGTCCAGGTATGACATGAGAGACCCCAATGGAGACGGGGATCAGAAAGACAGTCTGCTTCCACCCGTGAGAGACCAGGGAACCTGCGGCAGTTGCTGGGCTTTTGCCATGTATGGGGTGTACGAAAGCCAGCTGAAACGCCTTTTCGGTCAGACGGCGGATTTTTCTGAGAACAACATGATCCATCGCCATGGATTCGAGTGGGACCCGTGTCAAGGGGGCAATTTCGACATGAGCCTTGCGTACCTGTCGCGTTATGACGGGCCGGTGAGGGAGAAAAAGGATCCCTACAATCCCCTGCCTGATGGGACGTATTGTGAGAAATGCGTGGCTGTAAAATATGTTCACGATCTCGTCGTCCTTCCCGCGAAGGCCGATATCAACGACAACGAGTATATCAAGCGGGCGATCCTGAATAATGGAGCGCTTATTTCATCCATGTACTGGGACGCGAGCCGTTTCAACAGTGCCGAATCGACGTACTATTACAAGACATTCTCGATGCTGAAACCGGTGGTGAATCATGCGGTCGTGATCGTCGGCTGGGATGATCAGAAGGTCGTCAAGGGCGCACCGGACCCGGGTGCATTCATTGTCAGGAACAGCTGGGGAAGTGAATGGGGTGAGGGAGGATACTTCTATATTTCCTACTATGACGAAGTCTTCGCCTCCATCAATCTAGAACATGTTGTCCCGAAAAAGAACGCCCGGTTTGACAGGGCGTACTACTATGACGAGTTCGGAGTGACGCATCACATGGGATACAGTTCGGGAACAGCCTGGTTAGCAAACAGGTTTGTGGCTGATGAACCGGGTTGGCTGAGATCGGTCGGGTTTTATGCCACGGGTCCGGATACGGACTATGAAATCTACGTGTACGGGTTGTTCGACGGCAACGGCTTCCGCAAGCTGCTTACGACGGCAAAAGGGAAAGTCGCCGAAGCGGGATGGTACACGGTTCGCCTCAAGAAAGAGATCGTACTCGCCAAGGGGACGGAATTCAACGTGGTGGTGAAAGTAAAAACGCCCGGTACGACCTGGCCCATCGCCATCGAGATGTCCATCAAAGGATATTGCCAGACCTCGGCATCACCGGGTCAGAGTTATATTTCCTCCAATGGCACCACGTGGACGGACATCACAACGCTCTATCCGGATGCCAATGTGTGTATGAAGGCGCTTGTGAAGACAAGGCCCACCGTGACGATCAAGGCGAGAATCCCGGATGTCCTGGAAGGGAGCACAGACGACGGCAGGTTCATCGTGAGAAGGACGGGGAGCGCCAGCCTTCCGATTACCGTGCATTATTCCATCGGCGGCACGGCGACCAGCGGTGTGGACTACAAGGCCCTGCCGGGCAAGGTGACCATCGGAGCGGGGCTTGGGTACAAGGCGGTGAAGGTCCTGCCCATCGATGACAACAAGAAAGAACCCAACGAGACGGTTATCCTGACCATCAAACCGAATCCGGCCTATATCGTCGGAACGCCGAGTTCCGCCAGGGTGACGATCAAGGACGACGACTGACATCCAGCGGGGGGGCGGTTACCGCCCCCCTTCCGATCCATGATTCTGCGACATCACCAGCTGGCCTCGACTTCGTAGGTCACTACCGCTTCGGCGCCTTTGGCGGAGGGCGGAGCGTCCACGATGAACCTGATTCTGTAGGCGTCCATTTTCTCGTACTTCGTATTTGAACTGACCATCTTCCAGGTCCCGGGCAGACCTTCCTCCAGTTCGATTCGTTGAGTCACGTCCTTGCTGTTCTTGATTTTGAGTTCCCAGCTGAAGCGCACCGTGTTTGTGCCGATTTTTCGGAAATCCGTCTGCCTGCGTTCGACGGTTACGTCGAAAGATTCACCCATCTTCAGTTCCACGTCGCGATCCTTGCCCGTATGGTCAATATAGTCCTCCCCAATGAAAATGACGGATCCGTCGCTGCTTTCCTGGTAGGCACGTGCAACGCCTTTGGGCAGAGGAATGCCGATTCCGTTTTCAGTGGTGTTCTTGAAATGGAGCAGAACGGAAAGCTTCTGCTTTTCCAAGGCAGGCCGTCCTGAATCACCGCGGCTGCTGGTCCACCGGCCGACCAGTCGCCTTTCTACCTTTACCTGCGGACTCTGAAGCAAACCCACCTGCTTGGTCTGACGGTTGGCAATATCCACGGGGCGGGAAAGGGAATAAAGATGATACTCGAAGAACTCCTCCTGGCGCATCGCTTCATCCATCGGGGATGGGGCCATCAGGGCCCTTGCCCTTTCAACCTGCCTTTCAGGCCTGGATACCATGTGAACATCACCGGCTACGAGCTTGAGCGTGGCATTCTTGAAGGCTTTTCCCGACTGGTTGTCGAGGGTCACCCAGCCGGAGAGGGCGGCTTGAGTGCTTTCGCGGTCGAGCCTGAGAACATAATCCGCCTTCCAGTTGATGTTGCCCGCCAGGTAGGAGACTTCGACCTTGTGCTGTTCCGGCCCCCGGTTGTCCACAAGCCAGAGCAGGGTAGGCTGAGGCCTCAGCCCTTCGGGAATTTCGGGCAGAAGAATTGCATCGTAGCTGCCGACATAGATCTCGGAACGGCCCGGAGAGGAAGGTGATG
>JABUEY010000043.1 GCA_013314815.1 Syntrophobacteraceae bacterium
GTCTTGATCATGGCGGCCTCCACGGTATAGCGTTAATACATCGTTACTACAAAAATAAAACCAATCCGTGATTCAGTCAAGACGGACATGCGCAGCCCGGCAGACAGCGGAATTAGGCTCAGCATGGATGTCTTGGTGTATTTGGTTGGTGAATGTTAAAGGGAAGCAGCGTTTACGCCGCTTCCCGCTCGTACCAGGCGACGATGCCGCCGAGCCGCTCCTGCCGTTTGATCGGGCCTGCGGATGTGCGCCGGAAATCGGCGGAGATGATGTTGTTGCCGATGCCCTGGTGGGGGCGCTGGATAGGGTAGTAATCGAGCCAGACGCGGTTGATGTGGGCCAGCCGGCCAAGACCGAAGCAGACGAAGTGGTTCAGGCACTGTGCTGGCAGGTGCCGATGAAGGATTCGCAAAAGGCGTTGGCCTGCTGCATCACCCAGGCATCAATGGGGTGCAAGGTCGGCAGGCTCATGTAGACCCGGCGGCTGCCGAGATGGATGAAGACCAGCACATAGGCGTCGAACTTGCCGCGCAGGGTGTAGACCGGCTTGGTGAACAAGTCGCAGGCCACCAGCGATTCCATATGGGCGCTGACGAACTTGGACCAGGGAACTGACGGCCTGCTCTTGGTCTTCTCGGGAGGCGGCGGACAATCGGAACGCTTCAGGATATCGCGGATGGTGGTGAGACCCACGGCAATACCGAGTTTATTGAGCTCGCCGAAGATGCGCTTGTAGCCCCAGGAGAGATTCTCGGCCGCCATGCGCAGGATCAGCGCCACGGTATCCTCGGCGGTGCCGGAACGTCCGCCTGGTTTCGGACTGCGGGCCTTGGCCTTCGGACTCAGCCAGCGTCGGTAGGTGTGCGGCTTGACCACCAGCATGACATCGGCAACGTCGTGGTCGATCTCGTTTCCCATGATTTCACGAGTGCATATGTTTCCGCACCCCTAGGAAAGAGCCGTTTTCGGCCTCCTGGCAAACCGGGCCGAAAAGCGGCCGACAATCCATGCCACGGATCGGGTGAAAATACAACGAAACGATGTCGGTGAGGCTGTTTCTGGAAGGTAAAAGACGGGGAAGTTGGAGAACGATTTCCGGTATGCGGCTGAACTGCAAACGCGTTACCCTCGTCCGATGCAAGGAAATCGCACCAGAACATAAAGCCCAGCTTTTGAACTACCTGAAAGCAACCGGCCTGGAACTCGGCCTGCCAGTCAACTTCGGGTCCCATCCGAAGGTTGAGGTCGTCCGAATAGCCAATACAAACTTTCGCGATTTTCGTGCCTTTCGCGGTTAAAGAAGGAATCTAAACATGCTGCAAAACAACCCCGAACTCAAAAGCAAGATCGACCAGCTCTGGAACAGGTTCTGGTCCGGCGGCATCTCCAACCCGCTCACCGCCATCGAGCAGATCACCTACCTGCTGTTCATGAAACGGCTCGACGAGCTGGACCAGAAGAGGCAGGCCGATGCCGAATGGACCGGCGAGCTCTACACCTCCAAATTCGCCGGCCAATGGATTCCGCCCGAATACCGCGACAAGGAGGGGGCCGGCAACTACGCCGTTGACAAGCGCACCCTGCGGTGGACCGAGTTCAAGCGCATGCAGGCCGAGGAGATGCTCCAGCATGTGCAGGACAAGGTTTTCCCCTTCCTCAAGGACATGAACGGGGCCGAAAGCAAATTCACACGCCACATGAAAAACGCCGTGTTCATCATCCCCAAGCCGGCGCTTTTGGTGGAGGCGGTGAAAACCATCGACGAGATCTTCGAGATCATGGAGAAGGACTCGCAGGAAAAAGGCCAGGCCTTTCAGGACATCCAGGGCGATGTCTACGAGATGCTCCTCTCCGAGATCGCCACGGCGGGGAAAAACGGTCAGTTCCGCACTCCGCGCCACATCATCAAGCTGATGGCCGACCTGGTGCGGCCGCAACCGGGCCACCGCATCGCCGACCCGGCCTGTGGTTCCGGCGGCTTTCTGCTCGGAGCCTATCAGTACATCGTCACCGAGCTGGCGAAGAGGGCCGGTGCAAAAGATTTGCAGCCCGACGAAGACGGCTTTGTCCGCACCTCGGTGGCGACCGGGCTCACTGAAAAGGTCCAGGCCATCCTGCAAGCCTCACTCTTCGGCTACGACATCGACAGCACCATGGTGCGCCTGGGGCTGATGAACTTGATGATGCACGGCATCGACGAGCCCAACATCGATTACAAGGACACCCTCTCCAAGAGCTACAACGAGGAGGCCGAATACGACATCGTCATGGCCAACCCGCCCTTTACCGGCAGCATCGACAAGGGCGACATCAACGAAAACCTGAGCCTCTCCACCACCAAGACTGAGCTGCTTTTCGTCGAGAACATCTATCGCCTGCTGAAAAAGGGCGGCACCGCCTGCGTCATCGTGCCGCAGGGGGTTCTGTTCGGCTCCGGCGGCGCTTTCAAGACCCTGCGTCAAATGCTGGTGGATCGCTGCGACCTCAAGGCCGTCATCGTCATGCCGAGCGGCGTGTTCAAGCCCTACGCCGGGGTCAGCACCGCCATCCTGTTCTTCACGAAGGTCTGGGGGCCAAAGGACAAGGTCACCCAACCGGCCACTGAAAGCGTTTGGTTCTACGAGGTGCAGGCAGACGGTTACTCGCTCGACGACAAGCGCAGCAAACAGGAGGGGTATGGGGATTTGCAGGATATCGTTGCCCGGTTCCATGCCCGCAATGCCGAGTCCGATACCGACCGAACCGCGAAATGTTTTTTTGTGTCTCGGGCGGATATTGAGGCTGAAAGCTATGACCTCTCGCTCTCGCGCTATAAGGAGGATGTGTTTGAAGAGGTAGTCTATGACAAACCCGCTGACATTATAAAGCGACTTATTGAGGCGGAAGTGGGCGCGGTGGAAGACGCCGACTTGGCTAAGATTCAGAGTGGAATTGTGCGCGATCTGCTGGAGCTGAGGGGGATGATTGGATGAAGCGCGAGCCTGTGCTCAAAGCAGCACCTTTTTCCGGATCGCGTGTTCAGCCGTTTGACGGTACAAGGCGGTATTTAAGCACCGGCGACCTGCAGGAGGCGGCAACTTCGTTTGTTGAGGTCACCTATGCGGACAGGCCGTATCGAGCCGACATTTCAGTCCGCCCCGGGGATGTATTGTTTGCCCGCATGAAAGGCACCAAAAAGGTCCTTGAAATAGACCGTTCTCTCGCTGGCATTATTGTATCCACCGGTTTTGCCGTGCTCCGGCCGACGAAAGAGTGCAACGGAAAGTTCCTCTCGATTTATCTGAAGTCAGAAGATTTTGAAAGGCAGAAAGAAAAATACTGCTCAGGTGCAACACAACCGGCCATAACGAATGCCGGTATCAAGAAGATCACGGTTCCATGCCCTCCGCTTGACGACCAAAAGCGCATTGCCCATCTGCTCGGCAAGGTGGAATGGCTGATCGGCCGGCGCAAACAACACCTGCAACAACTCGACGACCTGCTCGAAAGCGTCTTCCTGGAAATGTTCGGCGACCCCGTGCGCAATGAGAAAGGGTGGGACAAACCGGAATTGAAACAGTTTGGCAAGATATCGACGGGAAATACTCCGCCAAGAAAAGACCCGTCCAACTATTCGAGCCGACACATTGAATGGATAAAGACGGACAATATTTCGGCTGACTCTGTTTTTATTAGTCAGGCCGCTGAGTACCTTTCAGAAACTGGGGCAACTAAAGCGCCAACAGTAACGAAGGGCGCTCTTATGGTGGCCTGTATAGCTGGGAGTGTCGAGTCCATCGGGCGGGCCGCACTGGCAGACAGAACAGTTGCTTTCAACCAGCAGATCAACGCCATTCAGCCCAAAAAGGATGTGAATCCGTTCTTTTTATACGTTTTGTTCAAGGTTTCAAAAGCATACATCCAAAGCCATGCTTCAAAGGGGATGAAAAAAATTTTGACCAAAGGCGACTTCGAAAAGATCACGATGATCAAGCCGCCGGTCGAGCTGCAAAACCAATTCGCCGCCATTGTTGAAAAGGTGGACACCCTCAAATCCCGCTGCCGGCGGAGCCTGACCGATCTGGAAAACCTCTATGGCGCACTGAGCCAGAAGGCGTTCAAGGGCGAGCTGGATTTATCGCGGGTGCCGCTGCCAACGGATGGTCCTGGCATAGCCGAGGAAGAAAAGATCGATGTAGAGGAAGAACAACCCATGGAGCCACTGTTCGAGTTGCCTGCACCAGGCCGGCTTGCCGTGTTGCAATCCGTGGATGGTCGCAAATCTTTGCTGGGAGAGTGGCAGAAAGCGTGGCTGGAGCATCTGGGGGATACACCTTTTACCGCGCAGGATTTTATGGATGCCGCCCTCCGGCGGCTGTGGGAGCTGTCGGAAGACGATGTGCCGAACTGGGGCACGGCGGAGTATGACGAACTCAAGGGCTGGGTGTTCGAAGCGCTGGAACAGGGCCGCCTGACCCAGGGTTACGACCATGCCAACAACCGCGGCCAGATCACAGCGGCAAAGGGATAATACCGGATGAAGCTGCCATGCTTCCAAATCACCGACACGAAGGGCTTTCGCAGCCTGTAAGCGGGTGTTGAGCACCGCTTCCGCAGTGAGAGTGGGACCTGCAGGAAGAACAGGGTTGATGTGAAAATCGAGGCACTCAAGGAGTTCCGCATTATTGTCCGGCGCAGCATCGAGGTGATTGAGAGCCAGATCCCGGCCTTCGGCAGTCAGGATGAGAATAAACGGGAAACCGGACCCAGCAGGCAGATGGATTTCGTAGAAATCACCGCCCGGTTGAGCAAGGCGCAGTCGTAAAGGTGCAATAAGAAAACCGGGGTATCTGGGGCCGCTTGATTGATTTGCTCCAGGCTCGGCAAGAGGCCTTCCTCAAGCTGGAACTCGTTCCATCCGCCGATGACCCGCACCCACTGGGGTGGGGGAGTGCGCCGGGCCTGCTCCTTGATTTGCTCCATGGCCTGGGACAGGGTGGGGACGCCGTCCCAGCGCAGTTCCAGGTTATAGAACAACCCGGCCCGGATGACATGGAGATGGGAATCGTTCAGGCCCGGGATGACGCGCCGGCCTTTGAGGTCGATCCTCTGGGTTTCAGGTGCGGCCCGGTCAAGCACCTTTGCGTCGGTCCCGGCCGCGGTGATGCGGCCGCCCGCCAGGCCCAGGGCGCTGACTTCCGGTTGCCGCGGGTTCAGGGTTGTGATTTTCCCGTTATATAAGACGAGAGCATGATTCATGGCCTGTTCCTCTTTGGGGGGACCTCTGCCGCGGGCGGCAGCCAGGCATGAACCCCCGGGGTTACCACCGGTATTACCCCCCCAAGTCAAAATGGAGACGACAATTTGATAGAAGGCGTCACGGTCTTGCGCCCAGGCAATAGATCGCAGAATGCCGTAGGTGCGAATGGCCGACTCCGGTAGAGGCAGCAGCTGCTGGGCTCCCGAAGTGCCTGGTTCCTATTTTTTTGCCGAAAAGCTGCTGATGAGATTGGCGTAGTCCGGAATGTACTGCGCGAACAATTTTCCGAGGCCCTCGATGTCATTGCGCCAGTCGCGGTGCAGTTCGCAGGCGATGGCGAACCAGTTGAGCAGTTGAACGCCGGCTGCCGCCATGCGCTTGTGCGCAGCTTCTCGGGCGATCGCATTGAACGTGCCCGAGGCATCCACCGCGACAAAGACTTCAAAGCCGTCGTTGATCGCCGACAGGGCCGGAAACGCGACACAGACGTCGGTGACGATGCCGGCGATGATGAGCTGTTCTTTCCCCGTCGCCTTTACGGCCGCGAAAAAATCCTCGTTGTCCCACGCGTTGATCTGACCGGGGCGAGGGATATAAGGCGCCTCGGGAAACATCGCCTTCAGCTCCGGCAGGATCGGCCCGTTGGGTCCCCGTTCGAAGCTGGTCGTCAGGATCGTCGGCAGTTTGAAGTATTTTGCCGAGGCCGCCAGCGCCAGGACATTGTTCTTGAACTCGTCCGGAGGGATGTCCCTCACCAGTGAGAACAGCCCGGTTTGGTGGTCGAGCAGCAGCACTGCGGCGTCGTCCTTACGCAAACGTTTGTAGAGATCACCCATGATTCGTTCCTCCTGGTTCTCTAAGGATATGGAAAGCCTTGACTGCCTATGCTTTGAAAAACGCCGGCAAATCCTTGTTGACCTGAGGTCTTCCGTAAAATCCGTCACGGAAAAGGCCTCGATGCAAAAGTACACAGCAGGGAAGCCGGCCATTATTCCCTGTGGCCAAAATGATCGTCGAACACATTCAGGGGCAATCCTCCGGGATTAGCAGGGGTTTGCAGCATCAACGGCGGCACCGCGCCGATGAGCACCGCCCGGGCCACCCGCTGGGTACCGTGTCGGCCGATGCAGCGGGCCGCTTCGCCGCCGCCCGTGGAGTGCCCCACGTGGATCACGTCCTTCAGGTCCAGCGTTTCCACGAGTTTGGCCGGGTCGTCGGCTTAGGTGTCCAGGTCGTTGCCGTTCCAGGGCCGGATCGAGCGCCCATGGGCCCGGCGTTCATGAGCGATGCAGCGGCACCCCCGGGCGGCCGGAAACAGCATCTGGTCTTCCCGGGAGTCTGCGCTCAGCGGCCAGCCGTGGCTGGAGACGACGGGGTGGTTCACTGCCCCAAATTTATATGGCATGTCTGAGTGCCGTCCTTGGTCGTGATCGTCATCATGGGAAGCTCTTCCTATTGTTGGTTGGAGGTATGGAAAAATCTGACCACTTGGATATTTCAACCGTTTTCAGGGTCGGTGGACTAACGGAGGAAAGTGGCGATATCGGCGGCTAGTTTGCCCAGCGCAGGCTTCAGAGGAAAGAGGAATTAAGAATGAACATAAGTTAAATACTACAAATTGGCATGTCAAATAGAACTCGTCAATGCCGGGAGAAAGGGACTCCGCTTGAGTTCATCGGCTTCGAATATGTCTTCGAAAAAGGGATGTGCTTCGCGGTAGATGACCTTCCAGCCGGTTTGAATGGTGGCGTGGGCTACCGTTTGGCAATGTGGCTTTTGCCGGTTCCAGGAGATCTGATGAGAACCGCGTCCTCGCCCTCTCGGATGAACTTGCCGCTGACCAGCTCAAAGAGTTCCTTCTTGGGGAGCTCGGGATTGAAGCCCCAATCGAATTCCGTGAGAGTGAGCCGCTCCTTGAGGCCGAATGCGCTGAAGCGGGCTTCAGTGGTCCGTGAGCATCGATAGTCCAGTCCGTCCTGCACCAGGGAGGCGAACACGTCTGCAAATGAAGCGCCCTGACTGGCCTGAATAGGTCGCGGCTCAAGGGTTGCGTTCATGCCATGGAAACGACTCTCCACCCACGGTAACAGATCCCCCGATTCTGCGCCTGGCCTATTGGCGCCACAGCCTCATCGTGGAGCCGCACCAACGGCTTCGCACCCAACCTGGTCCGCGCCTGCGAAATACCCGACCTGCCCGTGACCATGATCCTGTCGTCGGGGCCGAGCAACCAGGGAATTCCATCCAGGAGGCATCGCAAAACCTCCTGGACTGAATTTAAATGAACGGTATTGCTGCTAATCCTCCAGAGACAGTCAGGGTTGTGGTCAAATTCCGCTACCCGGGAAATCGTCGCCTCTTGTGATGCCGCTGTGTCGGCAGGCATCGAGCAGCCTTGAAACTTCCCTGCAGGCTGGAGACTGGAGGCTTCGGTGGAACTGTGTGGCCTCCCGCCTTCACTGATGCCATAGAACACCCGGGATGGCTCTCAGTAGCCTGCGGGAGGGTTGACGACAACGTAGGTAACGCCGCCTCCCGAATAGGCAGGCTGGTACCAGGTGGTACCGCACTGATGGTAGGTGACTCCACCCACCACCACCGTGGTACTTGTGCAGGGAAGGGCGTAGAAGGCCGATGCGGTTATGGCTGTGCCAATGGCATAGGCCGTTGCGGCAGCCACAGTCCCGACCGCTGCTGCTCCCCAGTAGCTATCCCAGTAGCCGTCCCAGTGGTCATCATGCCAGTTTTCTCCATAATCCTGCCAGTCTTCACGGGCTTCGCCGCGGTAATCCTGCCTCTGGCCCTGTCGTTGAGTGCGCTCCTCCTGTCTGCAATGATCTCTCTCAAAGACTGTCTATCCAACAGCATGACTCCCTTCTGAGGGAGCCATTGCAGGCCGGGCGGGCGCTCTTGTCGCTACCACGGCTTTAGAGTGAACGGGCTAGAATCCTTGACGATTTCACCTGGGCGCTTGTTTGCGATTTGCACGAACTGGTCAGCCCAGTCATCGATGATGCCTTCTGCCTCCTTGTACCAAGAGAGAGCCTTCAGGTTAACAGGCGCAGTCTTCCCCTGCTCGCGATCCGCAGCCATGGCCAGGACCTCGCCCGTACCGGCATCCCTGATTTTTGCCTCAAAAGCCACCGTCGCCTTGGCGCCGGTTTCCTTTGCCGCAAACTGAACCGCAACTCCCGAGCCATAAGGAGCGGCTAAAGAGAGGGCCTCCAGGACCGGATTGCTCGGCACCAATTCGGTAAGAGCCATTTCCAGGATAAGGCAACCTTGTGCAGGAGATTCCATTACTCGAAAACGGTTCTGGGGATCGCTCCGAAACGCCTCCTCAAACTGGTGTTTCATATACTCTGCAACCGCCCGTACGTCCGCTTCCATCTTGTCCTGACGCATATTCCGCTGCCACCAGTTTGCCTGAAGCAGGTACTGAGTATCGACGTCTTTGATGTACACCGAATTGTACTTCTTCCAGTCCACTCCTGCCTTGACCCAGGCTTGGTGGAAAGGAATGTCCTCGCGTTTGGCCATCTCCTGCATGGGAACAAACCCAGTTCCCTCGGAAGGTTTTGCTTTCATCGATGCGCATCCGGTTACACAGAAACACACGACTACGACTGAAACCAACCACACCCATGGCCACTCTTCCCTTGATGTTCGCATCTGTCTTCGCCTCCCATGGTTCGTCAACCAAGTCACATGACGTCTTCGGTTCCGCTTCAGCGATACGCCCCTCCCTTGTGTTCCCGAAGATATGGTTCCACTCTCCAGCAAAATCCTTTCACGGAATGAATTTCTTTCGGGGATAGACTCTATCTCCATCCAGTCAGTGTTCCTGACCGCAGGATGTTTGTCGGTCATGCATTTTCTTCAAGGTCCTTCATCAGTCTTTGGAATTCTGCCGAATTGTGCATGATGAGTCGGGCGGTGTCCCTGAGCCTGTCCACCTGTTCAGGCTCCAGCACGAATGAGGTGGGCAGCTTTTTCAAGTAACTGCGTTCGGCCTCATCGTCTATGGCATCGAATCTTACTTCCACAAGGTAAAACTCGATGTCGCCGCAGGAGCCCGGCTCCGAGGAGACACGACTGGAGCCGCAGCGTCCGTTTCGGATCTCATCGGCCCAGCGGTTGAAGCTCTCCCGGACGAGCGCTACCGTCTCCACATTGTAGCGGGCAATGGCTATGGAGGAGTACGATTCGAGCATTGCGCCGAAAGGGGGAACCCTCGCATGGCGGTCCCATTTGGTGTCGACTTCGGTCTCGGCGTTCACCACCAGGAAGACGATCTTGTGGACGTTTTCCAGCCCTGCATAGCTCAGGGTCGTCCATGAATCGCCGATGAGCGTCACGCGTTCGAGCAGCGCCCTAAGCCCAAGGTTGTCCGCGACTCCTCCATCCACCAGGTGGATGTACGGTTTCTTCCGCGAATCCAAGAAGGGTTTCATGCTGTTGGCGAGGTCGAAGCGCCTCGATGCCAGGTTCCTTGGCGGCTCCAAGGCCTCCTCCAATACCCTGGGCATGGAATAGCCGCAACTGCCGGCGTGGTTGCGCAGGGTGATGGGGCTGAGGAGAATGGGAACAGCCGAAGAGGCGGCGCAAGCTCGTGAGACGGGGAAAGTGGAAAGATCCGTGCAGATCACATCGAAGGTTTCCTGGTTGAAGGAAAACCGCGTCCCCTGGACCATGTCCGTGGCATTGATGACGATCATGGGCTTCTCATTGGCAAGCATATCCCCGAAGGTTGCCCCGTCGAAGATGTTCCTGTCGTAGTATTGCGCGGCGAGATCACTTCGGGCATAGTAAGGTGAAAGAAGTTTTGCCCAGTGGTACGGATTGAAGAGCGTGGCCTTCAGGAGATCACCCTGGATGTCTTTTTTCAGAAATCTGCTCTCGAAGTCCTGAAAGATGCGATCGCGATATAATCCATAGTACGCTGCCGTGAAGCTCCCCCCCGAAACACCGGAGATCATGTCCACCTGATCCAGGAGACGTTGTTTTCGACCGCGGATGGTCACTTCCGTGTCCCTCAGTGTCTCGAGTACACCGTACGAAAGAGCGGCAGCCCGTGTCCCCCCGCCGGAGAAGGTAACCAGCATCAAAAGTTCATCATCGGCCTCAGCCTTAGTGAACGTGCTCGCCCGATACCCAGCGCCGGGATTGTGCTGCTTCATCTTCTGGTTGACGGGATAATGGGCGCAGCCGGCCACGGCAACGAGCAAGACCACTGCGCAGATGCAGACCGGAAGCCGCTTGTGCGCCACCAGGCGGGTTACTCCGGCCAGCAACATATCCCTGGTCGAACAATGCATTTCGAGCCTCCTCGAGACATGGTAATGGAGAATGGCGTTGTCTGGTAAGCGGCGTTGGAGGCGATAGCCCCTCAAGCGGAGCCATCCGTCTCCTCTCCTCTGCTGCAAGCGAGAGCAAGGGCACTGAGCAAGGACTGCTCGCCAAAAGGTTTTCGCAGGAAGGCTACTGCTCCCGCTTCCTCAGCCCTTTTCCGCCACTGCGACTCATCATGGGCCGTCATGAAGATTACCGGGCATTTCACCCCTGAGGAAGCAAGCCTGGCACACAGATCAAGACCCGATAAGCCCGGGAGGCGGATGTCCAGCAGGAGGCAGACCCTGTACCATACCAGGCTGGACAGCAACAATTCTTCCGCGGATTCGAAGGTGAGCACCCGATAGCCATGGGACATGAACAACCTTTTCAATGCCCGTCTCACCGACTCATCATCATCCACAACAAGCACAGTAAAGGGTTTCTCGTCCACAGAGCTCTCACCTTATCTGGGGAAGCATCTCGATGGTTGGTCGAACAAGGGACTGTCTCAGCAGGAAGAACCCAGCGATTAGAGACAGTGCGGAAAAGTGCCTGCTTCACGTGTTTGGACTCTAGCGGAATTGAAGGGAGAGGGATATTGGACTTTGGTCCAATCAGGAGGGTTACACTTCTTTGGAACGGATGCCGAGTTTTTCGGCATAACGGACAAGGTCCGCCAGGGATTCGGCACCAAGTTTTTCCATGACGCGGGCACGGTGCACCTTGATGGTTTTTTCGCTGGTCCCGAGTTCGAAAGCGATTTGCTTGTTGAGCATTCCGGAGGCGACGAGTCCGAAGACCTCATGTTCACGGGGAGTCAAGGTTTTCAGGCGATTGCGGAGCTTTCTCAGGTCCCTCTGCTCCCGCTTCAACTGACGGTCCCTGGCGATGGCACCGGAGATGACATCCAGCAAGTCCCTTTCCAGAAAAGGTTTTTGGAGAAAATCGACCGCTCCGGCTTTCATGGCCCGGACGCTCATGGGGATGGTCCCGTAGCCGGTGATGAAAATGACGGGAAAGGCGATCTGTCTATCGACCAGATGCTCCTGGAGTTCGAGCCCCCCCAAGTCGGGCATCTTGACATCGAGGACAAGACAGCCAGGCGTATCCTGGTGCGGGAAGTTCAGAAAGTCGAGGGCGGAGGTGAAGGTCCTTACCTCATAGCCTGCCGAACGGAGAAACCGCTCCACGGATCTCAACACCGATGGGTCGTCATCGACCACGTAGACGACAGACTTTTCATCCTTCATGGCTGCTCTCCACTGTCCAGGGGTAGCGTGAAGCTGAAAGTGGCGCCGCCCCCTTCATTGTTTTCGGCCCATATCGTTCCCCCGTGGGCCTTGATGATGGAGCGGCTGATGGAGAGCCCCATTCCGAGTCCGTCCGCCTTCGTTGTGTAAAAGGGCTCAAACAGGCGGTCCATGGCATCCTTGTCGATCCCGGTTCCCGAGTCACGAACGGAAACCAGGATGGATCGCCTGTCCTGCAGAGCTGTTCTGATGACCACTCGCCTCAGGGCCGGAGGACTCTCCCTCATGGCGGCAGTGGAGTTCAGCAGCAGGTTCAAGATCACCTGCTGCAACTGCACGTGATCACACTGTAAGGTGGGCAGTTCGGAGCCCAACTCCTCCACAATGGAAAGTCCTTCAAGAAAACAGGCGCTGCGAACCAGCGTAATGGTTTCGCGGACGGCATCGTTTATTACCACCGCTTCGCGGCGGGGAATCTCTTTCTTCACCAGAGTCCGTATCCTCCGGATCACCTCGCCAGCCCTCCGGTCGTCGTGGATGATGTCATCGAGGATCCTTCGGACTTCGTCGAGATCGGGATCGGCCCTGGACAGGAACCTCTGAGCGGCTTCGGCGTTGCAGAGAATGGCTGTCATCGGCTGGTTGATCTCGTGGGCCAGCGAGGTGGCCAACTCCCCGATCGTGACGATCCGTGTGACGTGAGTGAGTTCTTCCCTGCGCAACTGAGCCTCCAACTCGGCGCTCTTTCGTTCCGAGATGTCCGTGTGCGAAATGACGACACCTCCCTCTGGAGTCTTGAAAGGCATCACCTTCATCAAAAACCATCGGGGCCCAGAGGGTGAATCGCAGGAGTATTCAAAGGAGAAGGTCTCCCTGTTTCCGTCCAGAACCGAGTGGATGCCGTCGAGAACCTCGTCTGCAAGACCGGCAGGCGCATGGACCGATTGCCGGCAAACCTCCAGGTAGCTCACTCCGGGACTCAAACCGGCAAGCAAAGGGGATAGCTCTTGCTCTGCGGATTGCCGCCATGACTCGTTTACTGCGAGAACTGTCCCTTCCCTGTCGAGGATTGCAACCTGGTTCTTCAAAGAGGCCAGGACGGCACGGTTGAATGCCTCGGAGGCCTCGATCGCTTCTGCGGCACGTTTTTGATCGGTGACGTCCTTGACGGTATGAACGAATCCTGTGATCTCCTTCCCATCATTGAGGATTGGGTCAATGGAAACAAAGAGCCAGGCATTCCACTTTCCCTCGTAAATAATCGCCTCCTCATGCCCTTTGATCTCGACAGTCCTCGCACAGGGGCAATTTCCGGGCGGCGTATTGGTTCCATGGACAACGCTGTAGCAGTGCCTGCCCAGGATCTGGTCCAAAGGGAGCGCAAGGGACGAGGCAACGGCGGCATTGACACGGAGGATTTGAAAATCCCTATCGAGAAGCATGATCCGGTCTTTGGTGGAGTCGAACGTGGTCTGCCACTCGTCAGCAGATTTCTTCAGGGCGCGCTCAGTCCGGCGCTGCCTCCTGAGACTGGTGACAAGGGCGGATATGAGGAGGGTCTGGATGATGAGGATCGAAACGACCCAGACGATCTGCCATCGGTGCGTTTCCCACACGGAGTAGTCTCTGTAGCGCACATCGCTGCCTGGAGGCAGGTTCTTCTCAAGGATTCCCCAGCGTTTGAGCTCCCGCGCATGGAAGATATAGCGGCTTGTACTCTCTTCGGGAAGCCCCAGGTCCGTTGGTTCTTCCCCGGCGAGAATGCGAAGCGCCACCCGGCCGGCCATAGCTCCATGGGCGAGATGGCTGATCAGGCGGCCCCCAACGATCCCCGAGTCGATGTAAGTCTCTGAAACACTGTAGATTGGAACGCTCGCATGCTTTGAAATGAGCGTCAAAGCCTCGGGCGACTTGAAAGCTTTTCCGTTGCCGTCCCGAAGAACACTCAGGTAGAAGACCACAGAATCCTCGGGGAGAAGCGAAACATAACGAGTGAGCTCATGCATCGGGAGTCCGGACAGGTACTGAAACCGCACTTGGTTCTCGAAGCTGCGGAAATCCTCCCTGGCGATACCCTCCAACAATCGATCGAAACGGGACGCCCCGCTGATGACAAAAACCTTGTCAACACCAGGGTGGAGGCGAATGGCCACATCCAAGGTCCCCTTTATGTCCAGTTGGCCCGTCACCACCGCCGCTCCGGGTATGGACTTTGGGTCGCCGAGCAATCGGCGGTCCTGGCTGTAGAGAATCACCGGGACATTATGAAAGGATTCAGGACCGTGTTTCAGCAGGAGATCGAAAGATGGGAGCTGAATGGCGACAATGAGGTCGATCGATATGCCGGCATACTTCTCGTGGAGGAACTCCATCAGCCTCTGGTGATAACGCTCATCCGGGAACCTCGTGAGATCCATGTCTTCGACGTAGAATTCGAACTCGTACTCTTCCGAGCTTCGCAACATATATCCAAAGCCTTCGTCAAACTTGACGAACCCGGGCGTGTTGCTCTCATACGGGAAGAGTATGAGAATCCTCTTACGCGGCAGCGACGCAGACGGGTCGTCAGGAATGGCAAAAAGCAATAGCACAGCAAGAAGCAGTGTAAGTGACCTTGTTTTTCGGCACATGGATACTGACTCGTTTCTGTGCGAGGCAAGGGTGCAAGGTGTTTCAGGCTGGTGGACCTGGAACCTATCGCTTATTTCGCTAATTTACGAATAAGTTAAGAAGAAATCAATGGATATGACTCGAAGACATGTTCCCCATTGGACGAAAGTCTGATGGCACCCCTCCAGCGATCGTCTTCTTGTTCTTGCGCCATCGCATCGTGAAAGGGCTTCAGGACAACCCATCAAGATCTGGCTTCATGAGAAAAGGCGATCCGGATATCGTGAGCATCGCCGGGATGCATCAACTTCCTCAGGCAGGACACATACGAACTGGAACTGTCGATCAGCAACGCTCAACTGGAACCTCAGACGTCAATAGAGCTCTCGGTCACCAGGTCCATGCTGCGGCTGCGGGAATACGACGCACTGATCGAGTGTGGAGAAGTTCAAGAGATGCATGGGAATTGCCGAAAGTGGTTACTTGTTCGTGTCTTCATCGCACTCGGTGCAAATCTCCGTTTCCTGCCAGCCGCCGCCAAGAGCTTTGTACAGCTGGACGACCGTGAGAAGCCGGCTGAGTTCGATCTGGGCAAGGATGGTCTCGGCCGGGAAGAGGTTCTGCTGACTCAGCAAGACTTCATAATAGCTCGCTTTCCCAAACACGTAGCGCTTGGTGGAAACCTGGACCGCATCTCCATAGGCCTTCACCGCACGGGCCTGCTGAGCACGGGCTGTTGCGAGCTTCTGACGGGAGATGAGGGCATTGGAGACTTCCTGGAAAGCGTTGAGGACGACTTGTTCGTAGGCCAGTCTGGCTTCCTCCCACGCAGCCTTTGCCTGACGATACTGCGCGACCAGCGTGCCACCCTGAAAGAGGGGACCCGTCATGGTGCCGGCAACAGCCCACAGGTTGGCGGTACCGGCTGTGAACGCGGACAGTTCGGGGCTTGTCTTGCCAAAGACTGTAGTGAGGCCGATCTGGGGGAAGAAGTTGGCCATGGCGACGCCGATCTGAGCATTGGCAGCCCTGAGATTCTGTTCCGCCTGGCGGATATCCGGCCGCCTCTCCAGCAATGCCGATGGCAGGCCTGCAGGGATTTCCGGCGGCTCGACCTGCTCCAGCAGAGTGGCATTGCGCGACACTGGACCGGGATTGCGCCCCAGGAGAACGTTTATCTGGTTTTCTTTGAGAACGATCTGACGTTCCAGCTCCGGAATGCTGGCAGCAACGGAACTCACCAGCGCTTCGGCGCTGGCGGTCTCCAGCTTGGAAGCCACCCCGCCTTCGAGCCGCTGCGTGAAAATTCTCAAGGTTTCCTCACGAGACAGGGTGTTCCTCTTGGCGATCTCCAGCTCGAGATCCAACTCGAGGAGCTCGAAATAGGCCTGGGCCACATCGGCCACGAGTGAGACCACAACACCCATGCGACCTTCCTCTGTCGCCAGGTATTGCGCTCGGGCAGCTTCATTCAAGCGGCGGATTCGACCCCAGAAATCTATCTCCCAAAAGACGTTAAGGTTCAGAAGGGCGGAGTCTTCCGTCATGCCCCCATTGGGGCTGGGGGCTGCCAGGAAGCTGTTCTTGCCCCTGGCGACGATGCCATCGTAGGCCATCTGAGGGAAGAACTGTCCCCGTGCCTGGGCCGCGATCTGCCGCGCCTGTTCCACACGAGCAGCGGCTATGAGCAGGTCGTAGTTGTTCTGGAGTGCTTCGTCCATGAGACGTTGGAGGGTTTCGTCCTTGAAGATTTCCCACCAGGGAAGGTCCGCAAGAGATCTTTGCTCTGCCGGAGTTATGGCGCTCCGAAAGTTCTCAGGAGCATCGATGGCAGGGCGTCTATAGTTGGGTCCGAGCGCACAGCCGGACAAGCAGAGAGCCAGAAGTACACACAGGGACAGCTGCTTTGCAAACCGCTCCATCACTAGTGCCCTCCATCAGAGCCATGAACGATCGGTTCCTTCAACTGGGCTAAATCATGCTTTACACGACGGTGAGACCACCTCTCGACCACATAGAAGGTCACCGGGATGAGAAAGATGGCGATGAAGCTCGCCATCAGCATTCCGCCGATGACGGCGAAGCCCATGACCTGGCGGGAAAGGGCCCCGGCTCCGCTGGCCTTGGCCAGCGGGACGCAGCCCAGGATGAAGGCAAAAGAGGTCATCAGGATCGGTCGAAGGCGCAGGCGCGCGCCTTCCAGGGCCGCATCCATGAGCGGTTTGCCCTGTTCGACCCCCATCTTGGCGAACTCCACGATGAGTATGGCGTTCTTTGCAGCCAACCCGATGAGCATGACCAGGCCGATCTGGGCATACACGTTGTTTTCGAAATTGCCGACCCACAATCCCATGAACGCCCCAGCCACGGCAATGGGTGTGCCGAGCAGAACGCTGAAGGGCAGGCTCCAGCTCTCGTACTGGGCGGCCAGGATCAGGAAGACGCAGAGAAGCGAGAAGCCAAAGATGACGGCCGGTGATACGCCTTCCTGGGCCTTCTTCTCCTGGTAGCTCATCCCCAGGTAGTCGAAGCCCATCTCTCGGGGCATGCTCTGCACGAAGACCTCCTCCATGGCTTTCATTGCCTGGGCGGAGCTGTAGCCGGGCTTGGCGGAGGCATTGATCTGCGCGGAGCGATACAGGTTGTAGCGCATGGTGAATTCAGGACCTGCGGCTGCGTGAACGCCCGTGAGGGCCGAAAGCGGCACCATATGGCCGTCGCTGTTGCGTACAAAGAATTGTCCCATGTCGCTGGCCCGGGTGCGGTAGTCTCCCTCCGCCTGCACGTAGATCTGCCACTGTCGGCCAAAGCGGTTGAAGTAGTTCACGAAGATCCCGCCCATGAAGCACTGGAGCGTCTGGTACACGTCTTTGAGCGGTACACCCTGTTTCAACACCTTGTCGCGGTCCACGTCCACCGCTACCTGCGGCACTACCGGGCGAAACGTCGTGGTGACGCTCGCCAGTTCGGGGCGCTCACGGGCGGCAGCAAGAAGCTTCTGCACATTCTCCGACAGGAAGCCGATGTCCTTGCCCGCGCGGTCCTCAAGGATGAAGGTCACTCCGCCAGCGGCGCCGATGCCCGGGATGGCTGGAGGCGAGAAGGCAAACCCGATAGCCCCGGTGAGCCTCCGGAATTCATCGTTCAGACGAACCATGATCGCCTCATACTTCTCCTCGGGCTTCCTGCGTTCCCCCCAGTCCTCCAGCGTGATGAAGAAGAACCCACTGTACGTGTTCTGCACCTGGCTCAACATGCTGTAGCCAACGATGGACGAGTAGTATTTCACTCCAGGCGTACTCCTCAGAATCTCCTCGGCCTGCTTCATGATTTCATCGGTGCGCTGCAGCGAGGCCGCATCGGGCAACTGCACGCCGGCATACATGTAGCCCTGGTCCTCCTCCGGTAGGAAGCTCGTCGGGATGCCCCTGCCGAGAATTACCGCGAACGCTGTGATACCTGCCAGGAGAAGCAGGGACATGGCACTCTTTCGGATGAGCAGACCACAGGTGTTGACATAGCCCGTCGTGGCTCGGTCGAATACCTTGTTGAACCATCGAAAGAATAGGGCCAGGGGGCCTCGCGACTGCTTCTTCGGACGCAGAAGCAGTGATGCAAGAGCTGGGCTCAGGGTGAGAGCGTTGAACGCGGAAATGACCACCGATACGGCGATGGTGACCGCGAATTGCTGGTAGAGCCGACCCGTGATGCCGGGGATGAACGCCGTCGGCACGAAGACGGCCGCCAGGATGATGGCGATGGCGACGACCGGCCCGGACACCTCCTCCATGGCTTTGAACGTGGCCTCCTTTGGAGACATTCCATGCTCGATGTGATGCTCGACGGCTTCGACCACCACGATGGCGTCATCCACCACCAGGCCGATGGCGAGTACCAGGCCAAAGAGCGACAGGGTATTGATGGAAAAGCCAAACAGCGGAAACAGGGCGAAAGTTCCCACGAGGGACACCGGCACTGCCAGGAGCGGGATCAAGGTTGCACGCCAGCCCTGCAGAAAGAGGAACACCACGAGAATGACCAGCACCAGGGCTTCGATGAGGGTTTGCTGAATCTCTTTCATCCCCTCGGTGACAGCCAGTGTTGTGTCGAGAGCCACAGCATAGTCGAGATCCTCGGGGAAGCTCTCTTTGATACGCTCCATGAGCTGCTTGGCACCGTCCGCGGCATCGATGGCGTTGGACCCGGGCAGCTGGTAGAGCGCAATGAGGGCTGCCGGCTTGCCGTTAAGGCGACCGATGAGGTTATAGGTCTGAGATCCCAGTTCGATCCGGGCAACGTCCTTCAGGCGCACAAAGGACCCGTCCGGTTGCGCGCGGACGATGATTTCCGCGAATTCCTCCTCTCTTTCCAGGCGCCCCTGGGCACGGACCGCGTAGGTGAATTCCTGCCCCTGCGGCACCGGCTCCGCGCCGATCTGGCCTGCGGGGTTCACCGTGTTTTGTGTCTTGATGGCGTTGACAATTTCCGGGATGGTGATGTTGAGGGAGGCCAGCCGGTCGGGCCGCACCCAGAAGCGCATGGAATACTGGCCCGCCCCGAAGATCGTGACGCTGGCGATCCCGGGGACGCGGGTCATCTGGTCGTTGATGTTGATATAGGAGTAGTTGGCAAGAAAGGTGCCGTCATAGGTACCGTTGGGTGAATAGAGAGCGAACATGATGAGCGGCGCTGAAGTGGACTTCTGCACCGTGACACCATAGTCACGAACGTCTGAAGGCAGCTGTGACTCCGCCTGTCCCTGGCGCATCTGTGCCAGAATCTGGTCGGTGTTGGGGTCGGTTTTCACGTCGAAGTTGACGCGAAGAGTCATCTGCCCATCGTTGGAATTGAGAGAGTACATGTAGTTCATGTTGTCCACACCGGACATCTGCTGCTCGATGGGGGTCGCAACAGACTGTTCGACGGTGACGGCATCGGCACCGGTGTAGGTGGTCTTGACCTGGATTTCCGGAGGGACGATATTGGGAAACTGCGCAATGGGCAGGCCCGACATCGCCACGAGGCCGATAATGACCATCAGGATGGAAATCACCATGGCTACGATGGGGCGATTGATGAAAAATCTGGCCATGGATCTTACTCCTTCTTGGGAGCCTGAGTTGGTGCGGGCTTTGCCTCGGGCGCAGGTGAAGAAACCGACCGAGGGCTTGATTTCGCTTCCACGACTTTGGGGTTGACGACCATGCCTTCCTTTACCTTCTGGAGTCCTTCCACGACCACACGTTCACCCGCCTGTAACCCGCTGGTGATGACCCACAGGTTGCCCACTCGTTCTCCGGTCTTGATGGGCCTGATGTTGACCTTGTTATCTGCACCCACCACCGCTACCTGGTAGTTCCCTTGAAGCTCCATGACGGCCCTCTGGGGGATCATCAAGGCGCCTTTGGTGGTCGTCAGGACGGCGCGCACCCGAGCGTACTGGCCCGGGCGCAGGAGGTTCCCGGGATTGGGGAAAAGGGCCGCAATGCGGATCGTGCCGGTCTTAACGTCCACTTGCCGCTCGGCAAACGAGAACTCCCCCTTTTCAGGATGAACACTGCCGTCAGCCAGGATAAGCTCCAGTTCACTGCGTTCGGAATCGGCTTTGGACCCGGCTTTGGCAGCCTCGCGGGCCAGCGCCATGTATTCCTGTTCGCTGATGGGGAAGTAGACCTTGATGGGGTCCACCGTGGAAACGGTGGTCAGTTCCCCGGTCTGCGTCGGACCGACGAGATCTCCAATCTGGGCGTTGGCGCTGCCGGCAATGCCATCCACGGGTGAAGTGATCTTCGTGAAGCCAAGACTCAGCTTGGCCTGTTCGACTTCCGCCTGCGCTGCCTGCACTCCCGCCTTGGCGGCAAGATTGGCCTGGACGGCGTCATCGAGTTCCTGCTGGCTGATGGCGCTCTCCTTGGCGAGTGGCCTGTAGCGTTTCACATCCAGCTCGGTTTTTCCTAATCGTGCCCTGGCGATGGCCAGTTGTGCTTCTGCCCGGTCCAGTGCCGCTTGGAACGTCCTTGGATCGATCTCGAACAGAAGATCGTTCTTCTTTACCGATTGGCCCTCCTTGTAGACCTGCTTGAACAGATATCCGGTAACCTGTGCGCGAATATTGGCGTTCACCAGGCCTTCGGTGGTGCCGACCCATTCAGAATAGACAGGCACATCTTTCTGCACGACCGGCATGACTTCGACTTCCGGGACTGGAGCCGTCTGTGTCTGCGCCGGCACAGTCTCCTTCAGCCCGACAATGAGGATGAACAAGGCGGCAGCCGGAAGAACCACGAAGAAGGTATTCCGTGTGAGAGACAGCCGAAGCAGGCCGCATAGACTTTGCCAACGTGGGACTTCGAGTCGTTTTTTGCCTTGCATATGTTCACTCCTGAGCATTTCTGGTCTGAAGAGTTGACATTCTATGATAAGACTCGACGCTTTTTTGCATATGATGGAAGGCCGGGGACTCAAAAAACATGGCTGACGACACGGCTCTGCGACTCTGGGGGACCAACCCGTGTTTCGCAACTTTCCGGCTCACAGCAGGACTAGTAGCCGGAATCAAGAGAAAACGATATTGGACTTTGGTCTAACAAAGGGGAGCGATTGCACGAACACTGCGAGGGCCGCTCCATCAGGACAAACTTCCCTGTTCAGCGGGCAAATCCTCATGGAGCCGATGAGGAACCGGAAGATTTCTCGCTGTGGCTCGAAGTGGGTAACAGGGAGGAGTCATTCATCTCCAATCGCACATCTGTGTGGGTGATTCGGTGCCTTTCCTCCATATCGTTCCCGTCCGTTCTCCCTTTATAGAGACTGACCAGACGCGCTACCACCACGACCAGATACATCTGACCGCATATGGCTTCGGTCACTGCCAGCGCACGTGCTGGGCCGCCGACAGGTATGATGTCGCCATAGCCCAGAGTCCCCAGGGTCACGAAGCTGAAGTAGATCGTATGGGCCAGCGTGTTCTCCTTGCTTTCATGGAGAGACGAACCCTGGTAGGAAAAGGACCCCGGCCACTCTTCCTCCAGGATGCAGAAGAGCAGGCCGCACATGATGCCGACGAGAAGGTACACGTTGAGTGCGGCGAAGATGCGCTCGGAGCTCACAGATCCTTCACTCAGTATGAAACGGAGCATGATGCAGGCCGATATCATGCAGATTGCCGCGCCGGTCCCCTGGCTTGTCGCCAGGAGCGGTTCGTAACCCAGAAGGGCATGACCGCCCCTCGCGGCGAGAACCATTCCCAGAAGTCCCAGGCCCACATACCTCCCGGAACTGAACAGCATGATCAGAACCGCCGACAGGATGTTGATCGCCAGCAAGGCCTCCATCAATCTTATGCTGATCCCCGTCGCCCCGGACACCGGTGCGGCTACCGTGGTAATCAGCAATGAAAAAAAAAGGCAGGCGAAACGCCGTCT
This sequence comes from Syntrophobacteraceae bacterium, assembly GCA_013314815.1. Taxonomy (GTDB): domain Bacteria; phylum Desulfobacterota; class Syntrophobacteria; order Syntrophobacterales; family Syntrophobacteraceae; genus JABUEY01. The sequence goes on from JABUEY010000043.1 coordinate 21,858, forward strand.
GCTGTAACGATTCATCAGGTTGTGAATAGCATTCATTCGTGATTGCGCCCCTGGTGGTCAGCGTTCCGTTTGTGCGGTTTCGCTTCAACAGACTCCAGATGTTCAAGCGTGGAAGCACCAATGCGGTGTTCTTACGGGCGTAAGGCCGAACCCCGGCAAAGCGCTTGATCCGCGGGCAATTTGCGGCGACGAAAGTGCCGAAGATCTGAAAGCTTCTTCTCCAGTCCGGCCAGGCTCAAAGGTTTCAACATGTGCCCGTCGAAGCCGCGTGCCTTCGCCACATCGCTGCTCAGATCGAACTCGCTCGCAGTGATGGCCAGGATCAGCGTCGAGTCTCCAGTGCCGACTTCAAGACGGCGAATTGTCGCTGTCAATTCATAGCCATCCATTCCTGGCATCTCAATGTCCGTGAGAATGAGATTGTAACTGCCTGTGCGATATTTCCTGAGGGCCTCGCGGCCGTTAGAAGCGACGTCGACGCTGCAGGCGCTCGATGTCAGCTGGTTGAACATGATCTCCCGGTTGATGGAATTGTCCTCGACCAGCCGGAGACTGGGATGGCATCCCCTTTCAACCCATTGGGATATCCCGATCCGTCCCATTTTTCATGGTGCGTGTAAGCGATTTCGCGGGCATGGTGCAGGAAATGGCTTTTGCCCAGTTTTTGTTCGGTGATTCGCAATGCCTCGTGGCCGTAAAGAGTGTGTTTCTTCATCCTTTCGAACTCATCACCGTCGGGTGGCCAGGCTTTGAGTAAGACATCGTCGCTCACCGCCACCTTGCCGATGTCGTGCAATGGCGCTGAAAGGTAGAGCAACTCAATGGTGGCATCATCCAGTTCGTCACAAAAGTCTGGGTCAATGGAAGTTCCTGGGTTCGTGTCTTGACCATCTCTCCCAGGTGGTTCTGGTATCGTTTCAATTCCAGATGATTGCAGACCCGGGCGCGAACGAGCCCGGGGCGAATCGGTTTGGTGATGTAATCCATTGCTCCCAGGTCCAATCCCCTGGCTTCGTCTTCGGCATCCGCCAGTCCGGTCAAGAGCAATACAGGGATATGTCGTGTGGCTTCATCCTCCTTCAGACGGCGACAAACCTCGTAGCCGTCCATTCCCGGCATCGTAATGTCGAGCAGGATCAGGTCCGGGTGGGCTCTTTTCACGATCGTGAGAGCGCTGATGCCGCTCTTGGCCACCAGTATGCTGCAGCCCAGCCCTTGGAGAGACTCGCGCAGCACCCGCAGATTGTCGGTGTTGTCATCGACCAACAGGATCCTGGACCCTGCCGCAGGCTCCTCAATCACTGGACTCAGCTCCGCCGTCATCTCTGGGTGCTCCTCGAGAACAAGATCTCCGTTCTTTTCCACTTGCCAATGGTTTCAGGAGAAAAATTACTCTGATACTGCTTCCAGATCCTTTGCCAACGCAAGGATGCCGTCGAAATCAAAATCGTCGGCCAGTTGGATGATTCTGCTCCGGTAAGGGGCAAAGTCTTTGGATCTGGAAGCCATCTCGTCGGCAATGGCTGTGAGCCCTGACACATCTCCCATTTCGGCTGCTTCCCGCAGGCGCTCTGCAGCCTCTCTCGCCAGATCGGGCGGCAGTCTCCGCCCAGGTTCCGGCGAAGGAACGCAGATTGGTCTTCTCTCAAGAGGTTCCAGGGATCGGGCCGATCGGAGCGCCTGGTCGAGCAGCGCTTCAAAGGTGGCAAATGTGCTGCTTAATCTTTCGGAGGAAGGAGGAGCCTTCACGTCCGCATGCTTGACCAGTTTCTCCAGTTCCGCGGCTGCGGCCTGCAGATGAACCGCCCCCAGGTTGCCGGCGAGTCCCTTGAGGTCGTGGATCAACCCGTGGGCCTTGAGGTAATCCCTGGCGTCCAGGGCCTGGTGGATGTCCCCGGCCGTCCGAGTGTACCTGGTGGCAAAATTCAACAGCAGCTTTCGGTACAGGGTATCATTGCCACGCAGGCGCTGCAGCCCTTCGGTAAGGTCAAATCCCTCAAGAGAAACTGGAAATGGCTGCTCCGCCGCGGCTGTCTCGACGGACCTCATGCCCCTTTCAGCGGAGAATTCCCGAGGAAGTGTCTCCGGCACCTGCTCTTGCCCAAGGAGGATCTTCCTGGGTGAAATCCATCTTGCCAGGGTTTCCAGGAGGTGTACAGGGTCGATAGGTTTGGTGACATGATCGTTCATACCGGCCGCGGTGCTTTTCTCCTGGTCTCCCGCCATGGCGTGCGCCGTCATGGCGATGATGGGCAGGGTCTTGAACCGCGGATCTCGACGGATGGTCCGGGTCGCCGTGTAGCCGTCCATCACGGGCATCTGCACGTCCATCAGGACAGCATCGAAATGATTTGTAGAAACGGCATCCACGGCTTCCTGGCCGTTATTGGCCACCGATACGATAAGGCCGGCGTCGGCAAGGATTTCCATCGCCACCTGCTGGTTGATCTCGTTGTCCTCGACAAGCAGCACCCGCGCGCCTTCCAGGCCCTTCATCATTCTTGAAGCCTGCTTTTTCCCTGTGGCAGACATCAGTTCCCCAGGAGTGTCTTTGGCCAACGCCTGCATGATGGTATCGAACATCACCGACGGGCTTACGGGTTTGATCAAGAAGCCGTCCAGCCCGACCGCCTCCGCCTGATACATGATCTCTTCCCGTCCGTAGGCGGTGACCAAAACAATTGCGGGGACGCGGGTCAGTCTTGAATCATTCTTGATCCTCTTCGAGGTCTCGATGCCATCGATACCCGGCATCTTCCAATCCATGACCACCAAGTCGTAGGGCCGGCTGGCGATGGATTTTTCGATCTCCTCCAGCCCTTCCTCGCCGGAAGCCGCCAGGGTGACCTCGAAGGAAAAAGATTCCAGCATGCCCTGGAAAATCTCCCGTGATGTAAGGTTGTCATCCACAACCAGTGCTCTTATGCCTCTCAGATCGGGTGGAGGAACATGGCGGAGCGCAGCTTCTTCGCAGCCGATGCCGAAGAACGCAGTAAAGAAGAAAGTGCTCCCAACCCCGGGCGTGCTCTCCACCCAGATCCTGCCGCCCATCATCTCCACCAACCGCTTGCTGATGGCCAGGCCCAGTCCGGTCCCGCCATACTTGCGAGTGATGGAGGTATCCGCCTGGCTGAAAGAGGTGAATAACCGCTCTGTCTGATCCCGGGTCAACCCGATCCCGGTATCCCGCACGCTGAATTTGACTTCCGCGGTTTTTTCCCCCAGGCTGACCAATTCCGTGGAGACCACGATTTCGCCTTGCTCGGTGAACTTGACGGCGTTGTTTGCCAGGTTGACGAGAACCTGTCCCAACCGGAGGGGATCTCCCACCAGTGTGCGCGGCACATGAGGATCGGTTCTGAACAGCACCTCCAACGCTTCCTTCTCCTGGGCCTTGACCGTCACCAGAGTGGCCAGATTTTCCAGGACTCCATCCAGATTGAACCCGACTGACTCGATATCCAGCTTTCCAGCCTCGATCTTGGAAAAATCCAGAATGTCATTGATGATGCCCAGAAGGGAATTGGCGGAAACGTGGATCTTCTCGAGATAGTCTTTCTGCTTCGGCGTCAGATCCGTCTTGAGCGCCAAATGTGTCATCCCCAGGATGGCGTTCATGGGCGTTCGGATCTCGTGGCTCATGTTGGCCAGGAAGTCGCCTTTTGCGCGTGTGGCGGCCTCCGCCCTGTCCCGTGCCGCGACGAGTTCTTCCTCCATCCTCTTGCGATCGGTGATGTCGGTGACCATGGCGAAGGAGCCGGTTTTGACTCCGGCTTTGTCGTAAAAAGGGGTTGCGTGGAAAAGGCACGGTACATTCGAACCGTCGGGCCGGCTGACTGCGACCTCGTAAGAACTGGTTTCGCCCTCAGCTCTGCGTTTCAATTGCTCCCGCATGATGGCAAGATTTTCCTCATCGAGAAACTCAAATACCGTCCTGCCCACGAGTTCCTCTTGAGATCTGCCGAGAATGGCGCACATGGCGTCGTTGACAGCCACCGTCCTCCCGTCGTTGTCGATCCCCCAGAAACCTTCCTTCGAAGTCGTCAGGATGGTCTTGAGCCGATATTCCCTTTCCTGCAGGGCATCGTCAACTCTTTTGCGTTCGGTGACGTCTCGGAACACCACGACGGCGCCAACAAGTGCATCGCCTTTGCGCATCGGAACACTGGTGTAGGCGACGTCAAAAGACGAACCGTCCTTGCGCCACAGCACCTCGTCCTCACAGTAACTGGCCGTGCCTTGGGCAAAGGAATGATACATCGGGCAACTCTGCTGCTCATACGGTGTCCCGTCAGCGTGCGAATGATGGATCAATTCGTGCACGGGCCAGCCGAGAATTTCCTCTCGAGCGTAGCCGAGCATCTCCAGTGCCGCTTGATTGACGAAGCTGCATCGGCCTTGGGCATCTGTGCCGAAAATACCTTCCCCTACCGATTGAAGGATGAGCTGAAGTCGCTCTTCGCTTTGTTTCAGTTCTCCCGCCCGCTCTGCAACCAGGTTTTCCAGGTGAGTCCGGTAACGTGTCAGTTCCGCTTTGGCCCGTTCAGCTTCTTCGGCACGATGCCTGCTGAACCTTTCTGCTTCGAGGGCTCTGATCCGCTCGAGGCTGAGCGAGGCCGCGAGATGCGCAAAAGCGGTCACGAAACCAAGAATAGCGGGCAGTTTTTCTTCTGGAACGACGGGGACTTCATCAAGGGCTCGCATATATTCTTCCGGATCGAAGCCGGATTCTTCAGCCTGCCTCAGGAAAGCCGCCCTGTCGGGTTCGCCTGTCAGGAACTGGCCGACAAAGACATTGGCCACGTGCTGGCCATCGATGATGATCGGCGAAGCCGCATCGATCATGCCGTTCTTGCAGCGATAGATGGAAAAGGACTTCCCTTCCTGGAGATTCGCAGCAAGCTCGGTATCGGATTCAATGCAGCGTGCGCAGGTCTTTCTGGCGGCGCGGTGAAAATCGGTACAGATGCGCTGCCAGCGTGCGGCAGCCAGGACATTGCCCTTTAGATCGATGATTGCCGAGGCCACTCCTGCGGCGTTGCAGAAGTGATCGAGGATCGTATTCAGCTGCTCGGAATCGAGCAGGTCGGCCAATGAAATAGGCGATATCCCGAGAGTACCCGATCTGTCTCTCTGGCCCTGCTTTTCTTTATGGGCCCCGTTCACTTTAGGCTCCCTGGTTGGTTCCAAAGCAGTGCGCTCCATTATTGTCCGGTGTCCCCAGGCTCTTTGGAGTCCCGATGAAGGATAACAGTGTCTCTCTGCCCACAGTTCGACTATTCGGCAACGATAAGCAGCATTGCCTGATCGTCGTCGGCCGGATGATTCCCGGCAAACCGTTCGAGGTCCTGGATGATCTCCTGGACGAGTATGGCCGGGTCATTGGTCGCGGCGGTTTCCATTTGCCGTAACAGGCGCCTCTTCCCGTAAAGTTCCTCCTGCGCATTGAATCGTTCGGTAACACCATCCGTGTACAGGAGCAGCCGATCTCCTGGCGAGAGCGCGATTTCGGTAACCGGCACTTGGAGATAGGTGTCACATCCCATCGCGAGCACGCCATCGCAGGGTACTTCAATCGCTTCTTTCGCAGAGGACCTGTAAAGGATAGGAAGCGTATGTCCGGCGCGGGAGATTCGCAGAGATCTGCGGCGGGGGTCGTAAACACCGTAGATTGCCGTGACGAAGCTTTCCTTGTTCACTTTACAGAGGTTCTCGTTGATGAAGGAAAGCAACCGGTCCGGCTCTTCGATGCGGTTGGAGCACGACCGAAACAAGGCACAGGTCATGGCCATCATGACCGTCGCAGGTGCGCTGTGCCCTTCGGCATCGGCCACCAGAACACCCAGCCGACCGTTCGACAGTTGCGCGACGTCGTAGTAATCGCCGCCGGCATACCGACTGGTTTCATAATGTACAGCCAGCCTCAGCCCGTCGAGTTGCGGCAGGTGATCGGGCAGAAGGTTGTGCTGGAGCCTTGAAACGACCTGCAGTTCATGCTGTAGTTCATCTCTTCGCTTCTGCACCTCACGACTCAGCCGGTGGACAGTGAGATGTGTGTTGACACGGGCGATCACCTCCTCAGGCTGGAACGGCTTGGTCACATAGTCCACCGCTCCCAGTTGCAGCCCGCGCACTTTGTCCGAGGTTTCATCCAGGGAGGAGAGGAAGATAATGGGAATCTTTTCCGTGCCTGGATTCGCTTTTACGCGTCGGCAGACCTCGTAGCCATCGATTCCCGGCATCATGATGTCCAGAAGAATGAGGTCCGGGCGAGCTTTTTGCACGATCGTCAACGCCGCCTCTCCGCTCTTCGCGACCAACAGCTTGCAGCCCACACCTTCCAGCATCTGCAGAAGCACTTGAAGGTTGGCCGGCTGATCGTCAACCAGCAGGATAGATTCCATAGGTCTTATCCATTGAACATGGGTTGCTCGCCTTCGTTTGTGTCGATACCTGGTGTCGAAGGCAAAATCTTGCGTCTTGCCGACTTGGATGCGAAACATAGGCTAAGGATATACTCGGAAAAGAATCCTCAGGCCCAAGTGATTCGAAATGATACGAAAACGATACGGGGCTGAGCTATTGGACTTTGGTCCAATAGTCGGACTATGGTATCACAATATCATTCCTACGAAAGCGCGAATCCAGTCCAAGGGCAGATGGCGGCATATCATTCTTGCTCCATATTTCCTGGTAAATTCTTCGACCACACCCTGTTTGCGATGCCCTGCCCGCTGTACCGGATTCGATGTTGCCCGACGTACAGCATACCGTTTGCTCTGCCTGCCATGATGTATGCAAAGAGCTGTTGGCCATGCACAAAGGCTCGACAGGGATGTACATTGTCCTTCTTGTGATTGTCTCGTTCAGCGTCCTCTCCTCGCCGGGAATCGAAAAGCTCGACATTCGGGTCCGATTCGATACAGACCCGGAGATCATCAGGAAAATTATCAAAAAGATCAATAAGGCAATGAGGCAGGATGAAGAGTACAGCAGGGTCCTTTTGAGCGATATCAAGTCATCTGGGGTGCGCACCATGGATGACTCGGCGATGATCATGCGGGTTAAGTTCAAGTGCATTCCCGGGGAACAGTTTGTCGTCAGGCGCCAGGTCTATCAACGCCTCCGGGAGGCTTTCAAGGAGCAGGGAATCGAGTTCGCCCATCGAAATGTCACCGTCTACCTGCCTCCGCAGCCCACATCCGGCTCGAGTGCCGTCACCCCGAATACGCTCGAAGCGGCCGGTGCCGCCGCTGCCGCCATTGTGCAGGCTGACGAGGAGAAGGCTCTGAAGCAGGCGGAAGCAAAGAACAAGCCTCTATAGATGCTGATGCGGGAAGGACATGAACCCGGGCCGGCAGCCAGGTTCGACCTGGGTCGGTGATCTATCCCGCAGGGATTGTCACGATCGGTGCTCCCTCCTTGCCGCCGGTTTCCACGAGGGTGAAGATGAACATGAGAAACGAAAACATGCGCTTCGAAGGCAGGTCCCGGTCATCGATCCAGAACCAGTGGGTCCGGTAGGGCACCGCGACGAATGCATCGACGGGTTTTTCCCTGGAGCTGTGAATTCGCATCAGGGGGATCAAGGTAACTCCTGGCGGGACTTCCTCCATGGGTGTCGGGTTCACTCGTTTCTCCTGCACATGAACATCCGGGACATCGATATAGGAAGCAAGGTCGATAATGATCTCGAGGATGGAACGGCTGAGAATGGCCAACTCCCGGTCGTTCTTGGCTACGGACGCGTACACGACGGAGAATTCCTGCGCTGACGGGTCGAGGCCCAGCATTTTCCGCACGTCAACACTGTCCTTTTCGATGGCTTCATCCACCCGGCCGCGTAAAGTCATGAGCGTAGCTTCCTTCTCATTCGTTTTCTGAACACGCAGACCGATAGCCCCCGAGGTCTGAAGCCTTTGCAGCCTTTCCAGCAGGGGGTGGAACTCGGGATCTGCGGGGCGTGCCCGTGCCGCACCCCCGAACCGGTTTCTGACTCCATTCACGGAATGCA